>JAFWQX010000088.1 GCA_017508875.1 Clostridia bacterium | reverse complement strand
GCCAGAGACAGAGCCTGAGACATACCAAAAGCTTGATATTCAGAATTTGGTATGTCTTTTCAGGCGTAGCACGCCCATTTTCAGGCCGGAGACAGAGCCCGAGACATACCAAAAGCTTGATATTCAGAATTTGGTATGTCTTTTCGGGCGGAGCTCGCTCAATTTCAGGCCGGAAACGGAGCTTCAAACATAGCAAGACCAGTTTTGCAAAAGTTGCAAAATTTCGTACTTCCTATATTTATATCGTAGCATTAAAAGTAAATAAAAGGGCAAAAAGGTATTACGATTTTGGAAGTAGAGCCCGATCAATCAAACTCCTTGTCCTTTTGCCATATAATCTGTTATAATACCAACTAACAAATGCCGCACGCCGGAAAACAAAAGAGGTGTACTAATATGAGTGATAAAAAGATCAACGTTACCGTCTGGAACGAATTCAGACATGAGCGCAACGAAGAGGCCTGCCGCGCCATATATCCTGACGGCATACACGGATTGATAAAGCAATTTCTTGACCCCGATCAGGGACTGAACGTGAGACTGGCCGCACTTGACGACGACCAGAACGGACTTCCTCCGGAAGTGCTGAACACCACTGACGTGCTGATCTGGTGGGGCCATATGGCTCACCACGAAGTGCCTGACGCGCTCGTCGAACGTATCCGCGACAGAGTATATAAAGGCAGGATGGGACTGATAGTCCTTCACTCCGGACACCATTCAAAAGTGTTCCGCGAGGTGGTGGGTACGAACGGAAACCTTTCCTGGGGGCGCGATCAGCAGGAGATCGTATGGAACCTTCTTCCCGCGCATCCTATAGCCGCCGGAATACCGGATCATTTTGAACTTTTTGAAGAACTATATTGCGAGCCGTTCTACGTGCCGCAGCCTGACGAACTTGTGTTCGGTTCGTGGTACGAGGACGGATTCATATTCCGCTCCGGACTTTGCTACTACCGCGGCGCAGGGAAGGTGTTCTACTTCCAGCCGGGTCATGAATTCTGCCGTTCGTTCTATAACGAATACGTACAGCGCATAATACATAACGCCGTATATTGGGCCAGACCCGCAGAGATAGGCTACACGGTGCCTGAAAGCGCTCCGATGGTCGATTACAAACTATCTAAAAATTCCTGAGCCCGCTTTCACGAGGCCGGTTATAACTACACTATAAAGCAGGGGGAATTATCATGACTTCCAAGGAACGTTTCGCAAGAATGTTCGAGCACCGGGAAGCAGACAGGGTGCCGATAATTGACGATCCGTGGGCAGGTACGCTAAGGCGCTGGTACCGCGAAGGAATGCCCGAGGGCATGGACTGGCGCGACTATTTCGGAATCGATAAGATCGAGAAGATAAACGTTGACATCTCTCCGCGTTACGAAATGAAACTGATCGAAGATACTCCGAGGTATCAGATCATCACCACGTCGTGGGGCGTAACGCTTAAGAATTTTAAAGAGCTCGATTCGACGCCTGAATTCATCGATTACAAAGTCGTTGACGCGGAGACCTGGGCGGATGCAAAAGCGCGCATGACGCTTGAAGACGACCGTATTCCGTGGCAGTGGCTTAAAGATAATTACGAAATGTTCAGAGCTGACGGGCGCTGGATCGAGGCAAATTTCTGGTTCGGGTTTGACGTCACGCATTCGTGGATGTCCGGGACTGAGAACGTGCTCATCGCAATGATGGAAGAACCGGAATGGGTCGTTGACGCCTTCAATACGTACCTCGACAGCTGCATCGCGCTGTTCGGACGCATCTGGGACGCCGGGTACAGGTTTGACGCCATAAACTGGCCTGATGATATGGGATATAAAGGAACGACGTTCTTCTCGAACGAAATGTACCGCGAGCTGCTCAAACCTACGCATAAAAGGGCGGTGGACTGGGCTCACGACCACGGTATATACGCGCGCCTGCATTCATGCGGAGACGTTATGACCCGCGTAGATGACCTGATCGAGATCGGGATAGACGCGCTGAATCCGCTGGAGGTAAAGGCGGGTATGGATCCTGTAGGGCTTAAGAAACGTGTCGGGGATAAGCTGGTGCTGCACGGAGGAATCAACGCGGTTCTGTGGGACGATAAAGAAGCGATCGTTTCGGAAATTGAGCGAGTGGTTCCGATCCTCAAGGAAAACGGCGGATACATCTTCTCTTCCGACCATTCAATTCCGAATTCGGTAAGCTTAGAGAACATGAAAGCGATCGTCGCGACCGTAAAAGAAGCAGGAAAATATTGACCGGAGCGGGCATGAACCGCTTAGAAAGGGGAAACAGCGAATGAGACACTACAAACGAAACACGATACATACGCTGCTTACATCGGTACTTGCACTGGTGCTACTCCTCGGCGGGTGTGCAGGGAATCCTGAACCAGGCGGAGACAGCGGCGCAGAAGATGATATTACAGAAATACCTACACAGGAGCCTTTTATTATGAGAGACATATCAGGAGACACAACACTTGCCGATTCGCTGCTTTACGCTAACAGCGTGGCAAACAGCATAATCGCCCGTTACGTAGACGGTTCGAGATCTTCGTTCGAGATCATCAACCGGGACGTGCGCATCGTCGAATCGAACGATACCGACGGGAAGCTCGGTATTAAGAGCGTGGAAAACAGGAGCGGAGGCACGTATTTTACTGACTCTATGAACCTGTACGTCGTGGACAAAAACGGGGAGGTCTGGCAGGACAATTATTCTTCGTCTGTGGGCAGGACCAATACTACGCGCCACGGCTTTTACTACTGGGAGATCTTCCAGCGCGACCAGGAATTCGGAAAGAAAGAGGACGGGAGCAATAATTTTGCCACTTCCGTTTCAGTGAGCAAATACGACGGAGACTGGGGCTCTTCATCCGACTGCCGCGCGATCTACAATAAAGGAAAATCGGTAAAAATGCTGCTGACCGGAGGCCTAGATCCTTACGTATTCAAGACATTTTCCGAACCTGTGCCGAAAGCGCAGGCAACGCACATAGCGGTCACGATTAAAGCGACGGCTTCCGGAGGTCAGTCTCAGCTGTTCTTCGCCGATAAGACCACACGGGATTTTAATGCGAATCAGATGATCGCTTTCGATATCACCGGCGACGGAAAACCGCACACGTACGTGCTGGATATATCGGCGAAATTGACCGACGACCTTATTTCGGTAAGGTTTGACGCGGGCAAGCTTCCGGGAGAGGAGTACGAATTCTCCGACGTGAGAGTAGTAACGCTCGGCAAAGTTATTGCCGCGAAAAGCGAGCGTACCATCGACGTGTATCCCGATAAAGTACACCAGAGCTTCAGGCTGCTTGCGCGGCCGGGTTACGAGGCGGTAAACGAGTTTGGAATGATCTGGGAGATAGATGAGAGCAGCGTGGAGGCGCTCAGGATCCGCGACGATACGGGCGTCCACGAAGATCTTAAGATCAATGCGGAGACGGTGGAATACGCTGCGTTTAAAGTGAGCGGCGCGGGCGTTATCGGAATCATCATACCGTCGGACGGCTCAACTGCGAAAACCGACGTCAAACTCGAAAACGGAAAATATATTGTCCGCCAGACCGCGTCGGGAAAGCTCGATCTGAGAGCTGGATTCGACTGCAGATTCGGGCACAGACTGTTTACCGACGCTTCAGGCAGCTTTGACGCGATCGATAAAGCCGCTGCGCTCGAAAGAAATCCGCTTCCTGCGTCGAACTTTACAGTCAGCGAAGGCTCGGATGATGCTAAAATGCGCGGCTACGAACCGCTTAAAGGGTATTACCGGATGACGATGAAAGGTACCACCTTCCCGGCAGCTTTCCAGCCTTTCGGGAATAACCGCTATTACGTTTCCGGCGTTACGGCAAATGCGGATGATAAAGACCGTACGGTATATTTCTGCGTAAGATCCACTCCTGGCACGCTCGAATGTGCGGCAATGCTCGACGATAAAGGCATGATGGTGCCTATGCCAATGCAGGTGTGCAAGAATTTCGACTGCGAGAAGGAAGAGCCTGTTTATGACCCGATGGATATGTCATACGGTGATTCGATATTCCCGCTCGTGATGAAAGCCGGCTCTTCCACCTCGTTTACAGATCTTCATCTGTACCAGAACTGGGGGAAATATCATCTTAAACAGATCTCGTCGATACAGTTCTTTATTGGCTACTATCATCTGTCTACAGGTGTAAGCGAGTCCAACTGCATAAGCTTTTACGGCGTGTTCGGTAAAGACGGCTTCCTGCTGCCCGATTTCAGAGGTCACAGCGGAATAAGATGGAACACCGACCCTCAGTTCACGTCTGTCGGTACCCCGAAAGCGACGTCGTACTTTGACAACAGCGGAAAGCGCATAATGAACGAATACACCGGCGCTAAGATCAACAGCTCCGGCCCGGTCTACGCAGACGTTGAATATTCGTACTTGTCCGACAGCGGCGCTTTCAAGTACACTTTAAGACACACGGAATTTCCGCAGACAGACGAGAACAGAACGTACTACACGCTCGATCTGACGTTCCTTAATGATCTGACGCTCAATGACGTTAAGAACCAGTTAACGTTGTTGGAGCAGGACAGCCGCAACCAGAAATTCAGCGAACTGTCTTTCCGCGGAACGGACGGGACGAGGCAGCACGCGGATCTTACCGTCAAGGAAAACAGGGACGTGAAGCTTTATACGCTGAATCAGGACAACGGCTGGTACGCTTATTTCCACAGTGACAGGCCTGTTCCGAAGGGGAAGATTGAGACTGAAGACGATCCGATGAATTACGCCGTAATAATCAAGGGCGCGGATATCGTTATCGGCGGAAAGGAATGGAAGGGCAATTTCATTCTGAGAGACAGTTTCTCGGGCGGCAGTAACTATTCGGCGCTTTCGCTCGATCTGGGAAAGACGACGTTTAAGAAAGGCGATACCATCCATCTTGAGTTTCTGATGCTTCCCTGGGCAAACCGCGAGCTTACGTCCGACGCGAATATCCTCACCGTTTATGAAGATTCAGTGGTCAAACCGCTTACGGTCAAATCGGTCAAGACGGGCAGCGTTATGGACGAGCCGTACATCGCGAGGGTCAGTGCGGTCAATAACGAAGCCGAGTTTACTGTTTCGGGCAGCCGCAACAGAAACGCTGTGCGCGTTGACGGCTTTACCGTATTCGGCAGACCTTATATTGAGGTTCTCGGAAGCGACGGCACGTGGCAGGTACATGATACTTCTGTTTCTGAATTTGACGGCTACGGCGTCTATTACAACAGGGACGGTTCGTACGGATACGCTTTCATATACGAATCTGACGGGCCTGACAGCGAAGCGACGTTCAGGGTTACGGTAAAGTGACGATCAAGCGAAAATATGGTTACGATCGGCCCGGGCACAATAGTCCGGCCGGACGGTAAAACGGTAAAATAGAAAAAGCAGAAGATCCGCCGGGGCAGACGGATCTTCTTTGTATATGTTGATCTATTTCAGAGTGAATATTCAGTGCGAATGTTCAGCGCCTGTTCAGCCTGCTGATCACGTGCTGCGCTACGCCCTGGACCGTCAGCTTCGCGACTTCGATCTTCTTTCCCGGATATTTATCTGCGTTAGCGTAGCTCAGAATTGCTTTATTGTTTTCCGGATCTGTTCCGGCGTACACTTTAAGCGTATTTTCGTTGTTCTCATCGAGCGCTACGACGATGTCTCCCGGTTCGCATTCTGTCTGTCGCTTTATAAGTACGTAATCTCCGTCGTATATGCCGCGGTCCTCCATAGAATCTCCGGAAGCGCGAAGAATGTAGAAATCACCGCTTCCGAATATGGCTGAAGGCAGGCTGACGTACATCTCCACTTCCTCCTCTTCGCTCTCAGGATCTCCGCACTGGACGCTGCCTACGACCGGCGCGGAAAAATAGCCCGGAAGCGTCTTGTTTATCTTCGGAAGTTCGGTTATGTTCCTTCTTCCGTCGTAGCAGAGCATTTTTCTCTCGTTCATCTCAACAAGGTAGCTGTGTACGGTAGATTTCGATATTCCCGTGCCGTCGGCAATAGCGCGTACGGTAGGTGAGACGTGTTCGTTTCTGTAATAATTTCCGATGAAATCGCTGATCTTATTCATCAGGTCAATGTTTTTAGTTCTGATTTTGCTCACCCCCCGGAAAACGTGTGCCGGACAAATTGTCCCGCTTCGAATTATACCCGAAGAGGAGCGTGTTGTCAATCGAAACTGCAGGAGAGAGCAGGGCTGTCATTGACGCGCTTTGCGGCTTTCGCGCTTTTCCTTGTTCCTAACGGCCTCGTCGATCGTAAGCCTGTGGATGCTCTCGGCCTTGCCCAGAAGACCGCGCTTGATAAGCTTACCGAGATTCACAGGAACGTAGCCGCAAACGTTGGCCGCGACGTTGAGATGATTTTCGGACGTGCCGCCTGCGTGATCGTGGCCGTGGATATTTACGCACCATTTTTCGAGCCCGTATACAGGCTCGTGCGAAAGTAGCAATTTTTCGGCGATAAACAGCGGCCCGGAATAAATTTCATTAAAATACGGTTCGAATTTTGTCGCCGTCTCGTCGTGATTACCGAGCAGCAGCACTTTATAGGCTCTGATCTGTTCCATATAGCGCGAATCTCCCACGTCGCCCAGGTGGATCAGCGTATCGTGCTTCCCGATAAGCTTGTTTATGCGCTCGAGCTGCTCTTCGGGCGTTATCCAGCCGGGATCCATGAGGTGGCAATCACCGTCGCCAAAGTGTGTGTCGGATATGATGTAGACCGAGCCTTTTTCTGACCACCTTCGAAAGGCGGGGTATAGGGTCAATATCATTATTTCTTTCCTTTCCGCTTTTCGAAAGTCGTTCTCTGCCGCCGTTGCCCTGCCTGTAAAAACATTGTCCGCCCGCACCGTCCGGCGGCAATAATTATATAAAAATACGAATAAAGGGTCAAGAACAGCTGACAATTCGGCTCTACTCCCAAAATCGTAATACCTTTTTGCCCTTTTATTTACTTTTAATGCTGCGATATAAATTTAGGAAGTACGAAATTTGGCAAATCTTGCAAAACTGGTCTTGCTATGTTTGAAGCTCCGTTTCCGGCCTGAAATTGAGCGAGTTCCGCCCGAAAAGACATACCGAATTCTGAATATCAAGCTTTTGGTATGTCTCGGGCTCTGTCTCTGGCCTGAAAATGAGCGAGCTCCGCCCGAAAAGACATACCAAATTCTGAATATCAAGCTTTTGGT
>JAFWQX010000087.1 GCA_017508875.1 Clostridia bacterium | reverse complement strand
GGTGGCCGTTTTCAACAAGCATCCTCGCCGCCCGGGAGTTTTTGTATAAATCCGCATTTTGCAGGCTTTATTCACTGAATATGTCTGAATCCGCTGCCTATTATCTCGCTGCTGGTGGTAATGACCACGAACGCGTCCGGATCTACCGACTTCACGAATTTACGCAACTTGACCGCCTCGAACCGCCTGCAAACGGTATAGAGCACCGTCTTTTTCTCGCCCGTATAAGCCCCTTCGGCATTGACGACCGTCGCTCCGCGGGAAATATCGTCGAGGATGAATTTTCGTATTTCGTCAGGTTTCGTTGTAATTATAGTGAAATATTTGTGGCTGTTGAAGTTCTCGATCACGGCGTCGATCAGCACGCCTCTGATGAACACGCCCACGACCGAAATGATTCCCGTCTGAACTCCGAATACGAAGAACGCGGTCACTGCGATAAGGAAATCCACACACAAAAGCGCTATACCTACGTCGAGCGGGGTGAATTTCTTTAAGATCATCGCGATAATATCCGTTCCGCCGGACGTGGCTTCGTAATGGAAAATAAGCGCGCTGCCCATCGCCGTTATAATAATAACGCACACCAGTTCGAGCAGCGGCTCATTCGTAAGCGGCTCCTTTATAGGCATAATGATATCAAAAAGCTTAACGAAGCCCGAATACGCGAGCGAACAGTAGACCGTACGTATCCCGCACGATTTTCCGAGGAAAATGAAACCGAGCAGAAGCAGGAATACGTTCAGGATAACTATAAACGTAGACGGATTGAAATTAATCGCTTTGCCGAGAGCAATACCCAGGCCGCTGACTCCGCCGATCGTAAATCCGTTCGGTATTTCAAACAAATGCACCTCCAGCGCTATAAGCAAAGAGCCCAGCGTTAAAAACGCGTACTCTTTAACGATGGAGATCTTTCTGTTCTCCGTAGCGTTATCCCTTAATTTCTGTTCATTTTTATAACTGCTTTTTTCTTTTTTCAAATCGAAAAAACTCCTTATTTATCTTGTCAAAATCGCTATCAGCCTATCGGCCGAATCATAGAGCGTACCATCGAGGCGCTCCACTGCCATCAGAAGCAGCACGTCACCCTTCCCCAGTCCGCGAAGAGCTTCCATCACGACCGGCGTTTCATACGGGAGTTCGTTTCTGTGTGCGAAGACCGACACGCCGAAATCTTTTGACATTACGCCGGACAATGCGTGCCTGAACGAGTCGCCGATGACAACAAGTTTTTTATCCTTGTATGTAGCGTCTTTCGCTGTAAACCGTGACAATTCCGTTGGCGAAGACGTTACGTGGTTTTCGAAATATTCCGCTTCAGCCTCGATATTAGTCTTGTAGTTGATCTTCCAGTCTCTGTATTCCGAAGTATAACCGCTGAAGCTCGACAGATCTCCGCCCTTCCTTTTCGTCTCCGTGACGTCAAGTTCAAACACGTTCATTGACTGCAGGCCC
This sequence comes from Clostridia bacterium, assembly GCA_017508875.1. Lineage (GTDB taxonomy): Bacteria > Bacillota > Clostridia > UBA1212 > UBA1255 > UBA1255. The sequence continues at coordinate 2,521 of JAFWQX010000087.1, read as the reverse complement.
AGTGCGCGGTAGACTGCCATTGCCCCCGTAAAGCCGCCCAGAGCGTTCCAGTGAGTATCCTGCTTGTAAAATACGTCGTAGAAGATCTTGGTCGTCGTAAGTTCGGCTTTCGGATACAGATACCTGACGCTGCTGTTGGCTTTCATATAATCGAGGAATATATCCTGGCGTTTCTGCGCAGATGCGATCTGGTAAGTAGGCATATATTCGGGGTACATCTGTTCTTTGTTGGGAGCGGCCATTACGACAAGTTCTATACCCTTTTCGCGGCATACGGCGTTTAGCTGTTCGAATTTGTTTTTCCAGGCTTCCATCTCTTCGATGCTGAACAGATTCGTGCCGCGGTAATAATCCTCGGAACTGTTACCGGAATAAAACAGCCAGTCACGGCGGCCGAATATTGCCCCTCCCGCATACTCCGGAGCAAGGTAGGAACCGTCCACTTCCTTCGGGACAAGGTCGTCAAGCGAATAAGTGCCGCATACGTTGCACTTTTTGAGTTTGTATCCGTAATTGTCATAATCAGCCGTACTGCTCTTAACGACAATGAATTGGTGTTCGGTCTTCGGCAGCGTTTCTGTTTTCGTTTCACCGCACACCGTACAAGTGTACAGTTTCGTGCCTTCGCGTGTGCAGCCGGGATATAGCGTCACCTTTCCGGAATCAAAGATATGAACGTGCGGCGTCGGAACCGGCGTCGGCGTGGGAGTAGGCGCGGGAGTGGGGGTCGCAGCAGGTACTTCTGTAGGTTCCGGAGACGAATTATCACCTGCCGTGACGGTCGGTTCCGCAGTCGGTCCGGGAGTTTCGGTCGCCGGAACCTCAGTAGGAGGCAGAGGAGAAGGCGTTTCCGTCGGCGCCGCAGTGGGCTCCTGCGTCGGTTCAGGCGTATCCATGCCTATTATCAGGCTGAGGTCTACGGTAGGCTGAGGAGTCGTCGCTTCCCCGCCGGCAGTACCGGGCGCTTCCGATGCGGGAGCAGGCTCTTTTACCAGCACGCGCGTAAGCACGGGATTTATCTTCTGCCTGTAGAATGAATTATACTTAAGGGCGGTGTTCGTTTTCAGTTCGATAAGCTGGCCGCGTGCCGGAGAATGATCAGAATAAAAGGATTCGAATTTTGAAAACCACTCGTTTGAATACTCCGAAGGAAATTCAGACAGCGTGCGTTTTTCGATTATCCCTTCGTCCTCGGACTGTGATTTTTCATGTACGAACGATTTAATGAGCCACGGCGCGGAAATGAGGGCGAGCGCCAGAACGATCATAACAACGGAGAAGACGGCTGAAAATCTGTTTTGCTTCATTGACGCCGCCCCCCTTAGAAATTGCCGTAGATCGACGGATTATACGAACCGGACACAAGCATGATTATTGACCACGCAAGAATCGCGAGCTGCAGCACGCCGTCGATGCACATAAATACCGGCTTGTTTTCGACTTTTTTGTAAAGCTTTCCGAACAGCCTCTGGAAAGGTCCGCACAATATCACGCCTGCGATCAGAGCGGCCATCACTTCAAAGTTCAGATAGCTCAGCACTGTATACCCCTGCGCAGATGCTTTGAATGAGAACAGCTGCCCGTAATATGTGAAGGCGTCGCTCAGGCTCGGGGCTCTGAACAGCACCCAGCCCATCATTACCACAAACGTGGCGTAGATCCAGTTAAGCGGCTTTACGGGGTTTTTATCGAGCGCTTTGCCTAAAAACGCTCTTTCGATCACGCTGAACAGGGCGAACAACAGGCCCCAGAGTATGAAAGTCAGATTCGCACCGTGCCAGATGCCGGTGACAATAAATACGACCGTAAGGTTGAGGAACAGTCTCGCCGTACCGACGCGGTTTCCTCCGAGCGGTATGTAGATATAATCGCGGAACCACGAGGACAACGAGATATGCCATCTGCGCCAGAATTCTTTGATCGACAACGAAGTGTACGGATAGTCGAAGTTTTCGCTTATCCTGAACCCGAGCATCCCGCCTACGCCGATCGCCATATCCGTGTAACCGGAGAAATCGTAATAAATTTGCAGCGTGTATAAAATTATCCCGAGCCACGCGATGCCGGAGCCCATATCCGATAATTTTTCAAGGCCCCAAATCTTATCGGCCGCTGCGCCCAGGGTATTGGCGATGAGCACCTTTTTACCCAGGCCGTAGCAGAAACGCTTAAGCCCTCTGCGGAACTTGTCCAGGCCGTGTTCTCTTTTTTTGATCTGCGGGGCAAGGTCGCCGTAACGCATTATCGGCCCCTGCGTAAGCTGGCAAAGGAGTGACATGAATAGCGCGAACGTCAACGGCTCGCGGCTCGCTCTTGTTTTTTTCAGGTAAACGTCGGAAAGGTACGCGATCGACTGGAACGTGATGAAAGAAATTGCCAACGGCATCAGCAGCCTGTACACGCCGGACGCGGCCGAGCCGTTGAAAGTAAACAGGACCTTAAAGAAATTGCCCTCCTCTTTCGTGCGGGCAACGATCGACGCGATCATCGTGTAATATTTGAACACCGCAAGAACGAGCGC
>JAFWQX010000086.1 GCA_017508875.1 Clostridia bacterium | reverse complement strand
AGCCCGCTACCGAGCCCGCAGGCGAATACACCTATAACAATGCTTCGTTCGACTCTTTCTACGTAAACGACGTTCTCAACTTCGGTAAAGCTGACGGCGCCGCTTCGGATAGACTTGACGAAGTAGACAGAACAGTTGACGGCTCTGACGGTTCCGTCACCAAACTTGTTCTTCGCGGCTGGATCGGATTTGCAGAAGAAATCGAGTCCTTCGGCTACCAGGTCAACGGAAAGAACGTTTTCGGCGATTTCGCAGCTGCGACCGAAGATGACGTTAAGAAAGCAGGCGGCGAAAACGCTTCCCGCTTCCAGATAGAGATCGATGCTTCCGCTCTTAAAGGCACGAACAAGATCGTTGCTGTCGTTAAACTCACTAACGGTGCTATCGTTAAGCTTGACGAGACGCTCGTAGCTACCGGCCCCGCTACTCCTCCTAACACCAGCTTCACCTTCATCGGTGTTCCCGAAGAAGTTCCCGCTACCGGCGATATGACCATGGCAATGTTCGCAGTCATCGCTGTGCTGGCAATGGGCGCAGCTGTTGTCTTCATGAAGAAGAGAGCTTTCTGATCCGCAATGAAGTTTAATTGAATTTACGAAAATCCCGCGGCACGTGCAAAACGGCCGCGGGATTTTTTGAATAGAGGTAAACGTCAAACGGTCCGCACGGCCGCAGCTCTGTCTTTTTCCAATTGCGGCCGTATCGGTGAAGCGGGTCACACGGCCGCATTCCGCCTTTTCCCTTTTTGCGGCCGTATAAATAAGCAATTCGCACGGCCGCAGCTCTGTCTTTTTCCAATTGCGGCCGTATCGGTGAGGCGGGTCACACGGCCGCATTCCGCCTTTTCCCTTTTTGCGGCCGTATAAATGAGCAAATCGCACGGCCGCAGCTCTGTCTTTTTCCAATTGCGGCCGTATCGGTGAGGCAGGGCACACGGCCGCATTCCGCCTTTTCCCTATTTGCGGCCGTATAAATGAGCAATAAACACGGCCGCATTCCTCTCTTTTCCCGTTTGCGGCCGTATCGGTGAGGCGGGTCACACGGCCGCATTTTGCCTTTTCCCTATTTGCGGCCGTATAAATGAGCAAAAAACACGGCCGCATTCCTCTCATTTCCCTTTTGCGGCCGTATCGGTAAGGCAGGGCACACGGCCGCATTTTGCCTTTTCCCTATTTGCGGCCGTATAAATGAGCAACGAGGCCGCTTCGCCTCTGAACTCTGAACTCTGGACGTCCCGGTTCCTCCGATCGTTGTCAATTATCCGATCCTTGTCAATTAATTGACAACAGCGGCAAAAACTGGTAAAATCGGTCGAACGCGAAAGAGGGGTGTTACATTGTATCTTAAGCGGCTCGAGATGCAGGGATTCAAGTCCTTTGTAGACAAGACAGTATTGGAATTCAGCAACGGCATAACGGCCATCGTTGGCCCCAACGGCAGCGGAAAAAGCAACATTTCCGATGCCGTTAAATGGGTATTGGGCGAACAGAGCCCCAAAACGCTGCGCGGAAGCCGCATGGAGGACATGATATTTGCCGGAACACAGAGCCGCAAACCCACCGGTATGTGCGAAGTATCGCTCATAATGGACAATGAAGATCATGCCCTTAACATTGATTTCATCGAAGTGCGCGTAACACGCCGCCTGTACCGCTCCGGAGAAAGCGAATACCTCATCAACGGGGCACAATGCCGCTTAAAAGACATCGTCATGCTTTTTGCCGATACCGGAATAGGGCGCGACGGCTACTCGCTCATCGGGCAGGGAAGGATCGACGAAATACTCAGCACCAAATCCGAAGAACGACGTAACATATTCGAAGACGCCTCGGGCATAATGAAATACAGGATCCGCCGCAACGAAGCGGAACGCAAGCTCGCTTCGACCGAGCAGAATCTGCTGCGCATAAACGACATCGTAAACGAACTCGAATCACAGATCAAACCACTCGAAAAACAGAGCGAAGTTGCCCGCAAATACCTCGCCCTCAAATACGAACTCAGAGACATAGAAGTAGGAGTATTGTCCGAAACGATATCGCAGGCGGAAGTCAGGCTCGAAGAAATCACCGCGAACGTCGAAACCGTAAATACCGACAGAACCGAGACGGAGGCATCGCTGGAGGCCCTCAGGCAGGAAAACGAATCAAAACTGGAGCTGTCAAGGCAGCTCGACAGCCTCATCGCGCAGCTAAAAAACGACAGATTCGAACATGAAAAACGCATCGAACGGCTGAGTGGCGAGATCGCGGTCAACAACGAAAAAATTGTCCGCGCAAAAGAGGAAAACCGCAGAGCGGATACGGAAAAAGCGGAGCAAAGCGGAAAAATAGAAGCACACAGGCAGGAAATTGACCGTCTGAAAGCAGAAATAAAAGCGCTGGACGAACAGATCGCGCAGATCGAACAGCGCGGAGGAGCACAGGCAGACCTGCTGAATGAGACAGACGCGCGCCTTGCCGAAGCCGAAAAACAAAAAGAAGAACTCAGAGCGGAACTTATCCGCCTGCAGCTGCTCCAGGGCGAAAAAAATAATATGGCCCAGGCGGCGAAAACGCAGATCGACCTTGTAACGGAGCGCAAACTTTCGCTCGATCAGGAACTTAAGGCGATACAGGAAAGCGACACCGCAGGAGAAGGCGAACTTGACGCCGCAGAAAAAGAATATGAAAACGCCGGCAATGCCGCTTCCGATGCAAAGCAGGAGTACCAGAACAACGAAAGCCGCCTTGCGACCCTGCGCGCGGCGATCGAGGAGGATAACCGGAAGATCACCGAACTGACCGGTAAGATGCAGAGCTTAAACGCACAGTGCAAGCTTCTGCGCGAGATGGAAGAGCTGTACGAAGGCTATGCCAGAAGCGTAAAAGAAGTGCTTCAGATGTGCAAAAAGAACCCTGTGTTCGGAGACGGTATCTACGGAGCAGTGGCGCAGCTGATCACGGTACCACGCGAATACGAACAGGCCATAGAAACGGCGCTCGGACAGAGCTACCAGAACATAATAACCAGGACGGAAGAAGAAACGCGCGACGCCATAAACTTCCTGAAAGAACACCGGTACGGGCGCGCGACATTCATGCCGCTCACCGCCGTGACCGGAAAACGGCTCGACGACCAGCTCCAGCGCGAACTCCGAGGAACCGCGGGATATCTGGGAATCGCCAGCGACCACGTAGAATGCGAAAAAATATTCAGACCCGTTGCCGACAGTCTGCTCGGGCGCGTGGCCGTATTCAAAACGCTCGACGACGCCATAGCCGCAGCGAAAAAATTCAAATACGGATTTATGTGCGTCACGCTCGACGGAGATATTTTAAGAACGTCAGGCGCTATCACCGGCGGCGCTTCCGAAAAAGGCGCAAAGACGACGGGAACGCTTTCGAGAACGAGAGAAATACCGAAACTTGAAAAAGAACTCGACGGCGCCTCTAAGCAGGTGGAAACGATATACTCGCACCTGGCGCAGAGCAAATCTGAAGAAGCCGCTCTTTCAGAGACTCAGAAAACAAGCTTCGAAGAACTGCGCGAACTTGAACGCCAGGTCTCGGTGCTCAATTCAAAAGTGACTGCATTGAGAGAACGGGCGGAAGGCAGGCGCACCAGGCGCGTAAAACTCGTTGACGAGCTCAAGGAGCAGATCGTGCTGGTGCAGTCTCTGAACGCGCAGATCGCCCTTTGCGGCGAAGAAGCAGAGCAGGCGGGAAAAGATATTGCCGGCGCCGAAAAACGCCTTACAGAGGCTTCTGAGGCCGCTCAGGCGGTGCGTGAAGAGCGGGAGTCCGTGAGCAACGCATTGTTCGCCATAAAAATCGACCAGAACCGCGTCGAAGCGGCGAGAGAGAAAGATAAAAACGATATTGCCGCCCGCGAAGCAGACATAGAAACGCTGACCGAAAAGATTGCAAACTACGAAACGTCGCTGAAAGAAAACGTAGAAAACGTTGCCGCCCTCGAAGCGGAAATACACGACCTCGAAACAAGACGAGCCGTTTCTCAGCTTGACGCAGACGCTGCCGCCGAAAAACTCGAAGGCGTCGAAAAGCGCAAGTCAGACACTGATCAGGTGCTGGGCGGAATGCTCACCAGGATCACGGAGATCAACACCCGCCTCGCTAATATCGAGCAGGAGGCGAACCGCCTCGAGATCCAGCGCGTACGGTGCGAAAACGAGATCAACAACGGCCGTAACCGCCTGTGGGAAGAGTACGAGCTTACGCTCAGCGCGGCAAAAGAGCTCGCGAAGAATATAGTTATAGAAAATTATAAAGAATCTGCCGCCCGTATAGTCGAACTGCGCTCCGCCATAAAGGCGCTCGGGCCGGTCAACGTAAACGCTGTCGAAGAGTATGAAGCGACCGTCGAACGCTATAATTTCATGTCGGCGCAGGCAAAGGACATGAACGAGGCGAAAGCCAAGCTCAAACACGTTGTCGACGAACTCACCGAAGTCATGCAGCGCCAGTTCTCACAGCAGTTCGAGATCATACGCACGAACTTTAACCAGGTCTTCGCGGAACTGTTCGGCGGAGGAAAAGCGGACATCGTACTCTCGGACGGGGACGGATCCGGCGTGCTCGACTGCGGCATCGACATCAACGTACAGCCCCCCGGAAAGAAGCTTCAGAACATGCTGCTCCTGTCAGGCGGCGAACGTGCACTCACCGCAATAGCGCTTTTGTTCGCTATCCTGCGCATGCGTCCATCACCCTTCTGCCTGCTCGACGAAATCGAAGCGGCGCTCGATGACGCAAACGTATACCGCCTGTCCGATTATCTTTCGGGCGTATCAAAAGGGACACAGTTTATCATGGTCACACACCGCAAGGGAACAATGGAATACGCCGGTTCTCTGTACGGGGTGACAATGGAAGAAAAGGGTATTTCGCGCGTAGTTTCGCTTCGTATGGAGTGACGGCGCGATCGGTATGCGGCACCTGGCGCGACGCGAAACGCGCTGAAGCAATGCGAACGTCCGGTACTGCCGCGCATTGCGCTCCGAAAGCGTCGGCGCTGCGGGCAACTAATCAGCGGAAGGTGATCAATATGGGATTTTTTGATAAATTAAAAGCCGGGCTTAAAAAGACCCGCGAAGGATTTAAAAATAAATTAAACGCACTCCTCGCAGGCTTCGGGCGCGTAGACGAGGATCTGTTCGACGAACTCGAAGAACTGCTCATAACGTCAGATTTCGGGGTCGAAACTACCGAAACGCTTATGAGCCGCCTCAGAGCACGTGTAAAAGAGGGCAGGATAACAGACCCTGCTCAGGTCGAAGCCGCGCTTCAGGAGGAGATCGCGGCAATGCTTTCAAAGGGCGAGCAGGGGCTCGATACCGACGCGGTGCCCGTGCTCATATCCGTTATAGGTGTGAACGGCGTCGGAAAGACGACTTCTATAGGTAAAATGGCTCACCTTTATAAGAGCGCGGGCAAACGCGTCATGCTGGCGGCCGGCGACACGTTCCGCGCAGCCGCCATCGACCAGCTGGGCGTCTGGGCGGAACGCGCGGGCGTCGAAATGGTCAGCCAGGGCGAAGGAGCCGATCCCGCGGCTGTCCTTTTCGACGCGTGTCGCAGCGCACGCGCAAAAGGCGCAGACGTGCTGATCTGCGACACCGCCGGCCGCCTCCATAACAAGAAAAACCTTATGGATGAGCTCGCCAAAATGAACCGCGTCGCGGAGCGCGAAATGGCCGGAGTGCGGCATGAAACGTTCCTCGTCCTCGATGCCGCCACCGGCCAGAACGCCGTAAATCAGGCCCGCGCTTTTTCAGAAGTCGCGGGCATCACAGGAATAATTCTGACAAAGCTTGACGGCTCCTCCAAAGGCGGTATCGTTGTATCGATCTGCGAGGAGCTCGGCATCCCGGTGCGCCTTGTCGGAGTTGGCGAGGGCATCGGCGACCTTCAGCCTTTCGTACCTGAAGATTTCGCTAAAGCTCTGTTTGAAAATTGACGTCAACGTCTTAAAACCCTCTGTCTTTGCCGCAGCGCCTGCGGCGCCTAAAATACGTCATTATGGAAATCAGGAAAGTCCGGCAGGATGAATATGAAATGCTGATCGACGTCATGAACAGATCCTTCGGATTTGTTGACGCCGCAGCTAAATTTGAGCATATATTACCGAAGCTTTACCGCCCTGACAATGCCGAAATGATCCATTTCGGCGCTTTTGAAGGTGAAAATCTTGTCAGTTCCGTCGGTCTTTACCCGTTAATGCTTATAAATGGCGGTAAAACGGTCTCTTCAGCGTGCATCGGAGCCGTTTCAACGCTTCCTGAATACCGTGGCAGAGGGCTCTTTACAAAAGTAATGGATCAGCTGCTGTTGTGCGCGCGCGAAATGCGTTTCGATCTGCTCTATCTTGGCGGAAACCGCCTAAGATACGGCCGCTTCGGTTTTGAATACGGCGGCAGGAATTTGTCCGTTCATATTTCCGGCCGCACACGCGCGCTGCTTTCACCTTCCGCTTTTGAGGTCGTTCCGTACGATGAGCACAGCGACGCGGATCTTTCTGTGGCGAAGGAGATCCTCGGGATCTACGAGCGGGCTCCGATGCGCGCCGCACGCACCGCGGACAAACTTTATTCTACGCTGTGCTCGTGGAACTGCAAGCCGTATTACGTTATCGACGGGCGATCTGCTTCGCGGCGGATCGTCGGGTATTTTGCGGTCAACGGCGAAAGCGTCAGCGAGATAGGCTTCACGTGCGATATTGACACCATCTTCGCCGCCCTGATTTCGGTCTGCGGCAATGCCGAGGTGACTTTCCCGATGAGTTTTTACACCCCGGAAGTGCTCGCGCGCGTTGACCATTACGGTGTTTCGCAGAACCACATGTTCAAAATTCTGAACGAGGACGCGGTAATTCGCTTCCTCGGAGCCGAGCCTGCCGCCATCTGTCCGCTTCTTTCTGACGACCGGCATACGCGTATAAGGCAGATCCTCGGCGATTCCGCGTTTGACAGCGTCACGGGGACAAATATTTTTATTTCAGGCGCCGATTCCGCGTGAATCGGTTTGATATATCGCTGATCGATTTGGAGGATAACAATGAAAACAAAGCGCTTTATTATATTGACCGTCATCATCGCCGTAATTGCCGCCATGTTTTGCGCGTGCGGTGAAGACGAAAACAAAAACAAAAACAGTGCGACACAGGATCATCTGAACTACAATACGCCGGAGAGCACGTCCGGGAATAGCGCCACGCCCGCTCCGGAAGGCCAGCCGACGGTGTTTGAAGTTCCCGTTGACCAGCTCCCGGACTTTAAACAGATCGGGTACGGAGATACTTTTATATTCGGTAAATTCGAGCAGGACAATGATACTTCGAACGGGCCTGAACTGCTTGAGTGGGTCGTTATAGGTTTTGATGAGGGCAAGATCCTCGCCGTTACGGCTTATGTTATTGATAACAGGACGTTCAATCATACTATGTGGGAAGCTTCCACGTGGGAGAAATGCGACCTCAGACAAAATCTGAACGGCCAGTTTTTTGCCCAGACTTTCAGCGACGCTGAGAAGGAACTGATCCTTGAAACCGAATTGACAACGGGCGGGATAAAGACGAAGGACAAGGTTTTTCTGCTGAGCAGAGAGGAAGTTGAGTCTTGTTTCATCGATGAAATTGACCGGGCAACGATCGCTACGGAGTATGCTCTTAAGCAGGGTGCGTACAAGATGGGCAATGAAGGTTTCAGCCGCTGGTGGCTGCGCTCCCTCTACGACAGGCACAGGGTCGACGTTGTTGATGAAAACGGCGTTATCGGCCCGAATTATCCGTTCAACGGAGGCGGGAGCGTGCGTCCGGCGATCTGGATAAGCATAGGCTGATCAGGCTGAACGGCCTGGCGCGAAGCCGGGTCTTTGATGGTCATTGGGCAATAAATACGCTAAAAATAATGCGCCCGGCGTCAATTATCGTGAAAATAGTGCTTGACTTCATTTTTTTGAGCGTGTATAATAGGCTTCGCTGTCGCGCACAGCGCGCTCAGTGACAATGCGCTGGTGTAGCTCAGCTGGTAGAGCAATTGATTTGTAATCAATAGGTCGGGGGTTCAAATCCGTCCACCAGCTCTTATGATAAGGGAGATTTCCCGAGTGGCCAAAGGGGACAGACTGTAAATCTGCTGGCATTGCCTTCTGTGGTTCGAATCCACAATCTCCCATACGCAAAGAAGCCTCACAAATGTGGGGCTTCTTTGCGTATGGGAGATTGTGGATTCGAACCGAGCGTTAGCGAAGAATAAGAGCAATAAGCTTTAAAGTTACAGGAGCGTAGGAACATGCCGGTGGCATGTTCCAGCGAGGAGGGCCCTTTAAGCAAATTTCAGAGAAGGTAAGGAAGCGGCTGAAATTTGCGTGGGCGAATCCACAATCTCCCATATCAATTATTGATTGTCATCACAACACAAATGAAATATAATTACTTTTGTCCATATATTGAACTATAGGGAGGTGATGTCTGAATGAATTCCAAATCGGCAGACTCGGAAATTGTTGCTACAAAAGCGGAAGTATTCAAAATAATGGGCAGCTATTACGGAAATGCCATATACCGGGATGCTATTAGAATGAAGCGGACAAAAGCGGAACTGGCCCTGATTACATCATTACTTGATGAAATCAACGCTCTGGGTTTTAGATTCTCAAGCCTTCACAAACTGATTGACTACGCGGATCCGCGTTTTATGTCGATCCTGCTGAAATATTACGAATTGTTTGAATGTAAAGAATGGCTGATCGATTTGATGTGTCACAAAGAATACATAGAGTACACTCCACTCATTGTCGAAAAATACCAACATACAAGAGATCGGGCTCTTCGATTCAGCCTTTCAAATGCACTGTATGCAATGAGAAGCAAACAATATGTGCCGCTCTACATCGATATCGTAAACGCTCCTGATTATATCGGTCAAAACGATTTGATCCCCGTGATACTTTGCAAGTATCATGTGAAATTGTTTTCACCACGTTTTATAGAACTATACAGACTAGCTCCGGAGGCGGTCGCATGGAATTTGGCAAAGTACGGATATATGCTTCGCGATCGGAAAATGCTTCCGTTATTAGAAGATCTTTCAAATGCTGAAAACAAAGAAATTGCAGGTTTTGCACGTAAATCGGTACGAGCGTTGACGAATTCAGAGCTTTAAACCCGAAGCGCAAATAGAAGAACCGGCCAATCAAATGACAGTGGACAATAAGGAGGCGATCGACTTTGAAGCCAACAATATATGAGAGCGTTGAACCTGGAATAATCAGCGAAAAAGACGCGTGCTGGCCGTCGTCCTTCGCTATAGTAAAAAAGTATCCGATTCTATATGCCGAGCACCTCAAGTGGTTCAAAAAACACATTTCGAAACATATATACGGTCTGCCGTTTGACAATACGCCGGACAAATTCTACCGCGGCGCTGATCGCGAGGGACCCAGCGTTTACGGATTATATAATTCTGAATTCAGAAGCAAGAGATCCGCTCTTGAGGAACAAACAATTACACGGTTGCTGGAAAACGATAACGAGTTATCTATTGTTGCGGATGAAGCCGACGCTGTTCTGTTACATGGGTTGCTTCAGAAGCGCAACGAATATGAACTAATCCATGCAAGACCAGTTGGAAGCAGCGATGATTATCCTGAAAATTATCATTTTATGGGTTACGATATTTGTTATCCGGTTGATTGCAGCGGAGGCTTTTCAATCATCTGCGACTGTATGTTTATATGCAAATGGCACGGTCGCGATACGGACGGAACGCGCTTTATTGAAGATTTTAACAAATTGAATGAGTACGGTTTATTTGATACTGTCGATGACGCATACTGTTATATGGTCAAGTATCTTAACGAAGATTGGTCCGAAAAAGGAAGGTATTGTATTTACGAAATCAGGGAGAAAGAAGGAACAGGCATAGGTAGTATGGATTAGAGCCATTTTTTTCAGCTACGAAAGACAAAAAACTGCGTTGACCGCTGAATAAAAGTATGATATGTTATCCTCGAAAATTAAATCAGCGACGAACAGCCAAAAATGTACTTCGCCGCTGAATAAAAAAGGATGGAATCCTATGATCGGCAGAAAGCGTGAAATAAAAGAATTGAACAGACTGTATGAAAGCGGACGTGCAGAGCTTGTTGCTATCTATGGACGCCGCCGCGTAGGTAAGACATATCTGGTAGATGAGACTTTTGAGGGGCGTATTACCTTCAAGCATGCAGGCCTCTCTCCGGCAGATGAAGAGGCAACCGGCCTTCTGAAAGCCCAGCTGAATCATTTTTACAATTCCCTGATTTTGCATGGTATGGAATCATGTGAAAAACCGGAAAACTGGCTGGATGCGTTTCTGTTATTGGAGAAATACCTGCAGAAGATCGATAACGGATCCAGGCAACTGATTTTTCTTGATGAACTGCCCTGGCTTGACAGTCCCAGATCGGGCTTTTTAAGAGCATTTGAAGGGTTCTGGAACACATGGGGCTGTAATTCGCACGGAATCTTTGTTATTCTCCCCATTCTGCATAGAGCAAAACGGTAACGTTGCCCTCACCAACATCAACTGATCTCACAAGATCGGACAGTTTCTTAACTGCGAAGAATCCTTTTTCAACTTCGTTTATCTGCATTTCAAAAGGCTTATGTGAAAGAGGTAGACAAAGAGACCGTGAATATGATAAAAGCGAACATGGAAACCACAGGCATTCTTGCCTGGTCAAACCTTCCGGACAGCCGGTACAAATCCGGCAATGTTTGAGAATCCTTTGATTAAACGAACTCTGTTAGAAAGGGTAATTTATGAAAGTACAAGACACCATCAAACTGGCTAAGAAGCACAGTATCAGACGCGATGTTGCTTCACCCGATTTTTTTGAAGGCGCGATCATGGGCAACGGAGACCTTGGCCTGATCGTTTGCACCCGTCCGGATGCGCTCCTTATGCACCTGGGTCACAATAACATTTGGGACATTCGCATCGACGAAAGTCAGAAGGATAAAGTCGGGACCTTCAAAGAAATATGGGGCAAAATCATTAACGACAAAGAAGATTTCGGCAGCCGTCAATGGTTCGCGGATTATTGCCGCGAGGTCACTGCTTCGTATCACGATCACGTCTATCCGCGCCCTTTCCCGGCCTCGGATATTTATCTGTTTTTTGATCGGAAGGGATATGAAGTGCTGGGTCACGATCTGGACATTTCAAACGGGCTGCTGACAATTAATCTCGAATCCGGCGAAGGAAAGAGGCTTTATATCAAGATAGCGGTCTCGATGAAAGGTGACGATATCGTGATTCGCACGGTAAATGATCTCGGAGAACCTGCAAACATCTTCTACCGCATTATGATCGTCCCGTACATTTCCGACGACGGTCTTCCGAAGTTTATTCCTCTTGAGAACGGCTTTAGGCAGTTGTTAACGTACAACGGTTATGAAGGAACGGCGCGTCCCGGCATCGACAAAGGATTCAGCTTGCTGTATCGCCTGAATGGAAAGACCGTGCCTGCCGGCCTTGATAAGTGTTTCAAAGACCTCGATGAGGGAGTGACCGATCTGTCGTTCAGTGTTACCGAAGGCTATTATGACCGGGTTGAAAAGGTAAAGGAAGCGCCGGTCTGTGTGTTTGACGACATTGCGGACTATAACGCAAATATCTGGGCAGAATATTGGCAGCAATCCGGAATCAAAATTGACGACGAATTTCTGGAACATTTGTGGTATATAAATACATATTTCATTCGCTGTGTGCTGAACAGTCACTCTCGTTGTCCGGGCCTGTTCGGGAACTGGATGTGCCCCGGCGTAGGAACAGCGTGGCATGGTGATTACCATATGAACTATAACACGCAGCAGGTGTTCTGGGGTCTGATGGGGGCAAACCGTCAGGAACTCCATTTTCCGTATCTGCGGCTGGTCGAAGATCTGCTTCCGGTATCAGCCGCCTGGGCCAATGATTTTTATTCCCTCGAAGGCGCCTGTTTCCCGCATTCGGCGTATCCTGTGCCGATGACGATCAATCCGTATCCGTCTCCGGATTGGGGCTGGGAGATATTCGAAACGCCGTGGACGGTACAGAGCCTGTGGTGGCACTACACATATACGAAGGATATTGACCTGCTGAGGACCCGAATCTACCCGCTTATCCGCGCGGCTTCAGCGTTTCTCGTAGGATATATGATGCGTGAAGGGGCAGATCCCGTTGGCGACGGAAAATATCATCTTTTCCCCACGGTCGTGCCTGAATTGTACGGCCTCTCCGGAGGACTCACGAAGAATCTTGATGGCACGACTGACCTGGCGTTCACAAAATTTATATTTAATGCGACGCTGGAGGCTATTAGCGATCTCGGACTTGGCGATGCTGAGGCGGAACTGGCAGCGAATATGCGGAAGATACTGGCTGCGTTTCCGGATTATCCAACGGCAGCCGGACGTTTCGGAGAGGTGTACGTCAGCGTCGGGACCGAGGATCCTGATCACGTGATATACAATACGCCGGCTAATCTTATGCCTATATTCCCGGGAGAGGATGTAGACGCGCTCTCCGCTTCAGGGGAAGCGCTTGAGATAGCAAAGCGCTCATGGCTCCACCACTATAACGAGGGTGGAAACGATCTTGTCTTCTATCATCTGATCGGGGCTCGTTTAGGGATCATCGATATCGAAAAATTCAAGCGCCACGTGCGCTACTGTATGATGCCGAACCAGTACGCTAACCTGCGCGCTACGCTTACCGGAGGCCGTTACGTGGACACGTCCGGTATGGATTTCATGATGCGAGCGGGACTGTTCACCGAAAATCTGTCACTGTACGCTGTTGTGGATGAGTGCCTGATCTGGGGACACACAGATACCATTGTGCTCTTCCCGAACTGGGATAAAAAACGCCCTGCAGAGTTCTGTTCGTTGAGAACGAAAGGGGCGTTCCTCGTTGATGCCGCCTGCAGCGACGGGGACGTGACTTATGTTAAAATTACCGGAGAGCGCGGTGGAGTAGCGAAGCTGAAAAACCCGTGGAGAAAAGCAGTTGATCAAAGAGGAAAAGTGTATGAGACCGATATCGTGACCGTTATGATTGCCCCGGGCGAAAGCGTTGAGTTTACTCCTGCAGAATGACAGGCGGCCGGAGCGCGAGAAGGAAAACGGTAGTATGACAAACGAAGAAACGAAAAAATATGTTTCAGAGTGTACAGCCTTAAAGAACTCGAGCCGGACAAAGGATGAATAGAATTGAATTGTTATAAATGCATCTAAATTGATCGCGACGGTCAAAGGTGGACTCGCACGGAGCCCGCCGATTTGTGATTATAGGTTTCCAATATGGTTTATTAGTATGAAATCAAGCGATAATATGCACCTTTCATACTATATTTACTTGAATTGATAACTTTGCGCAACTTTTCAAGGCATTTGTTTGAATTATAATAATCGGTGTTCGTAGAAAACGGCAGCTCGGACCCTTTAATAATAAGAAAATAAAGTGCATATGCATATGGCCAGATTGAACCAAAACGGTATTTCCAAGCGGAGTGTCTATTTTGTGCACATTCAAAACGAGCAATAGTAGGAGTGTTATTGCTCCATCTTATCAGATGGAAAAGTGAGAAAAAATCAGCTGTTGCTTCTGTAATAGGATCCCGGAATACTGACTTCCTCTTATTGAATTGAAGTGGGGTATAGTGATCGTGGAAAAAGTGAAACATTTCGTGCGCAAGAACCATTGCTAGAGAAGCCATATAGTCATCTGCGCCATTACAATCAATATTACGATAGAATAATTCTATATAAGGTGTACGATCGTTATTAGTAAATGGGATAAGATTATTATTATTCCGAATTTCCGGCAATTTTTGTCCGCCATCAGAATGATATAAACCACAAATCGGCATATTGAAACGATTGCGTTCAATTAAATCAAGCAGCTCTTTTTTAAAGATATCCGAAGTCTTATTTTTCCTTTTTATCGCTTCGTTAACAAGGTCAATATCACAATAGTAATGCTTTACCGGCGTTCCTCTGCGTATTATAATTGGAATTCGTTTAAATGCATCGCGGTAAGTGTCTTTAACGCCAAAAACATCGTTTAGAAAATCATTATGATAAATATCTGTTAAAGAACCATAAATCAGTTCAATTTCTATTATTAAAAAACGTAAGAGCCCATTAATAAGCAGGTCAGAATCACTGTTTATTTCTTCTTCATAAAAAACATTTTGTATAAAGGATGGTTCAGAATAATTGTCAGAAATATCATCTAATACTTTTGGAAAACGGTATGGAGCATTGCCATAGCTTATATTTGACCGTGTTGCAACTGGCGGTTGAGGAATGTTATTATGAGGAAGTGCAGATTTAGTATCTAAAAACCTAACGTATTTTTTTAACGCAGAGATCATACCGTTTAGTCTATGAACCGGGTCCTTAATATGGGAGATTTTAAAGAAATCTTTCACAACCGAGCCGGTTTTTAGCTGTATTTTATAGTCATTAAGTTCGCGAAATACATCATTGCAGTGATCTTGCTTATGCAGAATATCCAATTTGCCAAAGACATTTTCGATGATACATATGTCTTTGATATAATACTTAGCAGTACTTGCTTTTCCCTGGATTATGTACCAATTAAAGAATCCAGTTTCGTCCATTTGATAGTCTCCTTTTTTAAAAATACTTGTATTGTGTTGGTGGCATAACCGAATTCACGTGAATTCTATATTTGAGCAAACTCGGATGTCATATCTGTTTTAAACTTGTTTATTTGTTTATCTGTATATTTAGTCTCAATACTAGGGTCAACGATAAAGTTGTCGAGCATTTGTAAGAACCCCTTGCTATACATTAGATTGTTGTATTCATTAATGAAGGGCTGATACTTCGTCTTTATCGTTTTGAGCCAATCTTTTATAAACGCATCTCTAAACAGTCCTTTAGCCTCGTGACCTGTTAATGGATCATATAATTTAGGGACAAAGCAGATATTCCACGGAGCTTCAAATAAATACACATTTTTGGTATGACCGAATATGTGAGCGACTTGATAATTAATTAGATCCTTTCCTTTTTTCATATGGGTTAATTCTTGAAGAATTTGAGAAGGCCTCAAATTGTTAGTGGGATCCAAAATTACATTAATTGACATGGAGGAATAGAATTGTGTAATAATATCATTTCCTTGACCATTCCGTCCATATCCCCGTATATATATTGGTTCTCCAGTATCTATTCTATGTAACAGCTTAAGCCAATTGTTTTTAATGTCATGATCTGAAGGGAAAATGGTATTGTCGATTCCCCATTTAAGAAAACGGTCAAAATCGATTCCAAATCCGGCAATAAACTCACTATAGGAATCTCGCATTTCAATAATCCTCTCCGGTTTTATATATGCGTCTTTAACTAAATCTGATTTGCGATTTTTAGTATTGCATTAACATTTAAAACAGGATCGCCGGCGGCCACTTTGTTGTTAAGTCCGGTTGTTAACAATTCGTCAATCATTTTTTGGTGAAATGATCTTGTTCGCTCGTAAGCGGCTTCACGAGTTTTTTGAGAATTTGAAGAGCCGTAGTATAAGGATGTTCCTATTTGAACACCGCGCTCAGACGCGTATCTTAAAATAAACCAACCGATACCCATTCGTCTTAATTCGGTTTTTAGCTGATCATTCATATTTGAAGGCCTCCTAAATGAATATAATGTGTGTTGAAAAAGATGTTACTTGAAGATTATATGTCTTTTTGGCCAAAACGTCAATATTATTTTGTAAAATTTATGCGTTTTTACTCAAAAACATCAAAATCAGGTTTGCTCTATTTCATACCGACTCAATCCTCCAGCACGATGCAATTGATGAAACCGGTCTTCGGGACGCTCTGGTCCAGGGCGATGAACGTCGACCCGTAGAACGGACGGAAACCCTCCGGCGGAACGGCGGAAACGTCCTTGTATAGTTTGTTGTCCCAGTCGGCTTCGGTGGCGTTCCGCATCAGATAGCAGCGCGCCGCGCTGTAGTGTCCGAATACGATGAGTTTGCCCGGTTCGTTGACCCCGTAACGCATGGAAAGCAGCATGCCGTCGCCGCGCGAAGCGGCGGAGCGCCATTCTTTTTCGGTCGCATCGCGCCAGTCGGGGCGGTACCGGTTCTTTGACGTGGGTATGAAGCCGTGGGTGAAGACGTAATGATCGGTCTCGAAATAGGGCATGGGGACGTGTGCCAGGAAGTCGGTAAAACCGAGCTGCTCACACGCGGAAGCGAGTTCGGCGTCGGTCGTAAACTCGCGCTTTCCGGTGATATGTGTCACAATAGCCGCCGCACAGGTGCGGTTGGCCGCGCGACCGAAACTGCCGGCGCGCAGATTGTCCAGTAACTCATAGTCGTGGTTCCCGTAGATCAGCACCAGTTTGCCGGCGGTATGCAGCTCTCGCAGATAAACGAATAATTCGCCGGGCTGTGGCCCCGAATAAAACGCGTCTCCGCACAGGATGAGTTTGTGATCGTCCCGCGCGGGGTCAAACCCGGCACGGGTCAACGCGTCGCGCATCAACCCGTACCGGTCGTGTACATCAGTTACAACGAAATATTTCATGATTCACTCCAGGATCCCGGCGCGGTCAATTACCCCGCCGTCCACCACTTCAATATCCCCCTGCAGCAGCGCCTTTATGACGAATCCGTGACCGGCCTGCATGAACGGACAGTTCACTACGTCCTTCATGGAACGCACGGTCAGGAAGTCAAGTTCGGTGAGCTTCGGCTCACGTTTCTCTTTTTTATACTTGTTGACGTACTGCTGGTATTTCTGCTCCAGGCCGCACGTTTCGTAGTAGTTGTACCCGTCGAAGTCGACCAGCGCGAGCTTCCGGCCTTCCTCGACCAGCGACTTCAGCCAGCGGAACGAACCTGTGTTCTGGATCAGCTTGGCGTACTCCGGAAAGTACACCTTCTTCCGTGCCTCAACGTATGAGAGCGGGACGTAATCGCCCTTTTCCTTGTCGTACCAGGCGAAGTAGCGGCAGTCCTTGTGCTCATAGCCCAGGTCCTTGCAGTCGTGGCGCATCAGGTCTTTCGTGCACTTGACCTCGCCGTAGAACTTGTTCCGCCATTCGAAGTAGGCGGCGTTGGGCCGGCCGCCGTCGTCGTGGCAGGAGTAAACCTTGCCGCATTGCCAGAAGATCTCAAAAACGTTCGCCTTGACGCCGTCGGAAGCGACAATGGGGCCGATGTAGAACGGGGACAATTCCCGCGCGAAGTCCGGATGCGCGGCCATAAAGGCCTTGTTCCGCTCCGCGCGGGAGGTGACGTCATTAATTACGTACCCGGAAAGTTCCGCGCCCGTCTGCGCGGAATAGAACGGGTTGGCGAACGATACATTCATCGGGTGATGCCGGAACATAAGTATATCCCGGTTTTCCATAGTGAACTCCTTTCCTGTTACGGATCAGTGCGGGTCGTGTTGACGGCCCGCGTCAGTCGAACAGCTCGTAGAACGGCGCGAACTTGCCGCCCCGGCCCATCGGCGCTTTGCGGGGAGAGGGTTTACCTTCGTAGATTGCAAAGACCAGCTTGCGGAAACGGTTACGGAACTCCGGCTCGTCGAGGACGCTGCGGAACAGCCCCGCCACCTCATCGGAGCGCAGCCGGTACGCGCCGCAGCCGAACGCGCCAAGTACGATGCTGTCGTGCCCGTTGTCCAGGGCAATCCGGAATATGGTCCGGATCTTATTCCGCTCGATCACTCTGCCTGCGTCGGTCAGGAAACCGTCGGCGTCAAAATAGCGCCGCTCGTCGTTGGTATATTCGTTCGCTTCGCGGTTGGAGAGCGAAGCGACGCTGATGACGGGACAATCAAACTTCTCCTCCCGGAAGGAGTAGTACTTGTCTTCGCCGTGACGGAAGAAGGTGACGCACGGGGAGTAGATGCCGCCGAAGTTAACGTCCAGCGGGTACACGCCGGGGGTGTTGGGTACGCCGGATTCGCGGATGTGTTTATATTTGATGTTTCCAAAACGGTACAGGGAGCGGGACAACGTCGACGTCCGGCAGACACATTCCTCCTGCGCGGAAGCGCCGCTCTGGTAACCGCCGCCGGGGGAGATGCGGGAGGCGAGGTTCAGCAGGGCCGGGTTATATCCGTCCCGGATAAGAGCCTGGGACACGTCGGTGCAGTCGGCGTTGACGCACGCGGTCTCGGGCGGTGCGGACAATTCGGGGGCGTTGACGGTGAACTCGCGGCTGTATACCTTGGCGGCACTGTGGGCAGCGTTGTCCCCGAGCCACGGCTCCGACCACGCCCGGAAGAGTGCGGCGTTGTTTTTGTAGACTTGAATGCGCGCGGCGTTGCCGCCGAACCGGCCGCCGTACAGGAACTGAGCACGAATGGTATCTTCCGGCGTCACTTTGGGAAAGTCCGCAGGGGAGAACCGCTGAAGTATCCGGTACGGTCCGTCGTTCATAAAGTCCCGGTAATCCTCGCCGGCGAAGAAGCGGCGGCGGACTTCGGTCGAACTGACGTCTTCGAGATCTTCATTCTCGACACGTAACAGGTGGATCTGCGCGCGGTGGGCGGCCAGGAACGGGTCTTTCCCGAGCAGGGTCTCCACGTCGAACTGACGTGCGTAGACAAGGTACTCGCACAGCGCCGCCATCTCTTCCGCGTTCCTCCAGTGCGGCAGGCTCTTTAGTTTGTCGGCGCCGAAGAGGAAGTATAACTTGATCTCTTCTCCGGGATACTGTTTTTGTTTTGACTTCACAAGTATGGTCAAGGTTTTGTACGTGTCGGGTGACTCTCCGCCGACTTCGGTACCCCAGAAACTGAGCTTCGGGTTCTCGGCGCGGAGGGACTGCAGCATCTCGCCGCGCGTTTCCTCTGAGAGGATGAAGTTGGAGGGTACTTTGTTTTTTAAAAGGGATTTAGCGGTCAGGTACTTGTTGTTGGTGGCGACGAACAACCCTTCGTCCGCACCGAATTTGGCTACGGCATCGGACATGATCTCATAATGAGCCCGGGTCACCGGGTTAAAGGAGCCGGTGAGTGCGACTAATTTAATCATTATTACCCCCTGAATCTGGTTAAAATGTGGATGGTGGAACTGGAAAATGATCATTTTCGGCGGAAATTTTATAATACTGCCGCCGGTAAAGTCAATAGTCTTTTGGAAATTTTGAAAATTATTTTTGTTGTTATAAATGCAAAGCGATTGAGGGAGAAAACGGTCATATTGCCGCCCGCAGCACCTTCAGGATCTCCACCATCGAGCGCGTATCCAGTTCACAATACGCAAGCATTCCCTTCCTGACGGCAGCGTACTCCGGCATGCCCTTTAACGCGATTAGGCGGGGGAACATTGACAGCGCCTCGTAGCCGTTGTGCACGACCGGCAGCCGGTGGTACGCCTCTGCCATGGCGGGGCAGAGCGCGGGCATCACTTCTTTGATGGAATTGCTTCCTTTCTGCTTCGGGTCATAGTAATAACCTTTTTTGAACGGCTCCAGCAGATCGATAAAACCGCTGCTCAGCTCCAGCAGCTGCGGTGCCAGATCCGGAAACCGCCGAGCGAGATCTTTGATGATATTTTTCTCCGTGCTCGCGTTGTACGCCATGAGCCGGGAACCTGCCGGGATATCCCGCACCAGCTGTTCGGCGAGGGCACGGACGCAGTTCTCTTCATCTCCCAGGAATTCCCGGTGATTAAGCGTTCCGTCCGCCGCTTCGATATGCAGCGAATACTGGAACGGATAGCTTTCATCGGGATGGAAGCCTTCGAACTCCGGTATCGGTTTCTGTGTGGTCTCAAAATCCAGATGATAGACCGGATATTCGATCCGGTCGAGGAATTCCTTCAGTGCCGTTTTGTCCACATACACCGTATCGTCCTGCGCCAGCACTTTTTCGGCCTGGATCCGGGCGCGGCGGGTGCTTTTGGCATATTCTTTGGTCTTTGCGTAGTCGGCAATGGTAAGGATCCCTTTATTATAGTAATCGTACGCTTTCTCGCCGATGCCAGACAATGAACCGACACAGTCCTCCGGAATATCGCGCGTGCAATAGCGGTTAAACGGACAATCTTTGCATGCCCGGCAAAAGTCCATTGCCGGTTCGGTGCCCGCGGCGATCGTCTTTTCGATCTCCGGAAGGAGCGCCGGCAACTCGTCGAGGCAGCGTGTTACGGTCTTATTGACGTCAACACACTCGGCGGCGAAGTATTGACGCACGTCAAGCGCGCCGTGCAGCGCGTACTGCTTGTCCGGGTGCATGATATAAATGTGTTCAACAGTTGCCCCCGCCTGTTCGAGCACGTATTTCTGGAACGCGACGTCGGTCAAGTATTTTTCTTTGACGGTAAGCGCGCTTTTGACTTCGTAGATGGAGAAGGCGTTGACGTCGCGTTTGAGAATATCCACCGCACAATACAGCCCGCCGACCGAAAACGCCGCTTCCGCGATCGCCTCCGCGCCTCCCAAAAGCGCCGCTTTCGTCGCAGCAATCTGCTCGGCGTAAAGCGGTTTTCCCGCGGCATCCAGCCGGGTGCAATCCGCGGTGCCCAGAAAATACGTCTTGGCAAGTTCTCCGACAAGAATACCGTTGGCCCGGTTATCGCGCGCAGGCGGTTCAGCTTCTCCGGGCTTGTGGATACTCAGCCAGCAAAGCTTTGGACATTGCATGTAATTTTGAAAAGTGCTTTTTGATATCATATCTGTTTAGTCCGGTCAGCCGCGGGAGAGCTGTAGCGAAATAGATTCGGTGTCAACGTCCAGGGATACTTCGGACCAGTAGAGCGAGAAGGTGTTGACGTCGCTGCCGTCGAAGGCGGCAACGAAATCCTCCGCGGTCCGGATATTGCCGTCTAGACCGTTGACCGAGCCTTCCCGGCAATTGTCCAGCTGCGCGAACAGCTCCAGCGCCAGCGCGCGGCCGATCTCGAAATTCTGCGCGCCGTATACTTCGAACCGGATCCAGAGCGTGAACGAGTAGCTGTAGCAGCTGGCACACACGGTGATCGGGCGACTGAACAGTACTTTTTCCCGAAAGTCGTAGTTGTTGAGGCTCAGGTCGTCAAAATCTTTTTGTTTGGCAGTTTCGCGCACGGACAACAGGTCGGCGATGAATTCGGGCGCCGCGTCGATCATTGTTTCGAATCCCCGGGCACGGTATTTCTCCAGGAAAGAGGCCAGTGTCACGGGCGCGTGCGTCGAGGTTTCGGTGCCGGAGGGGTTGCCGCTCGATCTGCCGCAGCCCGCCATGACGGTCAATACAACGACCGTCAGCGCTATTGCCAGCACTTTCAAGATCGTCAACGACATCGATCTGCGTAGTCTGATAAAATGCGTCATAAATTGCCCCCTCCTGCGCGGCGTTTAAAATATTATATCGATTTGCGGCGCGGAGCGCAAGGTGCAACCAATGAAAGCTTTGACTGGACGCATACAGGTAGGTATAATTATTATAAGGAGCAGCGGCTATGTTTGAGGATAACACTATTTATAGGAATTTAGTTGACAAATACTGGTGGATAAAGTTTAATGCTACAGACGGCAACACCATGACGGTGGAACTGCGGGGATATGGCGTACCGTCAGTAAAGAAAGTAATAACGATCGAGACGGCTAACGCAATCCGAACCGCAGAAACGTTGAATGAGTTAACGGAGTGGTACAATCTGGGGGACGGAAGGAACGAAAAACTGGGTTATCCGGATTTTTATGATGAGAGACATAGAGATGATATACTTTCGATGGATGGTCAGGATATTTCGGATTTTTTCTTTAAAACTGAGTCACCGATCCGTTGCTGCACCAGAGTTTCGCTCACTGAACTAAATGAGTTTATCGGTTCGGCGGACAACCGTTTTTCCAAAGGAGTGTTCTGGGTCGAGATCAACGAGGATTCCGATCAACAAGCTGCAGTGGTAGACAATTGGAACCGGATCAATGATAAATGTATTGCTGACGATGGCATGGTCTGGGCCACGGTCTCTATGTATGATAAAATCAAGCCTATTCCGGAACCACGGTTTTCCCTGTTTCTGCGGGAATGATTCCTAGATAAAACTATAATAGCAATCTATATCTGTTTGAATAAACCGGTTTGTACGCAATTGTTGAATGAAATACATACAAACCGGTTTTAACGATGTATGATGTTTTTCAGTTGTTACCGTTATGATAATACCATATAAGTTGTTCAACGCCAGTCTTGCTAACATTATTCTCATCTGCAATGGTTTGTATACAATCTCTGTAAAACTTATAGAAGTCTGATATTCCGAATTCGCTATCTGAATCTGCTAGTTCTTTCGGAGTAAGATTCCGTTTTAGCTTACCTTTTGTTTTTCCGGTTTCCCAGGCATTCGAGTATTTCCCAAGATTTTTTCTCATTATATCATCGAATATAGGGAAATTATCACGTGCGTCATCTTCAAACATATAAATACAAGCGTAATGACAGAATTTGGTGGCAAATGAGAGAGGAGTATTTTTGCACCCATCAATAATATGTTGCACTAAAGTTAGATCGGCATTTTGAAGACGCGTTTTGAGTGTTTCTTTTATTCCTAAAATATTCTTTTTTATTTGATCAATATCTTCATTGCTTGTATGGGTGCTGTTTTCAGCATTAAGAAGCGTTAACAACTTTATCAACTCATCTTTCGATAATTCACGATCTTTCCATTGATCAAACCAATAAGATGACGATGAGTTTTCTTTTTTTATATTGGCCGCTCGTTTATACTGAGGCGAATTTGCCATCATCGCAAATACTTTTGCGACGTTATCCTTTGATATGACTACTTTATTATCCTTTTCCTCAAGGACGTATTTCTTACTTGCCGCTTCTTCCATTAATTAAGGAAATCCCAAAAATATACACTATACACCGAGAAGCTTCATAAGATCTGCGATGTATTTAACTGTTTTCGAAGAGGTCCAGGTGCGCTCAGAACCGCACCGGACCTTTTTGGCTTTTGCTAGATAGTGAAAGACTT
>JAFWQX010000085.1 GCA_017508875.1 Clostridia bacterium | reverse complement strand
TCCGGCTATCACTGCGCAAATAGTCATTATGATTATTTCAAGCATATTATGTTTTACTTTGTGTGTTTGCCTTTTGTCTGTTAGTTCTTCAAAATATTGCTTTATCATTTGTATCACCCCTATGAAGGATATACATTATTGCAGTTCCTTTGTCAAGTTTTTCATGCGTGAGCCCTGGCGGCGGGCTCTTTTCCTGGTTCCGTGATTTTTTCAGACAATTGAGGATGCTCCGGCTTGAGTTTGCCGGCCGCAAGGCATATCATGGCGGCAATTTCTCAAACATTTTAAAGTCTGTTTTCTGCGTCGCTGTCTTTTATTTCGCGGTCGGTCAACTTTGGCACACAAATCAGTTTTTTCGAGTTTTGTGTGCCAGCCGGGCGCTGTCTCTCAAGTCGGTTGCGGTCAACTTTGGCACACAAATCGGCTTTTTCGGGTTTTGTGTGCCAGTCTGGCGCTGTCTCCCAAGTCAGTCTCGGTCAACTTTGGCACACAAATCGGCTTTTTCGGGTTTTGTGTGCCAGGCCGGCTCTGCCTCCGGGAATTTTAGAAGGAAAAAATGAGAAATTTTTGGCACACAAATCGCCTAAATTGAAGATCGTGTGCCACTCCTCCTCTATTCCCCCAGAAAAATGAAAAAATTTTGGCACACAAATTGCCCAAATTGAAGATCGTGTGCCACGTCTCCTCTATCCTCCAAAAAAAACGAGAAATTTTTGGCACACAAATTGCCCAAATTCGAAATCGTGTGCCACTCCTCACAAACCTCCGAAGAAAAATGAGCAATAAAAGGGACAGGCGGAGTAAGGGTGTGATCTACCCGGGATAGTCCGGAACAGGACGCAGTCAAAACACATTTTTCACGGAAACAGAAAAGAGCCAGTGCGCGGCCAACATCAATAAAAATTTTCGTATTGCATGTTTTAATTATTCAATTCCGCCAGAGATTTCGGAGGTGACAATGCTCGCGCCTCGGCGTATAATTTGAACACGGTCCGGAATATTCAGGATTCCGGAGGTATCGATGCCGGGAGGAAGGAGCGAGGCGACGGGTGAGCTGCCGCAGGACAGGCAGGACAATGTTCGCGTCAGGAATATGCTTATAAATAAGAAAAGCCCTCACGGAGGGGATATATATACAAATCAAGTGCGGCTCGACTTCTCCGCCAATACCAATCCGGCAGGCACGCCAGAAGCGGTGCGTGAAGCGGTCAGGAGTTCGGCCGATAATTGCGCCGCTTATCCGGACCCTTACTGCACCGAACTGCGAAAAAGGATTGCCGCCGCAGAAGGTGTGCCGGAAAACGCGGTGCTGTGCGGAAACGGCGCTTCGGAACTGATCTACGCATTTGCCTATTCATTGCCCGCAGAAAAGCCCGCCCTGATAGTATCACCCGCCTTCTCCGATTACGAGACCGCTCTTTGCGCCGCCGGGGTCAGGGCCAGGCATTATATTTTATCCGAATATTCCGGCTTCCGTGTAAATTATCCTCCCGCAGGTTCCGATCTTTCGAGGTACGGCGCGGTATTCCTGTGCTCTCCCGGAAATCCATCCGGTGTCACGGCAGATGTGAACGTCGTCCGTTTGCTTGCCGGCTCCGGCGTCAGGCTTTTCCTCGACCTTACCTTCCTCGATCTTACGAATGAGCCTGACAAATATGATATTCCGGAGCTTATCAGCGCTTATCCTCGTGTAACGGTACTGCGCGCATTTACAAAAAGCTACGCGATGGCCGGACTGCGGCTCGGTTACGTGCTTTGCGGTGACGAATCGTTTTTAACAGAGATGAGCGGTAAATCTCAATGCTGGAACGTATCTGTGCCTGCTCAGGCCGCCGGAATAGCGGCGCTCGGCTGCAGAAAATGGCTGCGTGATTCTGTGATAAAGATATCTGAAGAGCGCGCGAGGCTGACTGAAGAATTACGTAAGCTTGGCATTCGCGTGTTCCCCGGGGAAGCCAATTTTCTGCTTATTTACTCTGAAACGGACCTTTGCGGCGAGCTGCTGAAACGCGGCATCCTGCTGCGGGACTGTTCTGATTATATCGGGCTCAGAAAGGGATTTGCAAGGATCGCCGTGAGGACCGGAGAGGAAAACGATGCCCTTATTTCGGCTTTGCGTGACATTGTTGCCCATGCCGCGGCAGATGACGACCTTAAAGAGAAGAATAACGGCGCCATTCCCGCGTCGCCCTCCTTACCGCCCCGCAAAACAAGCTGTGCTCCCGGCGAAACGCCACCATATATTGCGTTCTTGAAAAAATCCACGCGATGACTTATAATCTAAGCGGAAAATTCCTGTACGGCGCATGAACACCCGAAAAAAAGAGGCTCAGAAATGAATGACAGAAATAGCAACAAAAGCATAAATAACTTACTGAAAGCAATCAAAAAAGCAGCCATACTTGCGCTGATAGCACCGGTGCTGATATTGACTGCGTGCGTTTCAATACCTGATCCCGATTCCAAAGAAGAGGCCTCGGCCTCAGGCGGCGAAAACACGCCCCCTCAGGAAACGGAAACACCCGCACCGTCGTTGACGCCCGCGGAACCTATGGTCGTCACGTCAGACGATAATTACAATAACACGGCCCCGCTAACAGTAAGAACGACGAGAGCCGTTGACAACCTCGGCCGCACACTGATCACCGAAAACGAGACCACGGCGTCGCGCGAAGGCAAATACGTCGGCCTTTTCTACTTCCTGTGGCTCGGTGAACACGGTACGGCCCTGTACGATAACACTGTCATTGCCTCGGTAGAAGGCGCTCTGGATTCTGAAGAAGGCTGGTTAAACGCAGGCGGAGGCCGCGTTAACGACTTTCATTTCTGGGGAAAACCCATGTTCGGTTATTACAGATCAAGTGATAAATGGGTGATTCGCAAACACCTGCAGATGCTCACGGACGCGGGAGTTGATTTTCTTGCGTTCGACGTCTCGAACGGCCCCACGTACACTGCCAACGCGATCAATCTCATAAAGATCTTTAAAGAATATCAGGATCAGGGCTGGAGCGTGCCGAAGCTCTGCTTCCTCACCAACACAAAATCCGGAGAAACGATGTCAACGATATATAAGGCGATATACAAAAAACATCCGGAATTCGAGAGCCTGTGGTTCAGATGGGACGGAAAGCCGCTGATCATAGGTATTCCTGACGAAGCCACCGAAGAGTTGCGCGAATATTTCAGGATCAAAGTCAGCCAGTGGCCGATGGGAGAAAAAGTTGACGACGGCTTCCCGTGGATGGAATTTGACCGTCTCCTTACTGACGACGCAGTGTACGGTCTGAACGGAAGGAAGGAAGTTGTGAACGTATCGCTCGCCCAGCACAACGAAACGTATAAGATGAGCGCAGTCTCATGGTACGGCTCTAACGACCGCTCGCGCAGCTGGCATGACGGCGCAAACGACCCCGCGCCCGATGCTTATCTCTACGGTTACAATTTTGCGGAGCAGTTCGAATGGGCGATGAAGGTCGATCCCGAGATCATATTCATTACCGGCTGGAATGAATGGGTCGCCCAGCGCCAGCCCGCAACTTACCAGGGTCCGGTCAGAAATGAAGGACCCATCGTGTTCCTTGACAATGCTTCCCTTAACGGCAGCCGCGATATCGAGCCTATGGAAGGCGGATACGCAGATAACTATTATATGCAGATGATATCGTTCATCAGGCAATTCAAGGGCGTGACCGCGGATAATTCGCGCAACAACCGTCCGATCGACGTTAACGGCGGCTTCGCACAGTGGAACGACATTAAAGCATATTACAGAGATTATGAAGCGGATACGCCGGAAAGAAAGTCCAGCGGCTGGGGCAAGGAAAAATATACAGATAATACGGGCCGCAACGATATTACTGAGATGAAGGTCTGCGAAGACGCGGATAACGTTTATTTCTTCGTAAAGACCGCAGCCGATATCACTTCTCCCGAGGGCGGAAACTGGATGAATCTGTTTATCGGTATTCCCGGCGTTCCGGCTTCAGAATGCTGGAACGGCTACAGTTTCGTGCTGAATTACAAAGCCCCGGATAAAGACGGTTCGTTATATTTAGGAAAGCTCTCAGGCGGAGGCGAATACTCTGTATCCGCTATTTCAGAAGTGCGAAGCCGCATACACGGAAATATGATGATGGTTTCGATTCCGAAGAGCGATCTGGGAATAGAAGGCGCCGCTTCCCTTTTCTTCAAATGGGCGGATAACTGCACCGAAGGCGACGTCACGGCGTTCTACACCACCGGCGACGCGGCTCCGATAGGACGCGCGGGATTCTATTACGGCCCGTGACAAACATAAAATGAACCTTTAAAGCCAAAGGATTCAGCGGTTCAGATAAAAATCTATTATCTTTTTTGCGGCCTGATTATTCACGTCCGGAGTGTAGTGTACTCCGTCATCGATGAACAGGCCGTGATATTTTTTTGACCTGTCGTACGCCGGAAGCGTGCGTGCATCGAAAAGAGAAATATTGTCGTTGTCGGCGGCAATTCCGTCAAAAACCGTATTGATATATTGCGCGGTCTCGAGTTCCGCCTCCCAGCCGGGGCAATTACCGCCGCTGTCTTCCTCGTCGCAGAATTTATGGATGACCACGGGAAATTTAACTCCTGCCGCGGCGTAAAAACCTTCGAACATTCTATCGTATATACCGCGCAGTTTCGGCCGAAGCTCGTCAGGCGAATACAGTTCATCTTCTTCTCCCCCGCGCCAGTGAAGCACGTATTCAGGCGTTTTACCGATTTTTTTCATGCTGTCCGGCACGAGGCTGAGCACGTGGCACGCGAGCGGAAAAAGAGAAATATCTGCGGTGCCCAGAGGCCCGGGAACGAGCTTTTCCGGACGCTCCGGATACCACATGAACTGTTCCGTCACTCCCTGCGCTCCTATGGCAATATGTATCACGTAGAGGTCCGGGAGCGCTTCGCCGCGGTCGACGGCGTCCTGCCACTGTTTAGCGAGGCAGTTGGCAAGAGAATATGTATCGTCCTGCGTTTCGCCCAGATTCATTCCTGCGCTCGTATAGCCGCTCCAATAAAGTTCTTCGTTCTCAAAAAATTGATTGCGCTCACGGCTCAGCCCGAACACGTTTTTCAGCGGCTCGGCTATAACGTCTTCTGGTTTCATCGGGACTGCGTGACCGACGGCGTTAGACTGCCCGAACAGCATAAAGACCAGGGCTTTATTATCGCACCCTCTCGCTCCTTCCGTCTCATATCTGCGAATAAGTCTGTCCATGGTATCAACATCTTCTCTTCCGAATGGCAATGCTCATAAGATAGTAAGATTATAGCAGAAAAACGGGCGTTTATTCAACACAAATCGTAAAAACACCGTAAAAACACGTAAATACTCGCTGATTTCAGCTTGTTGACATAATAGCAGGATCTGTGTTAAAATAACGATTGCTAACACTGTTAGCTATTGTCACCTGAAAGGTACTTTTATGGATTACGAAAAAACGGCAGAAACGATCATTGCCACAGTAGAAGACGCGGCGATACTGAAAATCGAACATGACTATAGCCGCTTGATCACCGGCGAGAACCTTGTCCTGTACTGTATCTATAAATCAGGCGGGAAGGCGCTTCCTAAGAATCTGTGCAGGATCACGGGAGTAAGCTCCGCCAGGATAGCGGCGGTACTCAACAGACTTGAAGCGGGAGGGCTGGTTCGAAGAAGCATCGACACTGAGGATAACAGGCAGACTGTCGTTGCACTTACGGGCGACGGCCAGGCGCGGGCTATATCGAACCACGAGACGGTTTTGCGCCGCACTTCGGCATTGCTTTCATATCTCGGAGAGACCGACACGCTTTCGCTGCTGAAGATCGTCGGTAAAATAAAAATGCTTTCACACGTTATTTTGCAGGAGGGACCGGATAATGGCACAGATCTCGATCAATAACTACGCTTCGGAAAAAGCGGTTCTATGCCGCAAAAATGACGCGGTTTCACCGGAGCTTTATGAAAAATACGGAGTTAAGCGCGGCCTTCGCGATAAAAGCGGAAGCGGCGTGGTATCCGGCCTCACAAACATTTCCGACGTTATATCGTTCAGGACTGACGAAAGCGGGCAGAAGATCCCCTGCCCCGGCGAACTCTGGTACCGCGGTTACAGAGTCGAAACGCTGTTAAAGGAACTCGAACCTGATAAAAAAGGATACGAGAAGATAGCCTACCTGCTGCTTTTCGGCGAGCTTCCCGATGCGGCGGAAGAGGAACAGTTCAAAAAGGTCATAGGAGAATGCCGCCGTCTGCCCACACACTTTACGCGCGACGTCATAATGAAAGCTCCCAGCGGAGACATTATGAACTCGATGATGAAAGCGATCCTGACGCTCGCTTCGTATGATAAAAGCGTTTCCGACACTTCGCCGGAAAATTCACTGCGGCAGTGTATCGAACTGATCAGTGTGCTGCCGATCATTGCAGCGTATTCATTCCATGCTTTTAATCACTACTCCCGTAAGGGAAGCATGGTGATCCATCACCCGGATAAAACTCTTTCCACGGCTGAAAACCTGCTTATGATGCTTAGCCCCGGCCGCATCATCACTGATACAGAGGCAAAAGTTCTCGATACGGCGCTTATACTTCATATGGAGCACGGCGGCGGCAATAATTCAACGTTTACGACCCGCGTCGTTACGTCATCGGGCTCCGATACGTACTCGACACTTGCGGCGGCAATGGCTTCGCTGAAGGGTCCGCGTCACGGCGGGGCTAATATCAAAGTAGTCGATATGATGGACGACCTTAAGCAGAACGTGACCGATCCGCTGGACGAAGAAGAGATCCGGCGCTACCTTTCCGCTGTAATTGACCGCGAAGCATTCGACAGAAAAGGGCTGATCTACGGCATGGGACACGCCGTTTATTCATTGTCCGATCCGCGTGAAGTAGTCTTTAAAAAATACGTAAAAGAGCTCGCGAGGGAAAAAGGCCGCGAAGCCGATCTTAAGCTGTACGAAAACGTCGAAAAAGCAGCACCTGAAATAATAGCGAAAAAGAGGCGCATTTACAAGGGCGTCAGTCCGAACGTGGATTTCTACAGCGGCTTTGTATACGATATGCTGGGCATTCCGCGCGAACTTTATACGGCAATGTTTGCTATCGCGCGCATCGTAGGATGGAGCGCTCACCGAATAGAAGAGCTCGTATGCATGGATAAGATCATCCGTCCGGCTTACATCAGTATAATGGAGCGAAAAGAAAACCTTATTCCCTCGTAATTGTCCATCCGGGCAACGATTTTCTGCATTTTAAATTGACGGCGAAAAACATATAATCCACTTATCAGTATTTCCGACGAAGGAGGTCCGGAGGAATGCGCCGTCTGAGAGTGAAAATATTATTATTTGTCTTTATCTTTTTCACAGCCGTTCTGCTGTCTCTGACGGGTGCAGGCAGAAAGGCGGACGTCTTTGCGTCTTCAGGCAGTGCGGTCAGGATCAGCCTTCCGTATAACGCCGAAGAAGGAACCGGAAAAACGTATAAAACGCTGTACGCAGTGGGAGGATACCACTCTGTTGACAACGGAGCGCCCGCCTGGGGCACTTCAAATTACGCGGACATCCGGCTCGTGGGAGACAGAATGGGCACGCTCGACGTCAAATACGCGGACGGGACCATAGATAAGATACCTCTCGTTTTCGGTTATACCATGTGGTTTTACAACAACTGGCGCGAGCCTGCTTCGCCTTTTAAAGGAGCCGGAGAGGATGCTGCGCTTACTGCAAAACTCCGGTCCGTACTTATGCTAAAAGACGCATTTGAAGGTAAAAACAGATGCGTTTTTAAAATACAGCTGCGCGATCAGGCTGTTAAAAGCATAAAAATCACTGATGATCCGGATAAAAACGGAAAGCCTGTTTTCGAATGCGCTTTCCTCTCTAACGCGGGCGACGGCGAGCGCGTAGAACTGTCGTATAAAGATTATTCATTCAATGGCGGCGACGCATTCTTTAGCTCCCATACAATAAACAGCGCCGATCCTTTCCCTGCTGAGGTGAAAGACGCTCTCGACGCTCTCAGACATGCGCTTTACACTTTCGAGGCAGATTATGAAAATGCCGAGCCGTTCGTATATCCGTCCGGTCACACCGGCCCCGAGATCACGTTTTCAGGGAGCGCTTTTGCAAATATGGCAGGCGGCATAATCTATACAAATCTCGAAAATCTTGAAAGCCGTACGGATGACGACGGCTTTATGCACACCTCATATAAAGGCGCTCCTTCTTGGCGTTACGACGGGTTCGGCGTATGGGTCGAGAACGCGGATTCGTATTACGATTCTTTCTACTCCAGGGACGGAGGCAGAGGAATAATGTCGCTGCTGCTCTACGGGCAGAATAAGAAGGCGCTGGCCGCCGCCGGGTTCGCGAACGCTCAGATGATGTATTTCCCCGAAAACAAATTGACGCTCGGAGGAAAGGCGATCCCGGGGCATTATACAGTCATCGTAAATAAGCCGCTCCACTATTCGAAAGTCCTTGTCCCGGAAGCAAACTGGCCTACTTCTTATACAAAAGCGGCTTTCGGAGATGAGTATCAGAATCTGGGTAATCAGGAGACGGACGGCCACGGCCTTATGATGCTCGCTAATTACAGCGCGTGGCGCAGTTCCGGGCGAGGCACTGCGTGGGTCGAATCAAACTGGGCTTATATAAAAGAGGCGTGCGACTGGATCGGCTGGTGCTTTGATAATCCTTCGCTCTCTTTCGCGAAAAACGGCCTGCTTTACGCCGAATCCGAAGCCGGCATGCAGAAATATACGCTCTACTGCAACCTCCCCTGCTATCTCGGCCTTAAAGGATACGCAGAAATGGCGCAGGCGGCAGGGCACGCGGAAGAAGCGGCGGAATGGAGCCGTATGGCGGATGAACTGAGGGCGGCAATAATTGACCGACTCTCGAATAAAAAAGGCTGGGTCGGTTCAAGGTTCGGTTTTTACCACGATCCGGCGCTGACAATGATGGCGGATTTCTACGGCTTTGACGTCGCGGATATGGACAACGAAATGGCTGCGCTTTCGGCTCTTTCTTACGAGGCAGACACCGGCAGTTCGGGTAAAAACGGCTGGTTCGGGGCGCCGGGAATAGGCTACGACCATTCGATGCTCACGCAGAATGCGCTGCTGTCAGACCATATGTCCGACGCCACGAAGCTTGTAGAAAACCTTTGCCGCATATCTTACGCACCCGGTCTGCCGGAACCTTATATGGTCCCTGAAGGCGTATCTGTTGACAGAGAAAACGGCATAATAAGGCGCCAGGGGGATCTGGGAAATCTCGTACAGCTCGCCGAAGCGCTGAAATGCTACTCTATCGTCGCGGGATTGTCGCCGGTAAACGGAAACACGCTAAAAATAATGCCCCGCCTCCCCGAAAACTGGTCCGTGAACGTTAAAGCATTGCCGGTAACGGGAGACGCTTCCGGGTATGCGAATATGAAAATTTCCTACCCTTCCGGCGGAGTACAGACGGCTCAGATAAAACTCGAGGGAACGGACGGAATAGATACGGTTAAACTGCGTTTAGGGCCTTTCCCGGCAGGTATCGCTTTCATTGCGTCGCAGGTAAACGGTAACAACGCACAGTGCGAGATGGTCGATTCGGGCGACAGCACGTGGGCATGGGTCGATCTCGGTGCGCCGTCGGACAATGAGCTCCGCGTAGCTGTGATCTACGGTTCAGACACTGACAATATCCCTGCATGGCCCGATGACTGGAGCGAACTCGATACGTCAACGCCGGAGCAGGCACACACTACTCCCGAAAAAGGTTCAAACGATATCCCCGGATCCGGCAATATTTTGAATATTCTTATTCCGGCAGCAGCCGTTCTGGTCGCGGCCGGAGCAATAACCGCTGTAATGATTCTAAGAAAGAGGGGTAAAAACATGATTAAATGGATCGACCTCAAAAATGATCAGGAATGCCTCAGCGCAAAGCTGCCCGGCGGCCTCACGTTAGAAAAACAGAGCGCGCTTTATCTGGCAGGCGGATACTGGGATCCCGATAAGGGCTGCCCGGACTGGGGCACCAGCGACCCTTCACGCGTCAGATATATCGGCGACCGCGCCGGAGATATCGTGATCGGATACGCTGACGGAAAAACATATAAAATACCGCTCGTTTTCGGTTATACGATGTGGTACCACGCGATCTGGGGAGAACGTCCTTCTCCTTTCTTCGACAACGATTATAATTTCAGCGACGCTTCTCTCGTCTCGTCACTAAAAAAAGCGCTTTATCTTAAGGGCGGATTCGAATGCGAGCCTGAAGGGATCCTGAAGATCGAACTGCCGGAAGGAACGCTTTGTTCAGTTTCTGTAGTCAAAGACATAGAGCGCGAAGGCTCACCTGTTTTCCACGGTTTTTACTTAACCGGCGCAGAGTGCGGCGGAACGCTCACCGGCGGAACGCTCACCGGCGGAAAAGCGGAAGTCGACGCAAACGACAGCTTTTTTGAGCAGCATACGGTAAACGTGCTCGACCCTCTCCCCGAAGAGGCTATGCGCGAGCTCGGAAAGGTATGCAGAGCTCTTCATACGTACAGCGACGCGTTCGAAGCCATACCGGAATACGAATTTGACGCCGAAGCGAAAAACGCTCACGGCAGATTTGTTTTCTCGGGAGACAGCATCGCAAACGCCGCCACCGGAATCGTTGACGTAAACATGTCCAATCTTGTTGACCGCACCGACGGCGACGGTTTCATACACACTTCTTATAAAGACGCACCTTCGTGGAGGTACGACGGCTTCGGACCGTACGTAAATATTGCCAACTCCTACTACGACGCGTTTTATTCGCGCGACGCTTCGCGGGCAATAATGACGCTTAATTCGTTCGGCTACGCGCGTAAGGCGGAGGCAGGCTGCGGCTTCGGAAACAAATGGATGATGTACTACCCCGAACAGGGTCTTACGCTCGGAGGTATTCCTATCCCTGGCCATTTCAGCGTGATTCCGAACAAACCGCTTATCTATTCCACAGTGCTCGTACCCGTCGCGAACTGGCCCACCAGGTACACTAAAGAAGCGTTCGGCGATGAATATCAGAATCTGGGAAATCAGGAGACCGACGGCCACGGACTGATGATGATGGCGAATTTCGAAGTATGGAAGAACCTCGGCGCCGATCCGGCTTGGGTCAATGATAACTGGAAATATATCTACGAGGCCGCGTACTGGATCGAATGGTGCCTTGAGCATACAGACCTGTCGCTTTCAGAAGACGGACTCCTTTACGGCGAGACGGAGGCGGCAATGTCGGACTGGACGCTTTACGCTAATCTCCCCTGCTACCTCGGCCTTTTAGGTTACGCGCAGATGGCCGGAGCGGCGGGCAGGACAGCCGAGCAGGAGCGCTGGCTTAAAGCTGCGGCGATAATCAAGGGCGGCATAGATTCGCGTCTTTCGGCTAAGGAAGGCGGAGGCTGGGACCTTGAGCATAAAGGATTCCTGCACGATCCGGCCCCGGCAATGCTTTCGGATCATTTCGGCTTCGACGCCGCCGATATGCCCGAAGAATGGATCGCACGCTCGCGAGTTTCCTACTCCGAAGACTTGTATGAGACGAAGAAATTCGGCTATTACGCACCGGGAGGCCTCGGCTACGGCCACTCCATGATCACGCAGAACGCGCTGCTCCTCGATATGATGAAAGACGCGTCCGAACTTGTAAAATCGCTCTGCCGCATCTGCTACGCGCCCGCTCTGCCCGAACCGTATATGGTGCCGGAAGGAATATCCGTTGACGCCGGGAGAGGTCTGTTCCGTCGCCAGGGCGATCTGGGAAATCTCGTGCAGCAGGCGGAGGCAATGAAATGCTTCCTGATCGTCGCCGGTATTGCCCCCGTAACGTGCGAAGGAAATGTGTGCGAGCTGAAAGTCATGCCACGCCTTCCCGAGGCCTGGACTGTGAACGTGACTGATTTCCCTGTTGCCAACAGTTCCGTACGCGCGTCGCTCACCGCCTCTTACCCTGTAAAAGACAGGCAGTCTATCGAACTTAAACTTAGCTCAAAAGAACCCGGATCAGGAAAAAACGCCATTCCCGAAAAAGTCAAAGTACGCTTCGGCCCGTTCGCGCCCGAACTCGAGACCGCCAAAGCGACGCTTAACGGCAATGAATACGTTCTTAAACTTGAATCTTCAGGCGACAGCAAGTG
>JAFWQX010000084.1 GCA_017508875.1 Clostridia bacterium | reverse complement strand
GCTTTGGCGAGAGTGAAATCGATATAAGATACGAGCTCCAGGTCAGAGGAAAGTGTAGGCGATTCGGCTGCTACCATTTCGGACAATTCTTTTAATATCCGCTCGATCTCTTCCTGTTCGGAAACACGGAGCTCACGAATTTTGTTATTGGATTCGACAACGAACGCGGGTTCGATGAAGAGCGTCTGTCCTGAGGAAGAAGTATCGTGGACGATCCCGGGTATTTCTCCCCTGCTTTCTATCTTAACGGGAATACAATAACGGTCTCCGCGCATAGTCACGATATTGTCCTGGAGCGCTTTAGCATATTTGCTCGAATGAGTAAGCTCGTTCAATTTGTCCTTGATCGAACCCTGTATCTGGAATATTTTCCTGCGGATATCTGAAAGTGCGGGACTTGCGTCATCTGCTATTTCGTCTTCAGACAGTATGCAGCGCGTTATTTCATTTTCGAGAGCCGTCAGGTTCACGAGTCTGTAGAACATATTTTCAACAGAAGTAAGGGTTTCAGGCCCGGCATCCTGTACGGAAGCGTATGATATCATGCGGCGCACGGCGGTAAGCAGGCTTTTGATCCCGAGCAGATCGGTATTGTTGAGCACAGATTCGGTCTGGGCGCGGATAATAACTCCGGAGAGGTCTCTGACTCCGGCGGAAGGGGCGCTTCCTCTTTTAAGTATACAATTTACGCCGTCTTCAGTTTCTGTCAAAAGTCTGCTGATCTCGTCGGGGTCGGACAACGGCTGCAGTTCCCGGGCGTATTTTTTCCCGAGCTCGCAGCTCGCGTAAGACTCCACGGATTCGCAGATCTTATCAAATTCGAGCGTTTTTAATACTTTATCGTTCATTTTTTACTCCTTTATTACGTTAAAACGGACGGTAATGCGCAGTCATGATTTCAGCAGCAGAATACCGGTCCGCCTAAAGGCCCCATGCACAGAGACGAACAGAAGCAGCAATCGCGCGCAGAAACACAATAATCTGAATCCGCCGTACTTTGATTTGCCCTCTGCGAATATTCGCGCACTACAGCTTCGAACCGGTCCGCTTTATCTCTGAAAGTCTGATTCCCCGGATCCATATTGGAAGCTGTGCGGTAGCAGTTATAAGCGCCCGCGTACCTTCCGAGCTGTTCATTGACGACACCGCATAAGTAGTACCATTCAGCGTCTCTCTGATTTTCAGATATCATCATAAGTGCAGAATAAGCCTGCATGATAAGTCCGTTCTGAAGATAGCTTATGATCCTTGCGTATTTACCGTTCGTGCCGTAAGAAGTATAACTGTCCCCGGCTGCAGTTCCGTAATACGACGAAGCGCTGCCGGAACCGTAAGGATCTTTTGCGCCATAGCCGTAGGACGCGGCACTTTCTTTTCCGGAACGGATAGCCTGTATTTTATCGTACGCCGCATTGACCTCCCTTATTTTCTCTTCGGCCATAGGTGCCATAGGATCGTCTCTGAATCTGTCAGGATGATATTTTTTAACGAGTTCGCGGTATGCTTTTTTGATCTCTTCGTCTGAAGCGGAAGGAGAAACACCTAATACTTTATAAGGATCCATTATGTCCCTCCGCTTCTGCGGCGCCTGACTTCTGCCCTGCGGCGCTGTTTTTTTCGTTTACGGTGCGGTCAATATACGGAAGCCCTTCGCCGAAAAGATTGTCCATAAATCCTTCCGTATCTCCGTCCGGTTCGCGGCCGGAAATAATTCTTAAGCGTTTTAATTCCTGCCAGCAGTTTCCGGCTTCGATCAGGCAGCGTACACGTACGATCTCCTCTTCCTTTCCCGCAGGTCTGTCGCCCAGAAGGACGTTATAAATATTATAATTTCCACGCTTCCGGTCTGATACTCTGTCGTCAAGCGCGTCGATAAGCATGATCCACTGTCCGAGCGCGATCCCCAGCCTGGACAGGACGTCGGAATACATTTCGCTCATGAGGCCGTCAACGGTAAATATTCTGCCGAGTATCCTACCGAACGGCGCCGTAAAGTCGTCAATGTCAGTGCATCCGTTTTTTTCGAGTTCGTGCAGTTCGGACAGATTCTGTTTAATAAAATCATATAGTTCAGGGTATGATGCGGCGGCACGTTTTACGCCTTTTTTCCACACGGTTAACGCGGCCCTGCTTTTAAAAGAATGCTTATCGGAGACGTTGTCCTCCGCCGCAAGACCGGAAAGCAGAATATTGACGCGCGAGGCGTAAACGATTCCGGGAGTTCCGTAAAAGTAAGGGTGTGAATGGCCCGGATGTACGCCGCATCTGCCTTTTTTCAGCGGGATCTGCCCTTCGAATGAACAGTAATCTACAAGCATTGCCAGCGTCGCAGCTTCGTACGTCAGCGACAAACGGGAACCCTGTCCGAGCAGTTTCCCCATCGTTTTACATACGCCGCAATAGTACGCTTTATATTTATCATATTCCCTGAACCTGAGGTTCGGGACAAATGCTTTAGTATAGCCGAACATTTAAACTCCTGATTTCATGATCATCTAAAAGCTGTAACGGGTTTTAATCAAAAGAGCCCGTTCAGATGAATTCCTCACAGGCCCCCTTAAGAATCTCAAATCAAAGCGAAAGCATCTTACTGGCTTCGATCATTTCGGGATCAAGCGTTTTTTTCATATTGAGCGCTTCCTCGATATCGTACGCCACGTACTTTTCGTTTTTAAGGGCTATTATCTTATTACGTTCTCCGTTGGCGAGCAGTTCCGTTGCCTTTACGGCCATCATACTTGCCGAAACTCTGTCCTTCACCGTAGGGCTTCCGCCTCTTTGCTGGTAACCCAGAATGGTAGCGTTAGTCGATATTCCGGTGATCTCTTCGATCTGCTTCGCGATCTCGATAGTGCCTCCGACGCCTTCGGCAATGATAACGATATAGTGGTGTTTGCCTCTGTTTCTGCATCCGATTATCGGCTGTATTATGTCGGTGTCAATATCGAAGTGACGTTCCGGAAGTATGCATGCTTCTGCGCCGTCAGCGATCGCGCAGCTCAGTGCGATATAACCGGCGCCT
This sequence comes from Clostridia bacterium, assembly GCA_017508875.1. GTDB lineage: Bacteria > Bacillota > Clostridia > UBA1212 > UBA1255 > UBA1255. The sequence goes on along the minus strand of JAFWQX010000084.1, from coordinate 69,048 downwards.
CTGCCCATTACCTCCACGACGCTGCAGCGTTCGTGAGAGTACGCGGTGTCCTTGATTTTATCGATCGCGTCTTTTACGGTATTAAGTGCCGTATCGAAACCGATAGTGTGATCGGTGCAGTCGATATCGTTGTCGATCGTAGCCGGGATCCCCACAACGTTCATTCCGATCCGGGCAAGGTCTCTTGCGCCTCTGAACGATCCGTCTCCGCCGATAACAACGATCGCGTCGAGTTTGAACACCTGAGCCATCCTGTACCCGCGCCTGACGCCTTCCTCCGTCATAAATTCGGGGCAGCGCGCTGTCTGCAGGATCGTACCGCCGCGGTTCATAATATCAGAGACCGACCTTAAATTCATTTCGTACATATCGCCCGAAAGAAGTCCCTCGTATCCTTTTCTGATACCGTATACTTCAAAACCTCTGTATATACCTGAACGTACAACGGCCCTCAGTGCGGCGTTCATTCCCGGTGCGTCTCCGCCGGAAGTTAAAACGCCTATTCTTTTAGGCCTTGATACAGGTTCTGCTTTTAAAGATTCATTCTGTTCGCTCATAGTAAAACCTCCCGCAAGCGATATGTATCAGTTATATTTCAATGCAATAGAACGTGCCGCATGTACACCCGACGCACCAGCCTGAGAAAGACCGCGCGTTATTCCGGCGCCGTCTCCGCACGCATACATTTTAGGAATTTCTGTCTCGAATCCGTCTTTTAAGGAAAGTCTCGCGCTGTAGAATTTGACCTCCACACCGTAGAGCAGCGTGTCGTGGTTAGCTGTTCCGGGGGCAAGTTTGTCGAGCGCATAGATCATCTCAACGATATTGTCCAAATGCCTCTTCGGAAGGACGAGCGAAAGATCACCCGGCGTCGCGTGGAGAGTCGGTTTTGTAAAGCTCTTTCCAAGTCTGTGATCGTTCGTCCTTACGCCTCTTACAAGGTCTCCGAAGCGCTGTACGAGGACTCCGCCGGCAAGCATATTAGAAAGCGAGGCAATGCGTTTACCGTACTGATACGGCTCATTGAATGGTTCGGTGAAGCGGTTGCTGACAAGCAGCGCGAAATTCGTGTTTTCGCTGCGCAGAGATTTGTCAGAATAACTGTGACCGTTGACCGTGATGCAGCCGTCAACGTTTTCGGTGACAACGTGTCCGTACGGGTTCATGCAGAACGTTCTGACGTCGTCGCCGTACTGCTTTGTCCTGTAAACGAGTTTGGCCTCGTAGACCGTATCGGTGATACGCTCGAACACCTGCGCAGGAAGTTCGACGCGAACGCCCAGATCGACCTGGTTATTGATCAGATGGATGCCGAGCTGTTTGCACTGGGAAGCGAACCATTCTGCGCCGGATCTTCCGGGAGCGCAGATCAGATACGTACACGAAAAATCGCCTGCTTCCTCCGTTTCGAGAACGAAGTCCCCCTCCGGATCATGATGGATGCTGCTTACAGTAGTATCGCAAAAAAGGTCCGTATACTTAGTAAGATCGTCACAGATATTTCCGAGTATTTCCAGATTTCTTTCGGTTCCGAGATGTTTCACCTGCGCCTTTAATAAATGCAGGTCATATTTGAGAGCTTCTTTCTCAAGTTCCAGAGCGGCGGGAGAGCTTGTGGAAAATCTCTCCGTAGTCGCCCCGAATGAAACGTTTACGCTGTCAACGTATTCGATCAGGTCCATTACCGTTTCAGTCGGAAGATAGTCCTTCAGCCATCCGCCGAACTCAGTCGTAAAATTGAATTTACCGTCGGAAAAAGCCCCTGCACCTCCGAAGCCGTTCATTATAGAACAGTGGCGGCAATTGATGCAGCGATCTACCTTTCCGGCAATGATCGGGCATATCCTCTTTTTAAGCGGATTTCCCTGCTCGATCAATGCGACTTTAAGTCCCGGTGCTTTTTTATGAAGCTCGTAAGCCGCGAAAATGCCCGCGGTACCGCCTCCGATTATTACAACGTCATACTTTTTCATAGCAGTTACTTTTTTCAGAATAATTAGAGAGTTATCAGAACGCCGTATAGTTTCCTGTTACGCCATCTATGTAAAACATTGCATTTTTAATATCAGCGGTCGCATCCTGTTCGTGTTTGATCAGTGCGAAGGTAGCGTCGTGCAGATTCGAGAATTCAGGATTTCTCTGTGCTTCGCAGATAAATTTCTGTCTGGGCGAATTGATATCTTCGCCGCTTATCTGGAAAAGTCCGAATTTATCGCAAAGCGCTCTGACTCTCCTGAGCTGATCCATAGTATTTCTCGACGGCATATAAGTCACCGCGTTGAATCCGAGTTCTTTTATCGTTTCAAACAAAAGTTCGATATAAGAATCTTCAAATTTCTGCGCTTTTTTATCTCCGGTAACTGAATCTCCGACGTCTCCGAGATATGCATAAGCGCTGATCGCACCGATCCGCTGCCCAAGCGAGATAACTTCTTTTACCGGCGGGCATTCGTCAGTTGCGTCGACGTAGAATTTTTCAACAAGGTTGCTCTTAAGTGCGCCTAAAAGATCGTACTCATATACGTCGTTATCGGGATCCATAAGGAACGCTCTTACTTTAGCAGAGATAGGCATACCGAAATCTTTTTCAAGGAAATCGACTACCGCCCGGCCTTTTCCGAAGCGTTCTGTAATCTTTTTGGAAAGCGCGTACAGCAGATGTCTTTCCGTGACGCTGCCTCCGAGGAAAGAGTTGGAAAGCGGGAGTACGTCGCGGTCAAAATCAAGCACGATATCGACGCCTGCGGTCAATTTATTGATGTTTTCGATCATCTTTCTGTTTCTGCGGTTTCTCGCCTCGCTGTAAGGCTTGAAGAAATCTATGACAGCGTCAATATTCTGGTGCGGAACGCCGTGAAGCGCCATGTACGCCACGCCCTTCTGATCCGGGTTGTTGATCCTGAGCGTCTCAAGAGGAGTGCCTTTCATCGATGCTCTGCATTCAGTGCCGATCGTCGTAAGCATTCCGATGATCTTCCCCGCTTCAATGAACTCCCTTGCGCCCGAGAGCGAATCGTGATCCATTATGCCGGCAGTCTTAAGTCCTGACGTGTACGCCATCCATATAGCTTTAGTGGGAGAATACGGAGAAAACGAATAAGTCGTATGGATGTGATTATTAACGTCATCTCCTGAGACGGTCGCTTCGATCTCGCCGCGGTCGATCATCGCTTTTAATTCTCTTAAAGATTCAAGGCGTACGAGGACGTCTTTATTGTTAAGTCTGTCTACCAGATAATCGTATTTGTTCATTGTCACTTTAACTCCTTTAAATAATTTCCGTATAGTTTCAGTTTTATTCGAGCAGGCTCAGCTGCTGGGCTTTCTGGTCGTCTTTTTTAAGAAAGCTGCCCGGAGAAGGTATCGCTCTTATCCGGTACGCATTAGCGTCCGCCAGCCCCGCGTTGTCCGCTTTCTTCATATATTTCAGTTTGTAGTCCTTCTTCGGTTTTAATACCTGGACGCCCTGTGAACTCTTGGTGGATTTCACCGGGATCAGATCGGATCTCAGGGTCACAAGTCTGTCGTTCGTGGTGGCACAAACTATATCGCCGGGTACGGACAGATGGAGCGCGTCAACGATCGGACTTGAGTCGCTGTATGCGTTTATGAGCTTCTTTCTGTTCGTCTTGGTCTCGTACGAGTTAAGCGGTACCCGGGCAACTTTTCCGTTCTCAAAAGCGAAGAGCATTTCGCCGGAATAATTGTCCGTCGGAACCATATAGATTATACGCTCATCGCCGGAAATATCAAGAGTATTGACCAGGTACTCGCCGAGCGAAGCGGCCTTGCAGTCCGGCAGTTCATGGATACGGAATTTGTAAACGCACTGCTTATCAGAGAAGAACAATATCTCGGATTTATTATGCCACTCTATCTCCTGCGTAAATACATCGTCTTCCTTCAGCTTCTGTTCGGGGTTATTGCGAAGTGCGATCATCGGTATCTTCTTGAAGTATCCGTCGCGCGTAAGGAAGAGTTTAAGGTTATAATCGTCGATAAGTTCCTCTTTAGTTATCGTCACGACGTCGTCTTCGTGGATGATGTCAGTAAGCCGGTCTTTTCCGTATTTCTTTTCGACGTCACGAAGCTGGCGTTTGATAAGCGTGCGGATCCTGTTCTCCTTCCCGAGCATATCTTTAAGGTCGTCGATTTCTTCGATCAGCTTCGCGATATCACCGGTTTTTTCAAGAATGTACTCCTTGTTCAGGTTGCGGAGTTTGATCTCTGCCACGAAATTTGCCTGGATCTCGTCGATCCCGAAGCCCCACATAAGATTGGGAATGACCAGATCATCGCTTTCGGTCTCGCGTACGATCTTTATTGCTTTATCGATATCGAGAAGTATCTTTTCGAGGCCTTTCAGAAGATGTAATTTATCGCTCTTGGTTTTTATATCGAACTGTATTTCACGCTTTATGCACCCGATCCTGAATCTGACCCACTCAGCAAGCAGTCCTCTGACACCGAGCACCTGCGGTCTTCCGTCGATAAGGACGTTGAAGTTGCACGCAAAATTTTCCTGCAGCGAAGTCATTTTGTAAAGCTTGTTCATCAATGCGTCGGGGTCAATATTTTTCCTCACGTCGAGCGTGATCTTCAGACCGCCGAGGTCCGTCTCGTCGCGGACGTCAACGATTTCCTTGATCTTTCCGTCTTTTACGAGCTTCACTATATCGTCCATTATGGTCTCGCATACGGTCGTATAAGGAATCTCGTAGATCTCGATGCAGTTGTTTTTCTTATCGAATCTGTATTTTGCCCTGATCTTTACGCTGCCTCGGCCTTCTTCGATGATCTGATTAAGCACAGATTGCGAATAGATTACCGTACCGCCGGTCGAGAAATCCGGGGCAACGATAAAATGACTCAGATCACAATCCTTGTCGTCAATATATGCGCACGTCGCTTCGCATACTTCGCGGAGGTTGAAGCTGCAGATCTTCGTTGCCATACCGACCGCAAGGCCTTCTGTCGAGTTTACGAGGATCGTAGGAAAAGTGACCGGAAACAGCGTGGGCTCCTTCATCGTGCCGTCGTAGTTATCAACGAAATCCACTGCGTCCCTGTCCATATCAGCGAACAGTTCTTCGCAGATCTTATCGAGCTTGACCTCGGTATACCTCGGGGCGGCGCACTGCATTTCGCGTGAATACTGCTTACCGAAATTGCCCTTCGAATCCACGTACGGATGTAAAAGCGCCTGGTTCCCGCGCGTCAGACGAACCATGGTATCATATATAGCCTGATCGCCGTGAGGATTTAATTTCATCGTTTCACCGACGACGTTCGCCGACTTCGTGCGCGGCCCTCTTAGCAGACCTTTTTTATACATCGTATAAAGCAGTTTCCTGTGTGAAGGTTTAAATCCGTCAATGTCCGGAATGGCTCGCGACACGATAACGCTCATAGCGTAAGGCATATAGTTTTCTTCGAGCGTCGTTGTGATGCGTTCTTCGCGGAAAAGTTTCGAAGGATCGCTCTCAACAATAATATCGTCAAACTTTTTATTTACCTGATGCGTGTCTCCGCTGTTGGATCTATGTTTTTCAGCCATTTATTGTATCCTTTCTGCTTCGGTGGAGCAGTATTTCATTCGAGGTCGAGGTCGTCCAGGTACAGATGCCCTTTTTCGGCTATCAGCGCTTTTCTGCCGTCCAGGTCGTCGCCCAGCAGAGTTTCGAAGTAATCCGAAGTCTTTTTAGCATCGTCGGTCATAACGCGGATCAGGCGCCTGGTCGCAGGGTTCATTGTCGTCTGCCACATCATTTCGGGTTCGTTTTCACCGAGACCTTTTGACCGCTGGATCGTCGCTTTCCCGTCGAGGCCGGACAATATTTTCGCCTTTTCCTTTTCGTCGTATGCAAAGTACGTTTTGCCCTTATGCGTTATTTCGAACAGCGGCGATTCGGCAATGTAAACTTTCCCTTCGCTTATGAGCGTCGGCGTTAATCTGTAAAGCATTGCCAGTATCAGCGTTCTGATCTGGAAGCCGTCGACGTCAGCATCAGTACAGATTATGATCTTATTCCAGCGCAGGTTCTGCAGATCGAAGAGCGACAGGTCTTTTGCGTGCTTGTTCTGTATTTCTACGCCGCAGCCGAGCACGCGCACGAGATTGGTAATAATTTCGCTTTCAAATATTCTGGCGTACTCCGCTTTCATGCAGTTCAGTATCTTTCCGCGCACAGGCATGACGGCCTGAAATTCGCTGTCCCGTCCCATTTTTACGGAGCCTAAAGCGGAATCGCCCTCGACTATATAGAGTTCGCGTTTATCGACGTCTTTGGTGCGGCAGTCAACGAATTTCTTTACACGGTTATTTATGTCAATATTACCGGAAAGCTTCTTTTTCATTGACGTACGCTGTTTTTCGGCGGATTCGCGGCTGCGCTTATTGATAAGCACCTGCTCCATAATCTTATCCGCGTCCATCTTGTTCTCGATAAAATAGATCTCGAGGCGCTTGCGGATAAAGTCGGTCATTGCCTCCTGTATAAACTTATTAGTGATGGCCTTTTTAGTCTGGTTCTCGTAGCTCGTCATTGTTGAGAACGAGTTAGTGATGACCATCAGCGAATCCTGAACGTCGGCGAAAGTGATCTTGCTCTCGTCCTTGTTATACTTGCCCTGGGCGCGGATATATTTATCGATCTCGCTCGTAAATGCGTTGCGTACCGCTTTATCCGGGGAGCCGCCGTTTACGAGATAGCTTGAATTATGATAATAGTCGAGAAGATTTACGTAATTGTTGAAGCAGAATGCGAGCTGCATCTTCAGCTTGTATTCCGGAAGATCCTCCCTGTCGCGGCCTCTGGTTTCAGTCTCGTAGAACTGTATCGGCGTGAGTTCTTTTTCCTGGGACAATTCTTTCATATAGTCCGTGATGCCGTTTTTATATACGTATTCAAAGCGCTGGTTCGAAGGCTCGTCGTAAAGCTTAAACGTAAGTCCGGCATTGACAACGGCCTGCTTCTTCAGCATGTCCGTAAAGAACTCGAGCGGAATGTCAATATCGGTGAAAACTTCGAGATCCGGCTTCCATCTCTGTATCGTACCGGTGCGTTTTTCCTGCGTAGGCTCCTTTTTCAGACCGCCGATATTATATCCTTTTTCAAAATGCAGATCATATTTAAAACCGTCCTTGTAAACGGTAACGTCCATATATTCAGACGAATACTGCGTTGCGCATGAGCCCAGGCCGTTAAGTCCGAGGCTGTATTCGTAGTTTTCACCTTCGTTATTGTTATATTTTCCGCCTGCATAGAGCTCGCAATAAACGAGTTCCCAGTTATACCTTCCCTCTTTTTCGTTATAATCGAGAGGGCAGCCGCGACCGTAGTCGCGCACCTGTATCGACTGATCTTTAAAGCGGGTAACTTCTATTACCTTTCCGTATCCTTCCCTTGCCTCGTCAATAGAGTTTGCAAGGATCTCTACGAAAGTATGCTCGCAGCCTTCGAGGCTGTCGGAGCCGAGAATCGACGCCGGCCTAAGCCTGACTCTGTCGGGCCCTTTTAATTGAGTAATACTGTCATTTCCGTATGACTGCTTTGCCATATAAACTCTCCTGAACATAGTAAAGCGGTAAAATGCCTGATTACGGGCATCTTACCGCAGCAGTTAAAACTTATTTAAAACACAGCCCGGCAATAATCTTTTGCCTGACGTCTGCACGGTTGATCGCTCTGCCGTATATCAATTGAGCATCTCCTGGCCGCCTGTTACCGGAACGGCCTGACCGGTCTCGTATTTCTGTTCTACGATGTAGAATATAGCTCTCGCGACGTCAATGATCTCGCAACCTCTGTGCATCGGAACTTTTTCTTCGTAGTAACGTCTTACGTCTTCAACGCTCTTAGCGCCGGGAACTTTTCCGGCCTTGAAATACTGTACGAAAAGGCCTTTAACAGGGTCAGACCACAAAGGACCGTTGAGCAGATTTCCGGGGCAGATGGCGTTGACCTTGATATTATATGGAACAAGTTCAAGCGCGAAGCTCTGCGTAAGTCCGATACCGCCGAATTTACTGCCTGCGTAAGCGAAGTTCTTGTTCGAACCGGCGAGGCCTGACTTGGAGTTGATCTGGATGATGTCCATATAATAGTCAGGAGCGAATCTGTGCTGAATCTTCATTATGCGCGAAGCAAGCTTCGAGCAGAGATAGTACGCAGTGTAGTTTATCTTCGTGACAAGTTCAAATCTCTGCTGGGTCATTTCTTCAAGTGATCCGGCGATCGCGATACCGGCGTTATTTACGAAGATATCAAGTCCGCCGTAAGCAAGGACAGTAGAATAAACCATATCGGTAACAAAAGCTTCGTCGCCTACGTCCGCCTTGCATGCGATGGTGCGGTTCTTTCCGAATTTAGCGTTCATATTATCGCTGTTCTGCTTAGCGAGGTCGTAGTTAAGGTCTGCGATAACGACGTTAGCGCCTTCTTCAAGCATATGTTCTGCGATCCCCTGTCCGAAGCCCTGAGCGCTTCCCGTAACGATGGCGATCTTTTCAGCGAGTCTCTTCGATGCTCCGCCGCCGAGCGATACTTTAGAACGGTAGGACTCGACTTCCCAGTTGCAGATGAAATCGATCATGTACTGAGTCATAAAGAGCGGTCCGCCGAAGTTCTGGCTGTAAACGCCGATCTTGCAGGTATCGTTGAAAACGTCAGCGCAGATATCAGCGTTCTTCTTGCTGGATCCGCACGCGAAAATACCGAGATTCTGAACGGCAACGATCCTGGGTGCAAATCCGTACTTTTCTTTATAACCGGCGATACCGTTCTGAATGAGCAGATACTGGTCGTCAATATTTTCAGCGGCTTTTACGTAAAGCGGATAAGGTTTGCAGTAAACGATATGATCGGGCGAGAATGCGGAAGATACAGGATAGAAGCTTTCTTCGTCTTTCACGAACTGCATGATCTGCTTATTAGTCCTGAACGTAACGATGATCTTCTGCTCGCCTTCTGAAAGCATCATTCTGATGGCCGGTGCAATGAAGGCGGCTCTTTCTTTATCAAATTCGACTTCGCTGAAATCGGGAGTCTTTCTGAGTTTGGAGCGAAGCACGGTGAAGATCTGCTTAGTCTTATTTTCAATATCTTTTTTAGTATCCGCAGCGATAAAAATGCCGTGGTTCTGGAGGATGATAAAATCAGCGTCCTTACCCTTTTCGGCCTTATAGCGTTCCATCTTTTTCTTCAGTTCGCTCGCGAGCACGTATCCGGGTTCGCAAAGATCGACCCAAACGAATTCGTCGCCGAACAGACGCTTAGCCGCGCGTTTACCGTTTACGCCGCACGTAAGTCCGTTCATTTCCGCAGGATGCGTATGAACTACGTAAGTATAATTAATGAGATTATGAAGAAGAGTTTCAACACTCGGACGTTTCCCCGCTTCGGATTTTTCTTTCGCGTCCATCATATCCTCAAGTACGAGCGCTTCGCGGCGTGCCTGATCTTTCGGATAACGCTTATCGAACATCGCGCTCAGCTTTGCTCTGTTCATTTTAACAAAGCCTTCTTCAGTGATCGTAGCGAGGGTCGTTCCGGAACCTTTTACGTACAGGTAATCTTTGGTCTTGAAAGAGGTGTTACCTCCGCCCGCAAGTACGAAAGCGGGATCGGAACCATATTCGTGTGAGAGTGAAACTATCGTTGAAAGTGACATGGACAAATCAATCCTCCGTTATTGAATTCTTTGATGATAATAGTCCTTTTGCGCAGATTTGTCAAGCATGAACAGTGCGCGATCTGACTAATTCAAGCAGTTTTAGCCTGGTAAATCCGTGGACCGTCACAGGCGCGGGATCGTACCTTGTAAATTCTCGCATCCGGTCAATAACAAGCTGCCCGTCCGGCTCATGATCCATATTTATGAAGTCGCATACGACCATACCGGTTATTGACCGAAGACGCAGCTGGCGGGCAATTTCTTCGACTGCCTCGAGGTTCGTATTAAGTATCAGTTCACGCCGCGAAGAGGCGCGCACGGAAGACGCAGTATTGACGTCGAATACCGTCAATGCCTCTGTACGGTCGATCACGATATTTCCTCCTGACGGTAGATTTACGGTCCTTCCTGATATTTTTGCATATTCGCGAGCGATCCCGTATTTTTCGAAAAGCGCTTCGGAGTCAGCAACAAACACGCACGCAGGAAAAGCTTTTAAGCCGCTCATAATTTCATTTTTTATCAGTGCCGAATTCACGTAGATCGTACATGCGGGATCAGCTACGTACTTTGAGATAAGCGCCTGTGTTCTGTCCTCCTGATAAAGCAGCCCCAGCGTCCCGTTTTGGGAAGCGGCCAGATAACCGGACATTACATTCCGGGCAATGTCGCAGAGTTTTTTCCAGTCAGCAATGATATCAGCATCCGGGGCTGCGGCAGCTGCGGTACGCATAATGATACCGCCCGGTACGGGCATTTTACACGACGCGTTTAATTGCTTTAGGAGTTCATTTCCGAGCTGTTTTAAATGATCGAGTACGGACAGGTCAGAAAGTTTTGCGGAAACGTTGACCTTATCCGATGCGGCGTTAAGTAATAAAACTGTATATTGTCCGGAGATCGCCGGGCTGTCGGTAAGGCGGCACAATTTTTTAGAAGTCTCCGGTGCTTTGACCTGAACCAGCACGGCGTCTCCTGGACGGTATTTGTCGCTCGGAAGGTATCCTCTTAACGTTCCTTTGCTTTGCTCTTTTAATATTACGAAGGCCGAGGAAGTGTTTTTAATAAAGTCGCCGGTCCTTCCGGCATAAATACTGCCTGCGGCAGGTTGGGCATTAGTTATATCTGAATATTCAGTGAGTTTTCCGTTTTCAAATAATGCGTAACGCAAAGCACGTGCGTCTTCTGAAGCTGCGTCCGTGATTGGTCCCGGATCATTTCGATATTCTAAATACAGCTTTGTATCAGGCCTGCCGGAATATGAAGTATCTGTCATTCGAACATAGTCTCCGCAAGTTTAAAAGCGAATAGTTTGTTCATTTCCCTGTCGGGATGATTTACGTAATTTGCGAGCAGTTCCGTGGTATTAACGCCGTTTTTCTCCATTTTTTTCCAGAGAGAATAGCAGTCGCAAACTTTAACGTTTTCCCGCTCGCACAGTTTAACGGCTTCCTCAATATATTTATCGAGGATCCCGTCGTTCTGTATCGAGGCCAGACCGGCGGCAACGTTTCTGCCGAGTTCGAAATTAAGATTGGGGCTGACGTGTGTACACATCGTATTCGGAGTCATAAATATAATTTCGATATTATGTTCTTTAAGCGAAACGAATATCTTGTTTAAAGCGGACGTGTATTGTCCGATCCCCTGAAGCCCGAGTCCGGAATCGTTGAGCCCGAAACACACGACAACAAGATCAGGTGAATATCTTAAAACGTCGCGCTCGAGCCTGTTAAAACCGTTGGGCGCGTTGTCTCCGCTAATACCTGCGTTGATTATATTGACCGTCGCGGAAGGATACAGTTTTGTCAATATTTGTCCGAGATAAGTGTGGTATGCGGAATTCCGGTCGAAAACGGTCTCGATCCGCCCCGGTTCGATCTCGTATATTTCAAAGCAGCCCTGCGTTACGCTGTCGCCCAGAAAAGCGATCGTAGCGGCTGGTTTACCGAACAGATCTTTTGATTTCTCAGATATTTTTTGTATGATTTTCATAAAATGCCCCAAAAAAGAACCGCCGGCGAAGCGGCGCATTATTCAGCGAATATATTCGATCATAAAATCATCGGTAACGTCTTTCACGCTTACGCGCAGGACTGACGAATCGGTCACAAGCCCCACCTGGTCTTCAATAAATCCGATGGCTACTTTATAGGTTCCGATAAAATTCAAGCCGGCGAGGAAGTCTTCGCTGCTCATCTCCCCCGGGATCCGGACGGTCTTATTAACGAAATCAATCTCAAAAGTATCGGAAGTGAACGTCATACCGCGGATGTACAGCTCGGCGAACTGGACCCATTTGTTCAACATGTTGTTGTCAAAGAAATAGTAACGAACAACTTCCACCGGCCCGATATTTATATTGTCCGTCGTCTCATCCGAAATGCTCTTGGTGCTGCGGTCAACGACTTCGGTAAATTCATCGCTTCCCACGAGTTTGACCGCAACTTTATAAAAATAGATCTTATTTAAGGTGTACCACCAGTTATCGAGGCGGTTAATATATACAGGAACGCTGAAATTAATATCGAGCGTGAGGTCAAGGTCGTTGTTAAGTACTGACCAGTATGTCCTGTCGTCGCTGTCAAAAATATTTGCCAGCACGTTCTCCTTATATCCCGGATTCGCGTCGTCGGAAAAATAGCACAGATCCCGGACGCTTCCGTTTTCTTTATCGAGATAGTTTTTAAATTTAAGAGAATCCGTCTCCGGACGCGGCGTAGGAACTTCGGTCGGCTCAGGAGTGATGACCTCGGTAGGCTCTTCAGTCGGCACTTCAGACGGGGCATCCGTCGCCGGTGCTTCGGTAATATCAGGTGTAGGAGCAGTATCGTCACCGGTCGGTGAAGGTTCGGACGTTGCGGGTTTAAGAGTCTGCGGGTCGATCGCGGGATCGTTATTATCACTTACGTTGCAGCCGAATGCACAGCTCACGAACAGAGCTGCGGCGATAAACATAATCAAGGCTTTTTTCATAGTATCATACCTCCGGGAAGTGATCTGAGCGCTTCTATGATGCCTTTCGGTGAATTCTCACTCACTTCTAAAAGCGCTCCGGGATCGGCGATAAACTGCGGATAATGCGCATCAGAAGCATGGATAAGCGTATATTTTTTCATAAACGGGAATTTTTCATACAGTGCGTCCAGATCGCATTCGTATGAAATTTCGGCAAATTCCAGCGGATAATCAAACGGCATGGCGCCTAGATTGGACAGCACGCTGAATGAATCGCGGTCAACGTGAGCGGGATATGCAATTCCGCCCATTTCAAGTACCATCGGGATGGCTTCGTCTATACTTAGACCGGTAGGAGAAAGAAGCATATTCGGATAATATCCGAGGATCTCGTCGTTCTCGTCCATTATCACCTGCTCGCCGAAGATCTCGGGTTTATTCGGTATCTGAGTATATGACTCTGTGACGAGCTTCTGGAATTCATCAAGTTTTTCGAGATCCGGAAAAAGGCATACAACGTGTACTTCCTCGACAGTTTCAAGTTCCATTCCTGGGACAACGGTTATGCCGTATTCTTTTCCGGCTCTGACAGCCGCGGGAACGTTGAGTGTGATATTATGATCGGTGAGGGCAATGGCATCCAGGCCTCCCAGAGCGGCGAGTCCGACCAGATTAGCCGGCGTCATTTCCATGTCGCCGCAGGGCGACAGACATGAATGCATATGCAGATCGACACGGATGCCAAACTTTTCCATAGTTCAAATATTACCGTTGATGAGGTCGTGCGTTTTAATAACCGCGTCAGCGGCACTGAGTTCAGTAGCCAGGATCGTGATACCCTTCTCGTTTGCTCTTTCGGCGAGATTGTCGTAAATCTCTACGCCTTCGGGAATAACGATACACGCAACGTCTACGAGTGAAGCGACGGCAAGGATATTGATATTGTTCATTACCGTTACCCACATATCTCCGTTTTTGGCGTGCGATATGACCCAGCTGAGCAGGTCGCAGGCGTAGAAACCTGTGATCTCGCGCTCGCCGTCGCCGGTTAAAATTGAAAAGCCGAGTTTTTCAGCAACTTCTTTAACAGTCATTTAAAAAGTACCTCTTTTCGATAATTATAGCTATCTTCCTTCTGCTTTGTTATCAAGCGTAGGAGGAAGCATTCCTTCCAGTTCCATCATTTCTTTAGCGAGATTTCTCACGCGGTCTTTAAGGACAAAGACGCAGTCCGTTAGTTTTGCCTTTCCGCGGACAATATCTTCCGAGAGCGCTCTGCACGTGGGTGCTCCGCAGGCGCCGCAGTCGAGCGCGGGCAGCATCTTGTACAGTTCGTCCATGTTTCTTAGTTTCTGCATCGCTTTAGTAATATCTTCGTCCAGTGTAGTGACGTCGATATGTTCCGGCGCACGTTCGAATTCTGTATTTTCCAGTTCGACATCGGACACCTCATTAAGGAGTTTCGGAAGCATCGATTTGAACCGGAAGTTACGGGTCCTGGCCACGTACATATTTTCGACGGTAAGCGGTCCGCCCAGGCAGCCTCCAGGGCAGGCAGCGGCTTCAATAAAGTCCACGTCTGTAAGCTTATCGTCTTCGAGCTGTTCAAGTATTTTAATTACGTTCTGGACGCCGTCAACATATAAGATATTATCCGATTCGATCCCTTTGGCTTCGCCGCCGATCGTTGCCCATCTCACTCCGCTGAAGCCGGCCTGTAAAATGTTGAGCGGCTCCTTTATTTTTCCCATCTGTTTGAGCAGTTTAAAATATAAACTTTTAATGGAAAAAACGCCGTTGACCGCCGATTTACTGACTTCTATGGGATTTCTGACGCTCGTCATTTTAGCGGCGCAGGGGGAAATAAAGAATACTCCGATCTCGTCAGGCGTTACCCCCGGATTCTTTTCGCAGAATTCGCGCCTTGCATTGTCCGCAGAAACTTCCATTGGAGATTTTATAGGCATGATCTGCGGGATAAGGCTCGGGAATCTTACCTGTATAAGCCGGACGATCGCGGGACATGCGGATGAGATCATCGGCCTCGTCTCTTTGTTTTTATCCAGATAGATATTGCTGGCCTTCGTTACGATCTCAGCGCCTCTTGCAACTTCGTAAACGTAATCAAAACCGATCATTTTAAGAGCGGTCATGATCTTATCGCGTCCGAATTTTGAAATATCGTACTGAAGATACAGCGTAGGCGCCGGAAGTGCGATCGTATATTTGAAATCAGCCATCTTTTCGAGCGGATCGGTAACGGCCACTTTCGCTTTATACGGGCAGGTACGTACACATTCGCCGCAGTCGATACAGCGTTCTTTCATTATTCTCGCTTTTCCGGACTGTACGCGGATAGCATCCGTAGGGCACTTTTTAATACAGTTGGTGCAGCCTTTGCAAAGTTCTTCTTCTAATACGATAGAATGAAAATAGTCGCTCATTATTTCAATACCTTTATCAGCGGTTCAGATATACGATCAGTGTTATCTTCGTGCCTACGCCAACTTCCGATTCGACGCACATTTCGTCAGTATACCTTTTCATATTCGGAAGTCCCATACCTGCGCCGAAGCCCATTTCCCTGACAAGATTGGAAGCAGTTGACCATCCCGGCTTCATAGCATCTTCTACGCACGGAATGCCGGGGCCGTTATCGGATATGACGACTTTCACCATCTCCGGGGTGATCTCGACGTCAGCAAATCCGCCGTTCGCATGAATTACGGCATTGATCTCAGCTTCATACATTGCGATCGAAATGCGTTTTATCAGTTCCGGATTTACGCCCAGGCGGGTAAGTGTTTTCTTTACTCCGCTCGAAGCTTCGCCGGCAGTTGTGAAATCTTCCGCGTCAATATCATAATGCAGCTTTACGGTACTGTCGCTCAATTCCACACCCCCCTGCCTTTAATGCCGTTGCTGTAAAGCAGGCCGCAGCAAATGAACAGCGGCTGCTGGGTAGCTAAAACGGTGATGCCTTTTTCTTTAGCAAGTTCAATGACCGCTTCTCCCGGAACTTTTCCTCTTACGAAGCAGAGCACTTTAATGTCCATCATTTCGGCAGTACGTACTACCTGAGGATTTACAAGTCCGGTGCAGAGAATTACGCTCTCTTTAACAAACGCCATAACGTCGCTCATAAGATCGGCGCCGCAGCCGGAATATATTTCAAGATCCATGTTCTCCTGTCCGGTAAGAACTTCCGCGTCAAGAATTTTGACAATTTCACTAACTTTAAGCATATTTAACCCCTTTCAAGCATATCGTGCAATCTATTTGCAGTGTTTTCATAAATCGATCTGTATTTTTCCAGTTTAGCGCGTTCGCCTTCCACGACCTGCGCCGGAGCTTTGTTAACAAAGTTCTCGTTGGATAGTTTTGAGGAAATGCGGTTTATCTCGTTTTCGAGATTCTGCTTTTCCTGCGTGAGTCTCTCGATCTCTTTTTTGATATCGATCAGTTCCTCGAGCGGCATAAAGAGCGAAGCATCCGGAAGAGAAATTGACGCCGCGTCTTTGGAAATGCCGGTATTGTCCCTCTGGACCGTAAGGCCGGCGCAATATCCCAGATTCTTCAGGATCGGCTCGCATTTTGAAAGTAATGCCGCTTTGGAAGCGTCTGTCGTAACAGCGATCACGTGGGCTTTTCTCGAAGAAGGAACTCCCATTTCGTGACGTATGTTTCTGATCTTCTTGATCGCGTCAATAATAAAGTCGATGGCTTTTTCTTCTTCGGGATATGAATATTTATCGTTGGCCTGAGGCCAGCTGGATATCATAATGCTTTCAGCGTCTTTGTAGAGCTTCTGATAGATCGCTTCTGTGACGAAAGGCATAAACGGATGAAGCAGCTTCATGCATTTGATAAGCACTTCGTTAAGTACGAACTGAGCTTCCAGACGGTTATCTGCCGCAGAATCGAACAGCCTGGGCTTAACCATCTCGATGTACCAGTCACAATAAACGTCCCAGACAAAGTCGTATACCTTCGAAAGCGCCACGCCGAGCTCGTATTTTTCGAGGTTCTCGGTGACTTCGGAAACGAGCCTGTTTGCAGATGAAAGTATCCATTTATCTTCGATCGTGAACTTCGCAGGGTCGACTTTGGTGAAGTCGGGATCTTCGTCGAAATTCATCAGCACGAAGCGGGTGGCGTTCCAGATCTTATTGGCGAAATTACGCGCGGACTCAACTTTCTCCTGGAGATAGCGCTGGTCGTTGCCCGGGCTGTTTCCGGTGATAAGCGAAAACCTGAGCGCATCAGTACCGAACTGATCGATAACTTCGAGCGGATCGATACCGTTGCCGAGCGATTTCGACATCTTCCTGCCCTGCGAGTCCCTGACGAGGCCGTGGAAAAGTACGGTCTTGAACGGTACCTCACCCATCTGTTCGCAGGCTGAAAATATCATTCGCGCGACCCAGAAGAATATGATGTCGTAACCGGTGACGAGCACGTCGGTCGGATAGAAATATTTCAGGTCGGGAGTTTCGTCAGGCCAGCCGAGCGTCGAAAACGGCCAGAGCGCAGAGCTGAACCAGGTGTCGAGCGTATCCTGATCCTGCGTTAATTTCGTGCTGCCGCAGCATTCGCATTTTTCAGGTGCTTCGCGCGAAACATTGATGTGGCCGCATTCGTCGCAATAGTACGCGGGAATACGGTGGCCCCACCAGAGCTGACGCGAGATACACCAGTCCTGAATGTTTTCCATCCAGTTATAATACGTTTTAGCAAAACGGTCAGGGACAAACTTGATCCTTCCGGAGCGCACGGCGTCAATAGCTGGCTCTGCTAAAGGCTTCATTTTTACGTACCACTGGTTCGACACGAACGGTTCGAGCACCGTGCCGCAGCGCTGACAATGTCCTACGTTGTGTTTATGCGGTTCGATCTTAACGAGCAGACCTTCCGCTTTCAGATCTTCAACTATCTGCTTTCTGGCGGCGTAACGCTCCATTCCTGCGTACTTTCCGCCGTTCTCGTTGATAAAGCCCTTATCGTCCATGATCCTGATCACAGGCAGGTCATGGCGCTTACCCACTTCGTAGTCGTTGGGATCATGAGCCGGAGTGATCTTCACAGCGCCGGTACCGAAACCGAGCTCTACGTAATCGTCCGCGATCACGGGTATCTCTTTATTCACGAGCGGAAGGATCAGCATCTTTCCGACGATATCCTTATACTTTTCGTCTTCCGGATTTACGGCGACAGCGACGTCTCCCAGCAACGTTTCAGGTCTTGTCGTAGCTATCGTAAGGGCACCGGAACCGTCCGCGAAAGGATAGTTGATATGCCAGAAATATCCGTCATCTTCACTGTATTCGATTTCGATGTCGGATATAGAAGTATTACAGCAGGGACACCAGTTTGTTATCCGTTCCCCTTTATAGATGAGACCCTTATTATACAGTCTTACGAACACTTCTCGGACAGCTTTCGAAAGGCCTTCATCCATCGTGAAACGCTCTCTGGACCAGTCGCAAGACGAACCCAGCGACCTTAACTGAGTGACGATCCTGCTTCCGTATTTTGCTTTCCAGTCCCATGCGCGCTTTAAGAACTCTTCGCGACCGATCTGCTCTTTTGTAAGACCTTCTTTAGCAAGCGCGTCAACGATCTTAGCTTCCGTGGCAATACTTGCGTGATCCGTTCCGGGAAGCCACAGCGCCGAGAAGCCCTGCATCCTCTTAAAGCGGATAATAATATCCTGCAGCGTCTCATCAAGGGCGTGACCCATATGGAGCTGTCCTGTTATATTCGGAGGTGGAATAACTATAGTAAACGGCTTCTTATCCGGATCAATCACACCCTTAAAGTAACCGTTTGCTTCCCAGTTCTCATATATTTGCTTTTCTACTGTACACGGCTCGTAAACTTTAGCCATGCTCTCCCCTTTGTTCATAAGAGCACAAGGCCTCCCAAATATTATTTTGTATATGTTACACCTTTTGAGGCTCAGATGTCAATTATTGCCCCTTTTTCAGACCGATTTCGGGCATCGATGCGGCGAGCGTAATCCCTATTACTGTTTTAGCATCCTGGAGAAGACCCTCATAAACCATTTTCAGCGCGTCTTCAAAGTCATATTTTTCGCATCTTAAGAGTTCTCCCTGATCGCGGTGCGGAGCTCCGGCTTTTAGATCAGAATAAACGAAATACAGATGAATGACTTCCGAGCAGTAACCCGGAGTGCCGTAAAATTCACCGAGTTTCCGGACAGATGCAGGATCAGCCACCAGGCCGGTCTCTTCGTGAAGTTCGCGGACGGCAGCCTCGAGAGGATCTTCCCCTTTTTCAAGTTTTCCTGCCGGGATCTCCAGCATGACCTTTCCGGCGGCGCTGCGGAACTGGCGAACGAGATAAATTTTACGGTCGCTGTCTACGGCAACGATAGCACTTCCTCCGCTGTGTACAACGATCTCTCGGTCTTTGAGCGACCCGTCGGACAATTTAACAACTCGTTCTTCGACGTTGAACACTTTTCCGGAGAAGCGCTTTTTACTGGAAACCACAGTTTCCTCCAGCGGGCCGGTATAAGGGGCGTCGCGGTCAATTTCAGTTGCACCTTCTGCCTGTTCTTCCGCCTGCTCTTCTGCCTGTTCTTCTGTACTCAGATGCTTCTTATATTCATTGACCGCGAGCTCATCACAACGGTTGTTGTATTCATTGTCCGCATGACCTTTTACGTGGATCCACGTCACGTTGTGCACGCGCGAAAGCTCGAGCAATCGTTTAAAAAGATCGGGATTTTTAACGGCGGTTTTACCAGATTTCCAGCCGTTGTTCTCCCAGTTATATATCCAGCCTTTATTGAATGCGTCCGTAAGATATGAACTGTCTGAGAAAAGCGAAACTTCGCACTTTTCCTTGAGCGCCCCGATTCCTTCGATAGCAGCGGTAAGTTCCATGCGGTTATTGGTAGTCTCCGGCTCGAATCCGGAAAGCACGAATTCCTTTTTTCCGTAAATAAGTATGGCGGCATATCCGCCGGGACCCGGATTTCCTTTGCATGCTCCGTCTGTGTAAATATCAACGTGTTTCACTGTAAATAAACTCCGGCAGTAAAGATCATTTCATCAGGCTTCAGTTAAGCTTTTTGTAGCACTTATCCATAGCCTGAAGTATGCTGTTTCTGAATCCGTTTTCTTCTAAAGCGAGCACTGCTTCGATCGTCGTGCCTGCGGGCGAACATACGCGGTCTTTGAGTTCTGCGGGATGCATTCCGGACTCCTTCAGATACTGTGCAGTTCCCAGTACGGCCTGCTCGCACATTTTATATGCCGCGTCTCTGGAGAAGCCGAGCCTGACGGCGCCGTCGGCCATCGCTTCGATCAGAAGGCAGATATACGCGGGGCTGCTCGAAGTCACAGGTATGAGTCTGTCGATCATATCTTCACTCGGAAATACTCCGGTCTCTCCGACGGAAGAGAAAATCTCGATTATATCAGACTTAAGTTTCTCGTCGTTTACGTTCTTAAAGTAGAGGCCGGTATAGCCTTCTCCGCAAAGCGCGGGAAGGTTCGGCATCGTGCGTACGATACCTATATTTCCGAAATATTTTTCATATACGGAGACTTTAACTCCGGCGGCAACGGAAAGCAGTACGGTTTTTGCGGGGTCAAAAGATTTCACGATTTTTTCGCATACTGCGTCAACGAATTTGGGTTTTACGGCTATTATCACAAGTTCTGCGCCTTTTACCGCTTCCACTTCGCTGCATGCGAATTCGGCACATTTATATTCCGAAAATTTAGCCTTCGCCTTTTCGGACGGGTCAAAAACTTTAATTTCGTGCCTGTTCATCTTGATAACTGCTTCAAGCAGAGCGCCGCCCATATTGCCGGCTCCGATTACGCTTATTTTCATGATTCGAATGCACCTCCGGAACTAAAATCACAGATCGCAATTCATGCAAAACCTGTTGAATCACTTCTTTTCGAGCACCATATCTTTGACCTTCATAAGTCTGATCTTCGTACCGCGCTCGTTTTCTTCCATCTTCATCCTGATGTATTTTATTGTTTCTTCTAATTGCGGGATCATCACGTATTCAAGTGCATTGACCCTGCGCCTCGTTTTTTCGATCTCGCAGCTTAGCAGGCGCGCCGCCTTCTCGTTCTTCGCGAGTTCGAGCAAAAGTTCGACCATGGAATCCATTGACGCGACCGCTTTATCGAGCGAAGCGTTCGTGTCGTTGAATCCGTAGCAGATCGGATCGCCCGTTCCGAAACTGATCTTATATTCAAACTCCGGTACCGTGACGCCCGTAATATTTTTAAAACTGACGTCTGCGTCTATGCTCCTCGACGGAAGCATGAGCGCTGCATCCAGGCTTTCTTCGGAAAGCATCGCACCGGCGATAAGAAAATCTTTCTGAGCGTTTCCGAGTTTTGCTTCGGCCTCGAGTCTTAACTCCTTATTTTTGCGTATGAGTGACATAAACTGCTTCATAAGTTCATCGCGCTTATCTTTAAGCAGCTTATGTCCGTTGCGGGCAACGCCAAGTCGTTTTTTCAGACGTCCCAGCTCCATTCTCGTGGGGCTGACGTTAAGTCTTGCCATTTAAATCACCGTCGCGGTCAATCGATTACTCTGCCGGAGCATCATAATATTTATCAAGATGCTCGTCTTTGATCCTTTTCAGTTCGGCTCTCGGGAAAATACGAAGGAGTTTCCAGCCGGTCTCAAGAGTTTCTTCTATCGTTCTGTTTACGTTAAAGCCCTGAGAAACGTATTCTTTCTCGAACCGCTCGGCAAATTCAGCATACAGAAGGTCGGTTTCGGAAAGTGCGGAATCGCCCAGAACCGTTGCCAGTTCTTTAGCTTCCTTGCCCCTCGAATATGCCGAGAAAAGCTGGTTCATAGTATTCGCGTGATCCGCCCTGGTCTTTCCCTTGCCGATACCTTTATCCTTAAGTCTCGAAAGCGAAGGAAGTACGTCGATCGGAGGAGTTATGCCTTTTCTGTGAAGGTCGCGCGAAAGAATGATCTGGCCTTCGGTGATATATCCGGTGAGGTCCGGAATTGGATGCGTCTTATCGTCTTCGGGCATCGTAAGTATCGGGATGAGCGTTATGCTGCCTTTGATCCCGCGCTTGCGCCCTGCGCGCTCGTAAAGCGTCGCGAGGTCGGTATACAGATAGCCAGGATAGCCTCTTCGTCCCGGGACTTCTTTTCTGGCCGCTGAGATCTCACGCAGCGACTCGCAGTAATACGTGATATCCGTCATAATTACGAGTACGTGCATGTTTTTCTCGAAAGCGAGATATTCCGCGGCGGTCAATGCCATTCTCGGCGTGGAGATCCTTTCTACTGAAGGATCGTTCGCGAGGTTTATGAAAAGGACGCTGCGGCTCAGTGCGCCTGTCTTGCGGAAGTCGTCAATAAAGAAATTGGCCTCCTCGAACGTGATACCCATTGCCGCAAATACGACTGCAAATTTGCTGTCGTCGCCCAGCACTTTCGCCTGTCTCGCAATCTGTACGGCGAGCTCGGAATGCGGAAGTCCGGAGGCGGAGAATATAGGAAGCTTCTGGCCTCTTACGAGCGTGTTCAGTCCGTCTATTGCAGAGACGCCGGTCTGTATGAATTCCGAAGGGTATTCTCTGGCGGCAGGGTTCATAGGAAGGCCGTTAACGTCGAGGCGTTCTTCGGCGAGGAGTTCAGGGCCTCCGTCTACCGGTCTGCCGAGACCGTCGAAAACGCGGCCGAGCATATCTTCCGATACGGCGAGTTCCGTTCCGTGTCCGAGGAATTTAACAGTGCTTTCTGCAGGATTAATACCGGCGGAAGAACCGAACAGCTGTACGACTGCCACGTCGCCGTCGATCTCCATAACTTTGCACATCTTTTTAGAACCGTCAGCGACCATTATTTCGCCGAGCTCGCCCATACTTACGTCGGTTACTTTATTGAGCATCATAAGCGGTCCGGCAATTTCGGTAATTGTTTTGTATTCTTTCTGCATTATTCTTCCACCTCGCTCTTTTCAAGCTCGCGAATTTCGGCGTCAAGTTCTGCTCTGACAGCTGCGAGTTCCTGCTGGAAACTTTCTTCAGGCGTAAACTTGAACCTGCCGATCCGCTCGGTAACTTTAAGATGGTCGATGCCTCTGAAACTCACGCCGCGGGAAAGCGCCGCGCTGCATTTAGTATAATATTCAAGTACGAGGCTCATAAGTCCGTACATCTTACCGTACGAAGCGTGCGTATCGATCTCATCCATGGCATCCTGCTGAAGGTAATCCTCGCGAATTGACCGCGTCGCATTCAGTACGAGCCTGTCCTGTCCGGAGAGTGCGTCAACGCCTACGAGTTTTACGATTTCGTTAAGTTCCGCCTCTTTCTGAAGAAGACGCATCATTGTCGCGCGCTTCTCCATCCAGTCCGGGGCAACGTTTTTAATGAACCACGGCGTGAGGCTCGTGACGTACAGCGAATAACTGTTGAGCCAGTTTATAGCCGGGAAATGTCTCGCATATGCGAGTGCGGAATCCAGCCCCCAGAATACTTTTACGATCCTGAGCGTAGCCTGCGATACCGGTTCGGAAATATCTCCTCCCGGAGGCGATACAGCGCCTATAGCCGTGACGGATCCGGTCCTCGGGCGGGTGCCTAAAGTGCGTACCATTCCGGCTCTTTCATAGAATTGCGCAAGTCTCGAGCCGAGGTATGCGGGATAGCCTTCTTCGCCGGGCATTTCTTCGAGGCGGCCTGACATTTCGCGAAGAGCCTCAGCCCAGCGTGAAGTCGAGTCTGCCATTATTGCCACGTCGTAACCCATATCGCGGAAATACTCTGCGATCGTAATACCTGTATATATCGAAGCTTCGCGGGCGGCAACGGGCATATCGGAAGTATTGGCGATAAGTACCGTGCGTTCCATCAGCGATTTGCCGGATTTCGGGTCAATGATCCCAGGAAATTCGTTAAGAACGTCCGTCATTTCATTGCCGCGCTCGCCGCATCCGATATATACGACTATATCGGTCTGCGCCCACTTCGCGAGCTGGTGCTGGACAACTGTTTTTCCCGAACCGAAAGGTCCCGGGATAGCGGCAGCTCCGCCTTTGGCAATCGGATTGAGCGTGTCAATATTTCTCTGGCCTGTCGAAAGCGGTTCCGTTGGAGGAAGCTTCTGCGTATACGGACGTCCTACTCGGATCGGCCAGGTAGTGAGCATCTTTATGTCGTGCTCTCTGCCTCTGGAATCTTTCAAAAGGCCTACGGGTTCATCGACGGTAAAATCGCCTTCGTTTATGCTGATGATCTCGCCCGATACCCCTTTGGGCAGCATTATGCGCTGAGTAACTACTTCGGTCTCTTTAACAGTACCTACGACGTCCCCCTCGCCGAGCGAATCTCCTGCTTTGCATGCCGGAGAAAAATGCCACTTCTTTTTGCGGTCGAGCGCAGGAAGAGTAAGACCTCTTTTAATATTATATCCCTGGATCCGGTACATTTCCTCGAGCGGTCTCTGGATGCCGTCAAAGATGCTTTTTATGAGACCGGGGCCAAGTTCTACGCTGAGCGGCAGTCCGGTACTTACGACTTCTTCTCCGGGCTTAAGACCGGCGGTCTCTTCGTATACCTGAATGGACGCCTTATCTCCGTGTATTTCGATTATCTCTCCTGTAAGGCCCAGTTCGCCTATTTTAACCATATCGAACATGTTTGCGGCTCTCATTCCGGATGCTACCACGAGAGGTCCGGATATTTTAGTAATTACTCCTTTGACCATTACTGATCATTCCTTTCTGAGCACATGCAGCCGAGAGCGCTGAACGAACGGATCCGGTCAGCCGGCTGCGGTATCAGTCGTTCTGAAGAATATTGCTGCCTACGGCAGTTTCAACAGATTTATTTAAAAGTTCCATTCCAAGACCGGTCCCGCCTTTGATTCCCGGGAAAGGAATTATCGCCGGAAGCGGTTTATCGTCATAAAAACATATTTCCTCACTGATCAGCCTGTATACGTCTTCGGTAATGTAAATTATGGCTGATTCTTCCGCGGCAGCTTTCAGCGCCTTTAAAGCGCCGGAGCGCGTAGAGCATTCGAACTCCTTTATTCCTACCGCTTTAAACGAGAGAATACTTTCTTTATCCCCAATAACTGAAATTGAATATGCCATCGTCATACACCTTCAATAAATTGAAGCGGCAGAGCGCTTTTTTCAATAAGCTCCCTGATCTTCCCGGCATCGAGTCCCGAACGTTTTCCTACGATAATGAGCCGGATAAGTGATATTTCGCGCCTGCGTCTTGCGATAAATGCAAGCAATGCGTTGATCTTATAAGGCTCGTTCCGGTCTTTCATCAGCTGTCCGTCGATGTACGCCGAGGACAATTGTTCATAGAAAGATATGTCGGGCTGCTCCTGTAAAACCTTTCCTGACCGCGTCAGTACTGCGTCAATATATTTTGCATACTGTGTACCGGCGAACGGGGCAATTTCAGAGTTAATGACAGAATTAAAATATTCTTTCTTTAAATTTCCCTGAAGATAAGCCTTATCCATTAGTCCCGCGTCGCTTCCGGAAGATTTTATGCGCAAAGCGGTCAGCATATTCTTCCAGTCGGCGTATATACTGAGATATTTGTTCATGACGCGCCTGGTGGATATGCATCCGGAATCAGCAGCCTGTTTCATTGCTGAAAAACAGTATTTATCGATTATGATATCTGAATTCCTCGCATTCCTGCTCCTTGCAAGTTCATCGGAAGCATCTTTTGCGGCTTTGGCAAGTATCGCTCCGAGCGGTTCGAAATCAGTTTTCACGAAAGCGTTCAGCACGGTTTCGACCGGTACCGTTCCATTTGCGCTGAGTCTGATATCCTGAGCTGTTCCCGTCTCGGCTGTAAACTTTCCGTACTCTTTTATGCATATTTTTACGTTACTGTAATCGGTATTCAATAAAAAAGTCTTCAGCACTTCCGGTTCGGGCGCAAATTTCATTATTGAACGGACTGTTTCGGCGAAAAAAGCTGAAAGTTCAGAGGTGTATACGGACAAAAGATCATTTTCATCGTTCTGGTCTCCGGAGCTGTTTGAAAGCGCAGGATAACCGAAGCCGGTAAGAGCAGATATCAGCGCTTCGGGTGTACTTTCGATCAAAGCGTCAATATCGCTGCTTTTTAACAGCTGGTTCTCCATCACTTTAATTCTTGCTACCGCGTATGCGTAATTCGTGTCCTGACGCATATCAGTTCTGCCCTTCCGAAAACATAATATTGATCAATTCCATATCGTATCTGCCCTTTTCGCTGTTTACGACAGACTCGAAAGAAACGTCTGTTCTTGAATCGCCGAAATCAAGTATCAGGCCGCCCGTAATATCTGCGGAAAATGCGGAGAGCGACGGATGCCCCGGGAATATTCCTCTGCTCATTTCCGAAGCGAGTATATCTCCGAAAGAATCACGGTCCTTTTTATTCATTACGACAGAATAATCAGAATCTTCACCGTATTTTAAAAGCCATTTGCGGTAGAGCGAAAGTTTTTCGTCATCTGAAAGATCATTTAGCTTTTCGGCAGCTCTTTTATAAGCTTCAGCGAGCATCTTCTGCTTAAGGGCCAGGATGCGGTCGCGTTCTACGGCAGAATAATCTGTTTCCGCCTGAGCTTCGATGCGCCTGATCTCCTCTTTCAGCCCGTTCTGTTCGCTTTCCAAAAAAGCGTCGGAATCCGCTTTCGCGTCAATGCATAAAGCCTGAGCCTTTTCAGTGCTTTCGTCAATTATTCTGCGGGCAGTCTGGTCTCCGTATTCGCGTATTTTATTAAGAATCAATTCGATTCCGTTGGCGTTTTCTGACATAGCTGGATCTACCTTTCAGAAATAATCACCTGATAAGCGAAAGCGATATCAGCCGTTGTTGACCATGAATATCGAAATAATGAAGCTCAGCAGTGCGAACATTTCGACGAGCAGCGTAAGGATCATTGCCCTTGACCAGTGCTTCGGCTGTTTAGCGGCGAGCTGGATACCGGCGGCAGCGACCTTGCCCTGGAATATTGCCGACAGCAGACCTACGATACCGATCGGAAGACCGGCGAGCATAAGTGAGAAGCCGGAAGTGAAATCCATACCCGCTGTCACTTTTCCAAGCATCATGAAGGCGATAACGAAGCCGTAAATGCCCTGCGTTGAAGGAAGCAGCGAAAGTACGAGTGCAGGCATAAACTGTCTCGGATCTTCGGTGAGAAGTCCGATACCGGCGGATGCCACGTTCTTAACAGCGATAGCAGAACCGATACCTGCAAGGACAACGGCGAGCGCTGCGCCGATAAGCGCAATCGCCGCTCCGCCCCAGTTGAAAAACTTCGAAGCTGTGTCAACGACTTTTCCCGGATCTGCCGCTTCATTTACTGCCGTTAAGAGTATGGATAAATTCATAACAATCCCTCCTGATAAAGTTGTTATCTTCTTTTCTTTTTGGTGCTATTTTCTTCCTCGATGTAAACGTATTCGGTATTGTATGTGAGCGGCGCGTACTCCGTACCGTCTCCTTCGTAGAACTTACCGAAAAATTCTATGTAGGTCAAACGGCAGGCGTTTACGTATGCGCCGAGTGCGTTGATGGCAAAGTTAAACAGGTTTGCGGCAATGAATATTATTATAAACACGATAAACCTGAACGTTATCCCCGCGGTATTGAGTCCGGCGGCGGAGGCGGCTATCGAGTTGAAAACGTTGATAATGACCGAAGTGGCGAGGCCCATTGCCATAAGCCTGGTGTATGAAAGGCAGTCGGAGAGCATGTCGACAAGTGAGTACAGACACGTGATCCCGCCGAACATCTTGATGAACGGATTTTTGGATTTTCTGCCTTTGGTGAACAGGATCAGCAGGAAACCGATACCGAGCAGATAGATGCCGTATTTATGATACGAGGCACAGAACTGAGTGTTTTTATAGTACGGTATGTACGGAAGGAGGAACAGTATCTCGCCGGTATAGAATATGTACCAGAAAAATACGTCGCAGATCGCATCGAGCCACTTCCCTTTCCTTATAAGGTTCGCTGCCTTCATTCCGTACGCGGCATAAAGATGGATGACTCCCAGCAGCAGCGTGAACGCGAGGAAGTGCTCCGTGTTAGCGCTGTCCTGAGGATCGAACCAAAGCGGTTTTATAGCGAATTTACCGAGTGAAACGGTCTGGACGAGATTTCCGAACCAGCTTCCGAAAATGATCCCCCAGAAGGTAGTGGAGATACCCGAGAACAGGAACAGTGTGATGTTCTTCTTCATTCCCGCGCGAAGTTTGCATTTGATAAGTATTATGAGGCATGCCAGCGTGAGTATGATACCGTATCCTGCGTCTGAAAACATAAATCCGAAGAACAGCGCGTAAAAGATCGAAGATATTGCCGACGGATCGAGCTCCCCGTATTTAAGCATACTGTACATGGATTCAACAGGTTCGACGGCTGAACCGATGAAGCCGTTTTCAAGCTTCGTAGGCGGCAGTTCATTGTCGGCCGGCTCGCTGAATTCCATATGGCAGATAAATTCGTCACCGAGTTCTTCTTTAACGGCAGATTCGTTCCTTGCGGGGACCCAGCCTTCGAGTCTGAACGTGACAGTCGAATCAGACATGCTGATATCGGCTTTTATTTTTTCAGCTTTGATACCGAGATAATCGTAAAGAAGTTCAAAATCGGAGATATGCGACGCTGCCGTTTTTCTTGATTCAAGAAGTTCATTTTTAGCAGCGAGCTCGGATTCGAGCAGCGCTTTCTGCTCATTGTAGAACGTTTCCGGAGCTGAATCTATATCAGAAAAATCGTAGCGGGTAATTCTGTGCGAAGTGAATACTTTTTCGGCAGCAGGATGCTCATCGCGCAGACACGTCATGACAAAAGGATAAACGCTTTCACTCCGGTCAAGTACCCAGAAATCCGCGGAAGGTACAGCCTCGCTCAATGCACTCTTAAGTTCATCGATCTCTTTAAGCGATTCGGCAGACAGGAAGTCGGTTGTGGTAAATTGAGAAGTCACGTCAGACAGAACGTACGGATATTGTCTCCAGACGTCAATGCTTTTCAATCTCGTTTCGATCCGGGCAGCGCTTTCTTCTTTTTCGCGTACGTTCGCATCGGTGGCAATTATTCTTTCCGCTTCGGCAATTATCGAAGCGCGCCTGCTCCCCGCATCCGCAAGGTCTTCGGCCTTAACAGGGCGCAGGAAAGAAAACAGGCCTTTCTTTCTCTCGTCAAACGGGGCAAGTTCTTCGATGCAGCGTTTTAATTTTTCACGTTCTTCTGTTATCGTCTGATATTCTTTATTAGATCTTAAAGCCTCTTCCGGATTATCAAGACTGAGCCCGTCAAGATTACCGGCCTGAAGCTGCTCTGATTCTTCCGCAGCTTCCTTCATCTGACAGATCTCATCATATCCGGAGATGTGGATCGTCCCCAGTTCCTGAAGCCTGCCTATTATGTCTTCTTTATCACGCAAAAGTCCGACGAGGCTCATGCGTTTCATTTTAGAAACAGCCATCAGCTTTCCAGAATCCTTTCGACTATCAGCGAGGCAGCCTGATCAAGTTTTTTCTCAGCCATAAGTTTCTTATCGTTAAGCGCAACTGTCAGGAACGTCTTTTTATTATCGTAAATTTTTTTAACTTTATATTTGGCTTCGCCTAATTTCGTCTCTTTTAGCTTAGCCCATTCAGCACGGGTTCCGGAACCTAATTCCTCGGCGTTTCTTTCTCCCTCTTTTTCGATTTCTGCAGCTTTGATTTTAGCCTCCTCAATAACAGCAGCGGCTTCCGCTTCGGCTTTTTTGATCAAATCAAGAAACTCACGATCCATAGGTCCAATCCTCTCAAAATCATTTACGTCGTATTGATCCGTTAAATATTCTCAAGTGCTCCGGCTATATCCTCAATAATGTCATCAACGTTTTCGATCCCGACCGACAGCCTGATTAGATCAGGTGTCACTCCGCATTCTTCAAGTTCTCTGTCAGAGAGCTGCCTGTGGGTAGTGCTCGCAGGATGAAGGACGCAGGTCCTCGCATCTGCGACGTGCGTTACGATCGCGGCCAGTTTAAGCGATTCCATAAATCTTATCGCGCCTTCTCTTCCGCCTGCCACGCCAAAGGAGATCACCCCGCATGAACCTTTCGGAAGGTATTTTTTTACAAGAGCGTGATATTTATTAGACTCAAGATCAGGATAATTCACCCATGTTATTTTACCGCTCTTAATAAGGCTCTCGAGGAATTCGGCCACCTTCTTTGCGTTAGAGCAATGGCGTTCCATGCGCAGGAAAAGCGTTTCGAGCCCTATATTCAGCAAAAATGCGTTCTGAGGGCTCTGCATCGATCCGAGATCGCGCATAAGATGCGTACGCATTTTAACACCGTAAGCAGCATTTCCGAAAGACTTCGTATACGTAACTCCGTGGTACGACTCGTCAGGTTCTGTAAGCATGGGAAACTTTCCGGAAGCGGTCCAGTCGAAGCGGCCGCCGTCAACAACGACTCCGCCGATAGCGCATGCATGTCCGTCCATATACTTAGTGGTCGAATGGGTGACAATATCCGCGCCGAATTCAAACGGGCGGCAATTAGCGGGAGTTGCGAAAGTATTGTCGACGATCAGCGGAACGCCGTGTCTGTGAGCGGCATTCGCAAAACGTTCAATATCGAGCACGTCGAGCGAAGGATTGGAGATCGTTTCGCCGAAAACACACTTAGTATTATCACGGAAAGCAGCATCGAGTGCTTCGTCGGAGATATCCGGATTAACAAAAGTAAAATCTATACCGAGATCTCTGAGTGTCTTATTGAAAAGATTATACGTCCCGCCGTAAATAGCCGAAGAGCATACTACGTGGTCGCCCGCTTTGCATATATTAAGGACCGAGAACGTGCTCGCTGCCTGTCCCGAAGAAGTCATTACAGCACAAACGCCGCCTTCAAGCGCAGCGATCTTCTTTTCTACTGCGTCAACGGTAGGATTCGCAAGCCGGGTATAGAAAAAGCCGTTCGCTTTCAGATCGAAAAGCGCTCCCATGGCATCTGCCGTATCATATTTATAAGTCGTGCTTTGGACGATCGGCAAAACACGCGGTTCGCCATTATGAGGTTCATATCCGCACTGAACACATTTTGTTTCAAATCTCAATTTTTTTCACCCGTTTCGTCATTTATAGAATAACAATATAAAGATCAGATCCCGCCTTTGCGGCTCAATCATGATCTTCTTAATTCTATATTAAAAATCGATTCATGTCAACGAAAATGGACTGGTTTTTTATCCTTATTTTTTGTAGATCAGGCCTTTGGCCAAACCGTTTTCACCGATCTCGGCATAAAGATACGAAAGATACTTTCTGAAAGTGATATCCGGCGAACAACAGCTGATTGGAGTATAGTGTGTCAATTTTGAAATGTCGCGTTCGCCAAAACCGAGGCTCAGGAGGTTAAGGCGTTCTATGTCAACAAAAACGGTGCTTGATGCGAGTCTTCCGTCTTCCGTACGTGCTTCACCGTTTATGACTTTGATTTCCTGACCGCTGAGCTGGTATGTTCCGTCAGGCATCCCGGCCGCTTCGCACGAATCAGTAATAATAGCGACTTTATCGGGAGATTTGCATTTGACGACCATTTTACATACTGTCTTATTCACGTGGAGGAAATCACAGATCAGTTCTGCATATGTATTATCATCTGCGAGCGATGCTGCCGCGGGCCCGGGTTTTCTGTGATGGATCGAAGGCATCGCGTTAAATATATGAGTAACGGAAGTGGCGCCTGCGCGGAAAGCTTCCATGATAGTATCGCTGTCCGCCGCGGTATGGCCGCAAGTGACAGTGATACCTCTATCAGTCAGATAAGGTATAAGAGACATTGCCCCCGGGCAGAGCGGATCGATCGTGACTCTTTTTACCACGTGCTCATACCCGTCGGTGAGACGCTTCCAATTGTCCATCGTAGCAGGAAGCAGTAC
Organism: Clostridia bacterium; assembly: GCA_017508875.1. Lineage (GTDB taxonomy): Bacteria > Bacillota > Clostridia > UBA1212 > UBA1255 > UBA1255. The sequence goes on along the minus strand of JAFWQX010000084.1, from coordinate 37,454 downwards.
CGCCTCTTCATGAGCGCCCTTGTATTCGGGAAGCATAAACGGTCCTTCAAGATGCGCGCCCAGAACCAGCGCTTCAGAGATACGGATCTCTCCGGAATCGCGAAGCAAAGGATCACTAAGGATCTGCTCAGACTGACTTTTCATTTTCGCGTCGATCACAGATAACGCTTTTCTTGAAACTTCGGGAGAAACAGAAGGAAGCGTAGGAAGGAAAGCCCCGGTGCCGTGACGCGCGAGCAGACGGCACATTTCCGTAAGACCGTCAATATCACACGTTCCGGCATCGTTCCCGCCGCAGCCGTGCATATGAATGTCAACAAAAGCAGGAACAAGCATATCTCAATCTCCGCTTCCGGCAGAAAATTCGTCAAGAACTTTCTGAGCGAGCTCTTCATCGTCAACGAAAATGAAGTTAGGTTCGTTGCCCTCGAAATAAGTCTCCATAATGACCGCGACCTGATCATCTTCGGCATCGGAGAGCTCAGCCGGGATCATTACGGCGTAGAGTTTGTCGTTATAATCCACGTAATCGAGCAGTTCAAACTCGAATTCATTACCTTCTTCATCATAAAGCGAGACTAAATTCGCCCCTTCGAAGCCGTCATATTCGCTGTCGGGAGAATCGAGCGACCCGTCTCCGTCAGCGTCTTCCAAAGCCGTTGATTCCGAAGAAGGATCCGTTTCTGCTCCGGCTTCGCTCTGAGTAAGCTCGGTGATCTGATTTACAAGTTCGTCAAACTTTTTTTCTGTATTATCATTGCTGACCATAAATCAACATCCTTTCATCTTTGTGCTGTCAATATAATCCTGAAGTATAAGCTGCGCAGCCAGCTGGTCGCTGATACCCTTTTCAGGATTAAACCGGCCCGCATTTCTAAGCATCGATTCAGCTTCCTTTGAAGTAAGGCGTTCATCGCTGAAAACGATCTGTGCTTCGTACGATAATTCCGAAAGCGCTTCTTTCAGCGCTTTCGCAAACTTTTCGGTGACAACGACTCTTTTTCCTTTACTGCCGTCCATATTCAGAGGATAACCGACGACAATGACACCGGCGCCTTTTTCGGCAGCGATCGAAGCGATCAAAGCGGCTGTTTTTTTCCTTCCGTTCGATGAATCAACAGTTTTATAAGGGACTGAGCAGACACCTTCAGGCGACACGGCGATACCTGTACGGGCGTCACCGTAATCAACACCAATCAGAGTCATTTTAACGGTTCCTTCTTATCTTTCATCTGGTTCGAAATATAAGAATTAAACAGCTCTTCTACGATCTCGTCGCGCTCGATACGGGTGATCATCGAACGGGCGCCGTTATGATTCGTAATATAAGTAGGATCACCGGACATAACGTACCCTACAAGCTGGCTGATCGGGTTATACCCTTTCTCGGACAGCGCCGTGTAAACGTCATTCAAAATGCCTCTTATGAGACGTTCGCGTTCATTTACTTTTGAAAAGAAAATTGTTCCTGAATCTGTCATAATGAACCCCCCGTTCCGGTTATATGTCAAAGCAGATCATTAGATGACTGCGATGTTTCCGCTTCGTTATTATTATAGTTTTTTAACGCTCGCCGTGTCAAGTGAAAGACAGCTTTATGCCGCGAAAAGCTGAAATATAAAGCGGTCACTCCATATAAAATTCTCTGAATATCGAATCGGCAGGAAGATTAAGCTTTCCTACGGGAATAAACGGCGCAAGCTTTTCGGGCGCCAGAATTTTTGAAAACCGGAGTTTATCTTCGTCTGACAGTTCTTCATAAAGAGGCATGATCTTATATTTCAAGTAAGCGATCTCGTACTCGAAAGAGGAATTGAAAAAGAAATCGGCATACTGCTTCATCGGCTTGATATATTTTTCCTCCCCTTCTCTAACTCCGTCCCACATGCTGATCGTGAGAGAAAGCGGAGAGTTGCGGTGTATGCTGTCGCGTATAGCGCGGCGCATGAACCGTATCTGCTTGGGATTTACAGTAAGTGATTCACCGTGGAAACTCCCTTGATAATAATCGAAAGGACAGATATAGACCCTGAAAACTCTGTGAAAATCTATACCTTCGATAAGAAGCGGATTCAGCGACTGGATACCCTCAACTATGATCATATCTTTTTCAGTCGGAGTCAGAACCGTGTCACTTTCGAGGCTTTTACCGGTATTAAAATCGTACACAGGCATTCTGACGGGATTTCCGGCGATAAAGCTGTTCATATCCTGCTTGAACCGGTCCGTATTAAACGCTTCAATACATTCAAAATCGATGTCCATTTTATCTTTAGGCGTTTTACCGGCCTTCCGGGCCTCTTCAACGAGATAATCTCTATCGTGATAATAGTTGTCAAGTGAAATTACTGTACAGTTATATCCGTCGTTCCGGAGCTTTCCCGCGAGCAGATTCGAGAAAGTCGTTTTACCCGAAGAAGACGGTCCGGTCACAAGGACAAGGTCTGTAATGCTTTCGTGGCAGTTGATATCGGCAACGTGTATCTCGCTGAGCAGCATCTCGAACTGGAGCGAATTTCTTGCCTCCGCGAAATATACGAGTTCGTCGATATCCCCTGTAATAAATTTGTTTACGTGCTGTGCGTTATAAAACATTCAGTTTCACCTCATTTTAATATCGGAAGCGTGCTTCCTCCAAACGGCATAGTTATTACAGTGCCGTTTCCTTTAAATTTATGCTGCGCGGCAGCATACGCGCCGCGGATCGTCGAAAAAGGTCTGAAAAATATATTTTTAACAAGTTTCGGATCCATTCCTGAAACCAGATAGATTTCTGCTTTTTTAAGTACCATAGCTATCGCCGCAGCCTTATGGCCGCCCAGGACGAACTGCTGATTTAAACGTTTAATAAGATCATCGGGAGAAGCGGCATCAGTCATCCATTCTTCAAATACGCTTCCTCCGAGCCCTTCCTGGCAGGCGCCGGCTAAAATAATGACGCCACCGTCTCTGACAGCGTGTTTCGCGTTATCGAGTGCTTTCTGTGTCTGATAAAGATTAAGATCTTTCGGGAATCCTCCCTGGGAACATATAACTATATCTGCTTTTTTCTCTATCGGGACACCGTACATATTGCTGAGAAACTCGCATGCGCTTCTGTGGGCAAGCACCGGATCACCCGCATATGCCTTAACTATATTTTTATGTTCGTCAAGGACAACGTTAAGAATAAAATCCACGCCTACCATTTTCCCTGCTTCGTCAATATCTTCGCGGAGCTGATTAGTATCCAGGTTCCCCGCTACCGAACCGTCTTTCGTCATTAATTTGTGATTCGACTGAATGGCGGCCGGCGTGGAGCAGCCGGGCATAATAGCTTTATATCCGCCGGAAAAACCTGCAAAATAATGAAATTCAACGTTGCCCACGCAGATCCTTTTATCCGCTTCGGCCACAGCGCGAGTGATATCTACAGGTGTGCCTCTACGAGTAACGCCGAACCTTACGCAGTCGTCGGGATCGCTGTCAACGACTTTTACCCGCTCGAAGCATTCTTTTCCTGCAAGTCTGATAAGTTCTTCTTTAGTCTGTCTGCGGTGCGAGCCGAGTGCGGAAACGACAGTTATATCGGAATCAGGTATTCCTGCTTTGTTAAGCCGGTCAATGATGTGCATCAGAACTTTATATGAAGGCATCGGCCTCGTAATATCGCTGATCACGATCGCGACTCTTTCGCCCGGCTTAAACAGAGATTCGATAATACTTGATCCCACGGGCTCGTTAAGGGCGCGTTCGATTTCGGCATACTCATCTATGCCTCCCCCTCCGGAAAGCGGAAGAAGCTGCTTTAAAAGATGTTTTTCAGCGATATTTACCGTCTGTATTCCTTTTCCGTATCCAAATTCCAGTTTCATAACGTCCTTAGCGGATCAGATCGCGTCCGCACTCTTTTCTTTTTCAAAAAAACGCCGCTGAGGAGCGTCCCGAGCGGCGTTCTGAATTATCACATAGTCAACGCTCTTAGTACGCGATTCCCTGAGCGTACATAGCTTTAGCCACCTTCTCAAAGCCTGCAATATTTGCCCCTGCGACGAGATTACCCTTCATGCCGTAATCAGCCGCGGCCTTGCTGATATTCTTGTAGATATTGACCATAATATCGTGAAGCTTGTTATCAACTTCGTCAAACGTCCAGGAATAACGCATACTGTTCTGGCTCATTTCAAGAGCGGATGTGGCAACGCCGCCGGCATTCGCAGCTTTTGCAGGTCCGAACAATGCTCCGTTACTCTGGAAAATAGCGATAGCTTCCGGTGTGGAAGGCATATTCGCACCTTCGCCTACTATACGGCAGCCGTTGTCAATAAGGATCTGAGCGGATTCACCGTCGATCTCGTTCTGCGTCGCGCACGGAAGGGCAACGTCGCATTTGATCGTCCAGATACCTTTGCAGCCGGGCGTGTAAACTGCGTTCGGACGGTAGTTAACGTATTCGCTGATCCTCGCGCGCTTTACTTCTTTGATCTCTTTTATAGCCTTAAGGTCGATTCCTTCTGCGTCATAAACATAACCGCCCGAGTCGGACATAGCGACTACCTTAGCGCCGAGCTGTGTTGCTTTCTCAACTGCGTACGTAGCAACATTTCCGGATCCGGAAACGACGACCGTTTTACCTTTGAAACTGTCTCCGTGATCGTTCATTGCCGCTTCCATAAAGTAGCAAAGTCCGTACCCTGTAGCCTGGGTCCTTGCTAAAGATCCTCCCCATTCAAGTCCTTTGCCGGTAAGCACGCCGGTAAATTCATTGCGGAGACGCTTATACTGACCGAACATATATCCGATCTCTCTGGCGCCTGTACCGATATCACCTGCAGGAACATCAGTGTCCGCGCCGATATGTTTAGCGAGCTCAGTCATAAAGCTCTGGCAGAAGCGCATTACTTCGCCGTCGGATTTGCCTTTAGGGTCGAAGTCGCTGCCGCCCTTACCGCCGCCGATGGGAAGACCGGTAAGAGAATTTTTGAAGATCTGCTCAAAACCGAGGAACTTCATTATGCTGATATTGACCGAAGGATGCAGTCTGATGCCGCCTTTGTAAGGTCCTATAGCGCTGTTGAACTGAACGCGGAAGCCGCGGTTTACCTGGACCTTTCCCTTATCATCGACCCACGGTACGCGGAAAATGATCTGACGCTCGGGCTCAACGATGCGGTCGAAAATGCCTGCCGCTACCCATTCCGGATGCTTCTCGGCAACAGGTTCAAGTGTTTCGAGAACTTCCGTTACAGCCTGATGAAATTCAGGTTCGTTAGGATTTCTCTTAATCACCGCATCAAGCACAGGCTTTAAAACGGTGAGGCATTCTTTGTTTTCTTGCTGTAATTCTTTCATACTACCATACTCCTTAGCAAAATCAAAAAGAATCGTACGGATACGGTTCGGGAACGGATCCGTACGGTGAAAAGTATAACATGACGGAAAAATGATTGCAAGAATTAATTCGCGTTTTTGAAGCAAAAATCACAAATTAATTGACGCGGTTCATTTCTTTTTATTCTTCAAAAGCAGCACTATTATCACTGCGATGACGACAATCAAAGCGGCACAGATGCCTATAAGAAGGCCGATGTTAGGCGAGCCTTTTTTACCCGTATTGTTTGTATTGTCCGTATTGTCTTTATCGGGAGCTTTGGTTGAAACAGACCCGCCGTCGGTATTTTCAGGCTGCTGAGCCTGGGTCTCAGCAGGAACTTCTGTAGGATCCACTGGCTTTTCCGTGGGTTTTGCCGTAGGGACCGGAGTTGCTTTAATATACGGAGAAAAGTCACCGTTGAATTTAGCAGCTGCTTCTTTAGATTCGAAGAATGTTATCCACTCGATCTCCAGGTTTCCGCCTTCGGGCGCGTGATCGAACATATCAAAGCGCATACCGGTGAAATAATCTTTGCAGCGCCTGTTCGAGGAAAGATCTATCGTTACGTACTGCCAGTCGAGCGTCGCTTCGTAATCGAATCTGAAATTATTGCCGGATTTCGCCCCCGGAGAGGTTTCAGTGAAAAAGAATATCTCACCGACGGTAGGGTCAGTTTCTGCTACTCTTCTGACTTTCATGACCATAACAGGATATTTCTCGACTAAAACGCCTTCCTCTTTTCCAACATCGTTAAGCATAACGATGAGCTGAGGATCATCCGAAGCAGGTCCTACGGTGATCAGAAGATGGTCTTCTTCAAATTCGGTCGATACACCCATCTGAGGCGACAGAATATAGTCCCAGTCCGGATCGTTAAAGAAGATAGTAAAATCCATATAGGGCTCATCGGAATGTTCGGTATCCGTTCCGTGCTCCTCCTCCGCAGGTTTCAAAGGCGTACCGAAAGTGTTTTCCGGATTACCGAGGAAAGTTACGCGGCTTCTGAGTGAATGGGCTTCGTCATAGAACCCGTCAGAGAAATAAAGCTGCTTGTCAGTCGCTTTATCAAGCCATACTCCTGAAGGCTGTCCGACTTCGGGTTCATCCAGGATGACAATATATTCACCCGCTTCCAGCGGCTTATCCGCCGTAAAATCAAGGCTCAGCCACTGGTTATCGTCAAACTCATCGTAGCGTACAGATGCGACGGGGCTTCCGGCAACAGTTGACGAATAGTCTTTGTCGAATTTGAAGAGAGACATCGTGAAGTATCCTCCTCCCGGTCTGCTCCAGGTCGGACAGCATACTTCTATCTTAAGTGCCGGAGAAAGCAGAACAAACTGCATAGCCGCAGAGCTTCCTTCGTATGCCGAAACGTCTACCGCAAGTCCGGAAATATCACCTGAAAGGTTCGAAACAAGGTTTTCCGTTTCCTGTGATTCTTCGGCAGAAATTGCAGGAATGAGTGCAAACGTAAGAACTAATGCCAGTAAAACAGTCAAAATTCTTCTCATAAAATAATCCTCCTTATTGTCCGGATATGCTGTCGCCTTTTAAGATTTTAGCAAGTTCCGAATCCGGCCCAAGCACCACGATCTTTTCCCCTGCCGGAGTTCCTTCGCCCTGCGCGATCAGCGAGGCCTTAAGCGCATCGAGCGATTTTATAAACGCGTAGAAATCCTGCTTTTCCTGAGTATCGTACGCCTCGGCAAGCATTTTCATGTATTCCTGTTCGCCTTCGGCAACGATCGCCTCCGCCTGCGCCTGAGCGTCCGAAATAATGATATTTACGTTCTTGTCTACGTCGTTGCGCTTTTTCTGAGCTTCCGCTTCACCTTCGGCTATATAAGTCTGCTTTATCTTGTTTCTCTCGGCGATCATGCGTTCGAACACAGCGGATTCATTCTCACCGGGCAGATCAAAGCGCTTGATCTTAACGTCCGTAACTTCTATCCCGTAAGGCGTGGTAAGTGCCTTTACCTGATCGAAAACGCGGTTATTAAGATCGTTCTTGCCCTCGCTCTCCGAGAGCTGTATGATCGACTCCTGCGGCATCGTACCGATGATGGTTTTAAGTGCGTTGTACGTTGACGCATCGAGGCGGCTTTTGGCTTCAGAATTTGTACCGAGCGTTCTGTAAAACAGCAGAGGATCGCTTATTTTCCACAGTACGTAGCTGTCAACGCTCATCGCTTTCGAGTCGGACGTCAATACGTCAGATTCGGGCAGGTCGTAAAGCTGCACGTTGTTCTTGAGCTTCTTTACACTGTCAATGAACGGCACTTTAAAATGCAGCCCTGAATTATCGACCACGGATTCCACCTTCGAAAAGCGCATAAGCAGAGCATACTCGTCTTCATTCACCGTATAGAAAACGTTGGCGAGGCAGAACAGCAGAAACAGGCCGGCAATTATCAGAAATATTTTCAATCCTTTTTTCATATTGTCCGCCCCCTTTTACGAAAGTTTGTCGATCGGAAGCAGTGCCTGCGTGTTGCCGTCGTCGGTCATAATAATAAGTTTGACCTCTTTAAGCACATCTTCGATCATCTCGTAGTACATACGTCTTTTTGTAATATCCGGATTCAGGATATATTCGCTGTACATCGCTTCGAACATCGCCACGCGTTCTTTCGCTTCGTTGATCCTGTTCTGCTTCCTGTACTGCGCGTCCTGAAGCAGTTTATCGGCCTGAGCTTCGGCTCTCGGTATTTCGGCGTTCTCGTATGCCTGAGCCTCGTTTATAGCCGTCTCTTTACCCTGCTTTGCCGTTTCGACTGCTTTGAACGCCTGGGACACTTCGGCGTTAGGCGCCTCTGCATCCTGGATCTTTACACTCTCCAGCGTTATTCCGAAGTCGTACTCCTGAAGCTCATTGTATATGGAATCTTTTATCTCTCCCTGGATCGCGTTTTTCTGAGTGGTGAGCACGTCGTCAACGCCGTACGAGCCTACGACGGTCCTTATCTGCGACTGAACGAGGCTCTTCAGGATCTTTTCGGGTTCAACGCTGCTGTAAAGGTATTTTTCGGGATTCGAGATCCTGTACTCAACAAAGAAATCGACGTTGACAATATTGAAATCGCCCGTTATCATCTTGCTTTCGTTGTCAACGCTGACAGTGGTTCCGTTATCGAGCGTCTTGAAGCCGATCTCAACTTTCTTTATTACGTTGACCTCGAGCTTGTTTACCTTCTGGATACCGAACGGCGCTTTAAAATGTATACCGGCCTCGTCAACGACAGACGTGACTTTTCCGAACGTAACTACTACGGCGCTTTCTGTTTCTTTTACCGTGTACCAGCACGATGAAAGCACTATTATCGCAATAACGGCAATAATGATCAGCGGTACGAACTTTTTGAGTTTGTTTCTGGTTTCAGGTGTGATCTTTTTAAACGGATTTTCGATCACTGTGTAAGTTGAAGCCAAAATACATCTCCCCTTTCTGATTGATTTCAAATATCTGAAATGTTAAAAAATCTTTTCGTATTTTCTGTCATCTTAGCTTCAAAATCTGCTTCGTCCAGGCCTGTCAGCAGCGAAAGGCGCGGGTAAATATATTGCAGATTCATTGAGTTGTTTCTTGAGCCTCTAAGCGGTACAGGAGCCATATAAGGCGAATCGGTCTCTGGCAGGATATTCTCAGGCGGGATCACTTTCAAAATCTCGTCAAATTTCTTCGCGTTCTTAAACGTCACCGCGCCTCCGAATGAGAACATACAGCCGTACTTGAGCAGTTCGAGCGCATATTCAGCGCTTCCGGAATAGCAATGATACAGAACTTTCCCGGAAAAAGCGCCCTCTTCGAGCAGGACCTTAATACAATCCGCATGTGCCTCTCTGTCGTGAACAATAAGAGGAAGTCCAAGTTCGAGCGCAAGACGGATATTTTTCCGGAAGTTTTCGATCTGAATATCCCTCGGCGAGAAATCGTAATGGTAGTCAAGTCCGGTTTCTCCCACGGCTACGATCTTCCTTTCAGCGCTTTTGAGATCGTCTTTTATCAAAGCTGAGAGTTTATTATAATCTTCTTCCGTCGCCCCTCCGGCCTCATGCGGGTGTATACCGGCCGCGCAGTAATAGTTATTATAATTCCGGGCAATTCCAAGCGCTTTTACAGAAGACGCAAGATCTACGGCGGGGTCAATTATGCAAACGACTCCGCTTTCGAACATTTTTTTTATCAGTTCGTCCCTATCCGTATCAAATGCTTCGTCCGCGTAGTGCGCGTGAGTATCAATATATCTATTCATCAAACATCAAACCGGCGCATAATGTTCGAGGTAATTAAGGAAGTAATCCTTCCTTCGTCTTGCAAAATCACGCCACTGTTCAAAATACGCTTTCCAGCCATCGATCCCGACGCCGTTATAAAGAGAAAATATTTCCATATCGAGGCTGAGTTCATCGACCTCCCGGTCAATCCTCTCGATCAGATAATCTTCATTAAGAACTTCGGTCACCTGATAACAGCATTGACGGAAAATAAGCGTAAATGCGCGGTTCTTCAGCAAATTCTTAAGCACGGGTCCGAGGCACGGCTCGTTTCCGTAAAGTCCGTCGTTCAGCGTACGCGAGAACGTGTCTGTATCCGGATCATTCAGACCGAAGTCTAGATCCTTGAGCACAAATCTCCATCTTCCGTCCATAGCTGTTACCGATGAGTTCTCAGGCCCGTAATATCTCCATACGAGGACGTTATTATGGGGCCAGTCAAGATTTACGATAAACAACTGATAAGCCATATATCTGCAGAAATTTTCGACGTCAATAACTTCTCTGATCTTCTGAAGTCCGTCACTCCCGGAAAAATCATTATGGATAAGATAATTCATATCCGACAGGAAGCACTTGAACTGCTCTTCGGTTCCGCTCTCCTGTTTGTATCTGAACAGGTACTGATCGGATCTGATGAGGAAGGACGCGACGTTATTCTTATTCACGAAGTAGTGGTCTTCCATAAAGTCGGCGTCAAGAGATTCGTGAAGGCACATGATCGAATAGTATTTGCCGTTGAGGTAAACCACTGCATTACGGCCTTCCTGATAATCAACGCCTACGTCGCCGCCGAGCTTATGAAGCAGCTGGTCGCGGATCATTGTCCCGCCTATGTCGTTTCGCGGATTTCTCAGAACGAGCTTTTTGAAAGAAGTGATGCTTTCGCCGTTAACGTCTTTCGCACCCTCAAAAAACTGATAGTTGAATCTTTCGTTTCCGTCGTATTGAGGGCCTGCGACAAGTTTCAGTGATTTGTATTGTGCCCCTCGGCTCGTCCCGCCCGCGACCCTGACTCCGCATATCTGAGAAAGCACGAGCGTCCCGTCTTCTTCAAAGAAATCGACGTGTGCGAGCCTCTCCCATTCGGCGCCTCGCTGGTTGTAATTTCTCGGCGTCCACGGGTCGATCGCGATACCGTTTTCCATAGCTTCGTCGTATTTCTTACCGCTGATAAATATGCCGCGCTCGTAATCGTAAAGGAGTTCATCGTCGATCGTGATAGAGATCAGCATCGAGCCGTATATATCTTCGAACGATTTATCGCCCTTGATACTTCCCAGAATGTACGTAAAATACCTGACCGGGCACTGCTGGACGTTATCCTTGAACAGCGCGGCCTTTACGGTGATCACCTGCGAAGCGAAAGTACTCATATTTACAAAATCGAGAGGCTTGGTATATTTGTACGTCCGCATCCGGCCTTCCGTAGAATTAAACAGTGAATTATCGTACGCTTCACGTTCTTCGGTATCAAGTTTTGAAGGATCCGGATCCTTACCCCCGATAAAGAAATAAGGTTCGCCTGTGGGGGCATATCTTCCGTCAGTAAGACTTCGCGCCGCAGACATAGTTACGGTATAGTAAATGTCGTAACCTTCCGGCGGATACATTTCGAGTTTAATGGCGGTCTCATAATAGCCTGATGAATGGGATACGTAGATTTGTGAAAGATCCGGGCCGTTCTGACTATCCTGATAATCAGGAGTGTTTTCCGGATCGGTGACCGTGTTATTGGCAGACGTGAGCACCAGCTGCGTAAACCAGAATATGGAGAGCGCAAGGATGCTTACTATTATTACTGACGAGCATATCATTATTTTGCTGTGGTTTTTCATTTTAGAGTTTCAGCCTGCCTATCGCGGTAAGTAGTTGTTTATTTGGCCAAAGCGGCAAGGCGTACGTTTTTTATGCGCCGTGCTTTATATTTAATTTTACCATAATCGCGTTCAAAGGGCAATATGACGAGTGAAGGCGCAGTGCTCTTTTAAACAGCAATTGCCGCATTCAGGTCTCCCTGCCACGCACGTGCTTCGCCCGTGAGTAATCAGCAGATGTGAGAGCGCGAGCGCATCTGCGGCTGAAGGATCGTCCGGCGGAATAAGTGCCCTGAGATCCCGCTCGATCGACTCCGGAGAAGTGCTGTCAGAGATCCCGAGAAGATGCCAGATGCGTTTTACGTGAGTGTCAATTACATAGGCCGGTTCTTTATACCATTCCCCCATCACAAGGTTCGCGGTCTTTCTGCCTGTCCCGGGAAGTTTCACGAGGTCGTCAAGGTTATCAGGTACTTCTCCGCCGAAATCATCGACGATCATCCTGGCACAATTCCTGATATTGACCGCTTTCGAATGATAAAGGCCGCACGATTTGATAAGCGATTCGAGTTCGTCAATATCAGAAGCGGCCATACTTGCCGCGTCCGGAAAGCGTGCGAACAAAGCGGGAGTTACTTTATTGACCCTGACGTCGGTGCATTGAGCGGACAATATCGTACTTACCAGAAGCTGGAATGCGGAGTTAAATCCGAGGCTGCATTTGTCCCCGTCCGGATAGCGCGCTCTTAACAGAGCTATGATTTCATTGAGTTCGGTTCGTTCCATGTTATCAGTTACGCGCTTCAGGCGGCGGTAAGTTTTACCGTAAATTCGTAATATTTATCTTCCGAGGGGCGGTATACTTTAAAGACTACCTCGTCATCGGGCGCGTATTTGAGCAGATTGGTTCTCAGACTCGTGTAATCCGGAGTCGCGCTGCCGCCGATCTCAACGATGATATCTTCAGGCAGTATCCCGGCCTTAAAAGCGCCGCTCTGCTCTGACACTTCAACTACGAGGCTGCCAAGAGGCCAGCCGTTTTCATCCGCATCGCGCCAGCCGTAAAGGGTGTTGATCGTGACGCCGAGAAGCGGTTTTACGTATCTTCCGTACTGTCTGAACGATTTGATTATGCGCGCGGCGGTATTTGAAGATATTGCGAAAGCCATGCTCTCGTAATTATCGGCAACGATCTTGATGACGCTTATGCCAACGAGCTGTCCTTTGCTGTTCACGACGGCGCCTCCGCTGTTTCCGGGATTTATCGGAGCGGTCATCTGGATCATATCATAAAGCGTTGCCCCGGAATCAGACGAAACTACCGTGCGCTTCAGTCCGCTTATTATTCCGTCGCATACGGAACCCATAAATTCGAGACCTCCCGGGCTTCCGATCGCGATAACAGACTCACCAACGGTAAGTTTGTCAGAATCGAAAAATTCGATCGGTTTAAGTCCGGTGCGTTCTATCTTCACTACGGCGAGGTCAAATTCCTGATCATATCCTACGATCGATACTGCCTGATACGGGCGGCTGATGGGGCTGTCAAAATAAATGTAAATTTTGGTTCCGGCCGCGATCCCGCCTGTTTTGGTGTCAATTACCGAGCTGATCACGTGGTGGTTCGTCAATATCTCCCCGTTCTCAGATACTACTACTCCAGCTCCTTCGGCGATCGGTGTTTCGGTAGGCTTTCCGTCCGTGCCGGTACCGGTTCTTACGGTTACGATCGAAACTACCGATTCCGAGGCTTTCGCGTATGCGGCGGCGGCGGAGAACTCGCCTTCGACGTTTATCGTTACTTCTGATCCGGGGGCGATCTCAGTATCACCGACCTTCGAGGGAGAAGAAGTATCGTTAGTATAAACGGTCCTCGTTCCGGCGTATTTTTTTGCAAGCGTAGCGAAAAGGCTCGTATCTCTTGAAGGGAACAGAAACATAAAAACAAACAGGAGCATACAGCATATAACTGACGACAGCAATGAGATAATGACTGTTAACAAAACTCTTCTGCCGCTTCTGCCGGTGCGTTCTCTTTCGCGTTCTTTTGCCTCCCTCTGCGCTGCTTTTAACGATTTGTATTCAGCTTTAACTTTTTTGAGAGATGCTTTTATTGCCTCAGGTGTAGGTTCTTCATCGGTCTCAGACGCATTTACGGCGTCTGCGTCATCAGCCTGACGTAATGTATCGTCCGGGGCTGCCTCAGACAAACTGTTTAAAAAATCTTTGAAATGATGAAAGGACTGCTCTTCCGAAGCGGAAGCATTTTCTTCCGCCTGAATATCCGCAGCGGTTTCCACGCCTGTTTCGGCGGAAGCTTCAGCGGCAGTTTCCGCAGCGGTTTCAGCGGCAGTTTCGGCGGCAGTTTCAGCTGAAGTTCCGGCTACAGTTTCGGCTACAGTTTCAGCTGCATTTTCAGCAGCAGATTCAGCTACATTTTCAAGATCTGATAAATTGTTCTTTTCAATATTGATTTCGTCACTCATAATTAACACCTCTGTGTATCTTTACTAATTCTCCCCATCATTACTAATTAACGTAAAGCGGTAACCTGCGCCCCAGACCGTATCGATCGACCAGTCATTGCCCGGAGCATACAGTTTTTCACGAATCCGCCTCACGTGTACGTCAACAGTCCTCGTTGCCCCGAAGTAATCGAACCCCCAGACCTTTTCAAGCAGTTCCTTTCTTGAAAAAGTAACGCCGGTCCAGGATGCGAGAAAGAACAGCAGTTCGATTTCTTTGGGCGGCAGCGCATAAAGAACACCTCGATTCGTTACAGCATAACTGCTTTTGTTTACCGTGAGCGTGCCGGCATTCACTTCGTAACAGCCTGTGCGGTACGTACCTGTCGGAGCTGGCGCTCCTGCTCTTGAATTATACCTGATCGCTTTTTTTATTCGTGCGCAAAGCTCTCTTTCGTCAAAAGGTTTTCTTACATAGTCGAACGCCCCGAGCTCTAACGCGATCGCCGCGTCCGCAGGATCTTTCCTGCCCGTAAGGACAATGACCGGAATACCAGCGAACCGTTCGCTTAGCGTTTTTAACAGGTCAATACCGTCAAAGCCGCCTCCGAAATCCAGCTCAATAATAACAGCTCCTGCCCCGTCAATAACTTCCGCGTTTTTTCCGAGAGCATTGTTAAACTCATCCAAAGACGATCCTGACTGTATGCGCCTTACCGCGAACCGTTTCAGACAGTCAGAACCCGAAATAACGTTAAACGTCTGATCGTCATCGTCGATTAATATGATCTCGTTTCCGCGTCCCATTTCGAATCCCTTTCCTGAAAGTAGCTGTACAGCCGCTGCTGAAACAGTCCGAAAGATATTATAATATTTTCTTGCAGTTTTCTCAATGTTGTTTTTATTGAGAATAATTGAATAAGATGGTATAATTCCGTATACGGTCGCATTTAAGCCAGGCCGTTTAATATAAATCCGGAGCTGAAGAGAATATGAAAATAGGAATCGTCGGATTACCGAACGTAGGAAAAAGTACTTTGTTTAATGCCATTACAAAAGCAGGAGCGGAATGTGCAAACTATCCTTTCTGCACCATTGAGCCGAACGTCGGAACGGTCGCAGTACCTGACGAGCGTATCGACAGGCTTTGCGAGATGTATTCCCCCGAAAAAAGAACGCCTGCTGTAATCGAATTCGTTGACATCGCCGGATTGGTGAAAGGCGCCAGCAAGGGCGAAGGGCTCGGAAATAAATTTCTCTCTCATATCAGAGAATGCGATGCTATCGCACACGTTGTACGCTGCTTTGCCTCCGACGATATCATTCGCGTTGAAAATTCGGTAAGCCCTTCAGGAGACGTGCAAACTATAAATCTCGAACTGATCCTCAGCGACCTTGAACAGGTGGAACGCAGGATAGAACGTACGGGGAAAATGGCGAAGAGCGGAGACAGGAAGATATTGGCCGAACTCGAGACTCTAAAAAAAATCGAAGCACATCTGGGTGAAGAAAAGCCCGCGAGATCGCTCGAATTGAGTGATGAAGAGGGAGAAGTACTTAAGTCGCTGTTTCTGCTGACTTCAAAACCGATAATTTACGTGGCAAATATATCTGAAGACGACGTTGCCGATCCTTACGCCTCGGATTTTGTAAAAGAACTGAAAGCGCTTGCGGATTCCGAACATGCAGAGATGATCACCGTATGCAGCAGGCTTGAAGAAGAGATAGCTTCCCTTCCGGACGATGAACGCATTGAATTTCTGACCGAACTCGGAATTAAAGAATCCGGGCTTGATCAGTTGATAAAAGCAGGTTATAAGCTTTTAGGCCTCATCAGTTTCCTCACCGCGGGGCCGAAGGAAGTACGCGCCTGGACTATTACGAACGGGACTAAAGCGCCTCAGGCCGCGGGAAAGATCCATTCGGATTTTGAAAAAGGATTTATACGCGCAGAGATCGTTGCCTACGATGACCTTATGGCCTGCGGATCGTACAACGCGGCTAAGGAAAAAGGCCTTGTCCGCTCGGAAGGAAAAGAGTACGTGATGAAAGACGGAGACGTTACGCTGTTCCGTTTCAACGTTTAAGTCGATCGGTCCGAATACAATTAATGCCCGGCTGGATCGGCCGGGCATTTAAATTGGACCATGTCATCGACACTTCATAAACTTACGTTCATGCTTCGCCTTTTTCTTTTTTGAGAAGGTCCCTGATCTCTGCAAGGAGCTCAGCTTCAGTCGGAGCTGCGGGAGCTTCTTCGGCAGCTGCTTCAGCGGCTGCGGCTTCTGCGGCTGCTTTTGCTGCTTCTTCAGCGGCTTTCTTCTCTTCGATCTTTTTCCTTATTTTGTTGATCGTGCGAATTACAATGAAGATGCAAAGCGCAATGATAAGGAATTCAAGAATGGTCTGGATGAAGTTACCGTAGTTCAGGGTAACGGCTTCTTTAACGACAGTTTCTCCGTCTTCTGCCAGAATAGCGGGTTTTAACGTCGCTTTCAGTTCAGAAAAAGCGACACCGCCAATGGCGAGACCGATCGGAGGCATGACCACGTCATTGACCAGGCTCGTAACGATCTTACCGAACGCACCGCCGATAACAACGCCGACTGCCATATCGATAACGTTGCCCCGCATTACAAATTCTTTAAACTCTTTGAAAAATCCCATTGTCCTCTACTCCTTTTTTAAAGTCACGTGGAAAACGTGTTGTTATTATATTCCTTCAGCATGTGATTTGCAAATGGTTTTTATATTATGATATACTTTATTTGCGGCCGGGCCGTACAGGAAGACCGCGTTATTATTTCAAGGATCTGCGGGATTGATTTTATGAATAAATTGCTTTCCGGACTGAATCCGAATATTAAAAGTATTTTGCTTGCAGCATTGATAATAGTCATGAACGTGCTCGCTGTTTTCATATTCGGTCTTTCGAAAGCTGACGTTGAAAACAGTGTTATTTCGCCGCTTGCGTTTACGCTCAGCCTTGTACTCTACTTTATACACGTTCCGTTTTGCATCATTTGCCGCATAAGCAGGCAGACTGCGGTCACTAAAGGCATTTTTTTCTATCAGATGATCGGCGTTATTTCTTATATTCTGTTTTTCGCCGGTTATATCGCAGGTCAGGGCCAGCCGAACGGGCTGACAGGCTTTTTCACAATATTCAGCTGGTGGACGATCGGTTTTCAGGATTTTATGGTTATGATCTCACGTTTCACAGGCATCCCGTTCAAATTCACCGGCGCCGTACTGTTTTTTATCCATGCGTATTTTACCGCGTCAATGTACTCAGCGACTAAAAAAGATATTCGTTACGAAGAAGACAGAAAAAAAGAGCAGGAGTATGTCGAACGGACCAAAGGCCGCCATACGCCTGCTGAATAACGCAGAAACCGCCCTTCCGGGTCAATTGCTTATCATTTTTTCACGTATCAGTCTTTCCTGATCCTCCCAGTTTGCATTATACACGCCGGGCCGGTCAATTCTCTGGTAGCCTGATCCTATAACGTAATCTCTGGAAAGTTGAATAATTCCGGAGCCGAGATCCGTTGACCTGTACTGGTCAATATATTCGAGCGCGGCCGTCATCGCCGGAACAGGGATACCGCCAGACATTCCCATCGCTATTATATAACGTATGCTGCTGCTGTATGATGAAGCGCATTTCTGAAAATAAGTATCGGTAAAAAGATTGTGAAGCTTGTAATTTCTGTCGAACGCTTCGATTATTCGGTTAAGGCATCTGGATCTCGTATACGAATTCACCTGCATAGTCCGTGAAATAGCCAGCATATCAAGATCCCAGTTATATTTTTCGGAAGCGCTGCGCAGCAGGCCGAAGCACTGAGCAAATGCACAGATCCCCGCAAGATATGCTGCTTTCCTGAGCCTTTCGATAAACAGCCTTCTGTTCTGCTCAGGCACTTTCTGAATATCGATATCGCCTATTATCTTGGACGATGCGATCCTTTCGCTTTTCAGCGCGGTAAGAAATCTAAGTTCCAGGGACGCATTAACGGTAGATAGCGGTATTCCGAGGTTCATAGCTTCATTACAGAGCCAGACGACGCTTCTGCCGTATTCTACCGAATCAGAGACAAGAGAGGTTATCGGTTTCCCCGTCACGGAATCATATCTGCTGTAAATATCCGTAAACATTTCGAGAAAGAAAGATTCCGATTCGGTGCTGTTAATATCCGATAAGATCTCGATAATATCATCGTTTTCCTTCGTGCAGAATGCTTTTATAAGGTTTATCAGCTCCGCATTGATCTCCAGAAGCGCATATTCGAGCCCGTTAACAACCATTTTAACGTATTGACCAGATCCGGCAGGACCTATATAGGGGCAGCATACGAATCCCTCTTCATCGCGCACTGCGATCTCGCTGAACACTCCGCGCATTTTTTCATAACCTTCGTAGTACCCTCCGGGCATGATCGAAATGCCTGATTCAACATCGATCCTAGCTCTCGGAAAGCCTGTCGGAAGATAAAAAACGCCGCGTTTTTTCTGTTCTTCAACGATATCAGCCGCTTCGCTGAAATTCATATCGCAAAGATTCGCAAGCGCGTCATCGGGATTCAGTTCAGAAAGCAGTCCCGGCAGGATCTTTGCGTTAAAATCCGAAGAGGAGCTGTACATGAAGATCTTTTTGGGAGATTCGAGCGCAAGGGCGAAAGAATCCAGGTCTGTGCTCACGTTTATATTTAGTTCGGCGCAATCTGCCATAAGGCTTTTTTGCTCTTCATCGGTAAGCGTATCAAATACTGTCATATACAGCGATACGCTGAACCCGCTTTTCGCGATCACAGCGGCGAGGTCAAAACCTTTTTCATCGTCCGTCACAAGGCCAACAGAATACAGATTCATTTTAACACTCCATCATCTGAGTTTTCGGTTTACATAACTCTTAAACTGCATGAATACGACTCCGGGCTCCTCAAGCTCTGAATACCAGCGCTTTACCCATTCGAGAGTGATATATCCGTCATATCCGCTGCTTTTGAGAAGCTTCAAAGTCTCTTCAAGCGGAACGTCTCCGTATCCCATCATTTTATAACGGAGTTTCCCGTCAGGCAGCAGTACGGAATCTTTAACGTGGAGGTATTTTATGCGGTCATGCAGCAGCGACCATGTATATTCGGGCGCTTCGGAAAAATATCTGTACGGATGATGCACGTCCCAAAGTACTCCGAGAGTTTCGTCGTCTACGAGTTCAAGCAATTTCAGCATCCTGTTAGAATCGGCGAAAACACCGTTGGTTTCGATAAGTACCGTAACTCCTCTCCCTTTCGCGTAAGAGCAGAGCTTTTTCAGCGCCGATGCGACGTATGCGTCGTCAATATCCTTACCGGGCTGAGGATCCTTATCTCCGAGTACGCGCACAAAAGGAACGCCGAGCGCTTCTGCGAGGTCAATATATTCCTTCCCTTCGGCTATCATTCTGTCCCCGGTCTGTTTATCATAAAGATAACAGGCAGAAGTAAGACAGCTGATCTCAAGCTTCATTTTCTTCAGCTTCGCGGCGGACTCTTCTATGCGGGCATGCTGAAACTCCGGTATCTTCGGAGCGTATATCTCATTAGCTATACCCCTTATCTCTATGCCGTTAAACCCCATATCTTTTGCAGTCGCTAAAATCACGTCCCAGTCCCAGTCAGGACATCCGAGTGTTGAAAAAGCTGTTTTCATATTTCCTCCGAAGATATTTGAAAAATACCTGTTACCTTCATCAAGGTCTGATCGGATTATACAACGAAAAACACTTTAAAGTAAAGAGAAATAGTGAAGCGAAATAGTACAGGAGAATGCCTGAAGCTATTGACCACCGCCGGTTTCATCTTCTTTTACGAATCTCGAAGACTTCTGATAGAGCACCGTCTCAATATTGATCCCCTTCGATCCGGCTAAAATGATAGTATTTCTCAAAGCCTCCGCCTGTTTTTCTCCCAGTTCGTTAAGAGGCATGACCAGAAACAGCTTTTTCGACCTTATCATGCCGTTTTTTATGACGGGATAATCATCTTTTAACTCATATCCGTCCGATGAATCAAATTTATCAAGTCTGTTTATCATCTCCTTCAGCTCTTTCTCCATATTTTTACCGCTTGCATAATACGGTCCGGTAAAATCGAGGCTCTTTATCATCGTTGCCAGACCTGTATCCTCATCGAATGCAGAAATCACCGGATAATCATATGGCAGGTTTCCTCCAAAGATCGTACGCAATATTTTACCTCTCGCAAAATTAGTAAGTTCCCAGACTGTAGTACCTGATTCGTTTATTGAGAGCAGCGGGTCATTCCCCCTTATCCAGGCGCGTGTTTTTATACTCGTCCCTATTTTGATCCTGCCGAAAACCATCGCCGAAGCGTATAATTCGATATCATCCCCTTCATTGTAAAAAGCGCTCCCGTTAAGTGACAGTTTTTCAAGTTTTATATATCCGTCTTTTATCAGCGGGTCTTTATCAAGATAATACCTGCATATAGTCGCACTCATCTGAGTATACAGAACGTCGTCTAATGACGAAGCACATTCCCTTAACCCCGCAAATTTAAACAATACGCTGCTGCCTTCGGAAGAGCCGGTCTTCTCTTCAAGGAATGAACCGATTTTTGACAATGCTTTGTTTTCTAATTCTTTCAAACCGTATTCATGATACAGTATCCCGTAATCAGAGAGCATACGCGCAGTATTTATAAGCGCTTTATCAAGACAGTTAAGCGCCGTGACAGTCTGAAGGAGGCAGATAAAGAAAAGCAGGACAGATATGACCGCAGGCATTATGATGCATGCCTCAAGAGTGGAACTGCCCTCACATCCGCCCGGGGACTTGAATTTAATAAGAAGCGGTCTCTTTGATTTCAATTTCAAGCCTCTCCTTTCCGAATGAGCCAAACAGCGGCGAAAGCAGTTTAGGCTCGTATTTTACTTTACATGAAAGTTTATTAAAAACTGCAGAGAGCATATATCTCTCTCCGACGTAATCAGTCATATTGATCTCAATAACGTCAGCTATACGGTATAGCACCGTATCCGCCGGAGTAAGCAGCATAAGAAGCAGAAGGTATTGTCCGTAATCAAGTGCAAAAGTTTTCTCATCATCCTGCTCTTCTTCATTGTCCGGACCGATCATACTGATAAGCCCGTCGATCGAACTTTTCCACGTCTTTTCCGTCTTTATCACAGGAACTTTATTCCCGCTTCTGAGTTCCTTTACGTCAATATAAGATTCGGCAAGCGACCATGCTCCGATGAGCAGTATCGCGAACAATTCTCCTCCTGCGCCTCCGGTAAGTGCTGCGGCAATAGCGTTTCCGATCTCAGATGCGAATCCGTGCTTCACTTCGTCGTTGTAGCAATGCACGAAATTAAATATGAACCTGATCCCCAGCAACAGATTCGAAACCTTCTTAATATTTTCTTCGCTCTCTTTATGCCCTCCAAGAACGTACTCCTTTTCGCATATAAAATCATTACCTACCGCCGAGGCAGTCTTCTGGCTGATATCCGAGAGATACGACGCCGCATAGTCACAGATAAGATATTTATTTAAAAGATCTTCTCCCGCTTCTTTTAAAGTGTAAGGCTCAGAAGCACCGGTCAGTTTTTGGATAAATCCGTCCGCGTCTTCGAATGAATCAAATAATTCAAACCCGCTGCTCCGGACGTCTGCTCTAACTGAAGGAAGCGTGGCATATACTGAATCAGGGACAACGTATGAGTCGGAAGAGTATATGTTCAGGTCTTCAAGTTTCTTTTTGCGTGAATCGAATTCAATCAGATTTTCATCCGGCGCAGTATAAAAAGTATCTGACTTAAGATCGGTTCTGATTCCTGCATCGTCAAGCGCGTTGATCAGATTTTCCGAAAATTTTGAAACGTCGATATCGGTGTCAATATCAGGCAGCCGCTCACCCGAAGCAGCGTATACGGCATCGACCATAAGTATATTTTCAGAGATATAACCGCTGCGTTTATTCAGTTCTTCAACGTTATTTCGAAGCGGGTCAACAAGTCCGTCGTTCGCCAGTACCGTAGCTTCCGCTCTCAGTCTGGCAATACTTTTTTTCAAAGAGTTTCTCGTACTTTCATCGTTTATATCATACAGTCTCGATTCAGCCCTTTCAGCACATTTTTCGATCTGACCCGCTTTGTATTTAAGATCCGAGATAATATTATAAGCATCTGTATTCAACCCCCGGTACACAAAAAGCAATGAATTAAACGCTTCAAGCGCCTCCCGTATCAATGACGCCCCGTCGCTAAAAGAGTCAAGTGTGACGGCTTTTGAGATCAGCCGTCCTTCCGACAGCAGGAAAAGATATTTCCTGCTGACGTACCCGTTCACGCAAAAAGAATCGCCGCTGAAAAGCCCTGTTATCTTGATCTTTAAGTCCTCAAGTTCATCTTTTGCTTCTGACAGTATTTTTTCTCCTTCAGCAACGTCAGCTGCGGCGCCGGTCATTTCACCGGCATCTTTGATAAGGCCGAGCGCCTGACCGATGAAAACAGCTCCGTTGGCAACACTCTTATATTTCATATGCGAACAGATCGCATCTTTAAGTCCGTCAGGTCTGGCAAACGAGTCAAGAAAACTCAGCTCATAATCTTTCCTGTGAAGCCGCGAAAAAGATATGACGTCACCTCGCACCGGTTCGCTGATATACTTTATGAAATCTGTTTCCGCTTCACTATAATGAGACAGGTTCAGCCCTAACAGGTCATATTTTGCAAACAGTACGCTGTCGTATGAAGCCAGGATGCTTTCTAACGCCAAAGACGCCCGCTTATCGTAGAAATATTTAGCAGAAACCAAGGAGGCTGCATCCGCAAGTACAAGCTCGAACAGACATGTTACGGCGAGGATCAGTGCCGCGGGCACAGTTATAAACCCTTTTTTATTAAATATCATCAATCGTCTCATATACGACCTCCACGATCCTCCTGATGTCTGACGGCGAAAAGCTGCTGCTTTCTTCGCCGTAGCGCTCGATTTGTTTAAAAGAAACCTGCGCAGTTCTGATCCCGAGGATCATTCCCGCCGTAAAAACAATAAAAATCACAGGCCATATTATGGCTGTTTCCAATGTGTTCATCGTATACACCCCGCTGATTATTTTTCTTCGATCATGCTGCGTTGTGATTATACAATTCAGCCGCGAAAAACGCAATAACTTTTTATCGACAAATTTCGACGTTCTCTTTGTTTATTTGCTTTTTCGGCGTATTATTTGAGCATAATTCGTCAACCAATACATAATATATATTTTATATTATGTCTTCCACGCGCTTCGGCTGTACTTCACAAAACAGGAAATTTATGATAATATCATCCTGCCACTCCGTAGATGAAAGGAAAAACAAACGGCTCAAAAAAAAGAACGGGAAAAGAATGAAAACGATCTCACACAGCGACGTTGACGATACGCAGCCTGATGAATTTGGTCAGGTTAAAAAGGAACGAATATGGGAACTTGACGCCTTTCGCGGAATCGCAATAATAGGCGTAGTTATTGTCCACCTCATATTTGATCTGACTTACTTCCTCGATATGAACGTAAAGACCCCCGCCTGGTTCGATTTCATACAGGAAAACGGAGGTGTTCTTTTCATAATTCTTTCCGGGATCTGCGTCACCCTGGGGCACAGCTTTTTAAAACGCGGCTTCATTGTTTTAGGCGCGGGCCTGGTGATCACCTGGGTCACTTACGTCATGTATCTTACCGGGCTTGCCGGGAAAGATATTGTTATATACTGGGGCATATTGCATCTGCTGGGCTTCTGTATGATCTTGTACGGGCTCATCAAAAAGATACCGTTATACGTACTGCCGGCCGTTGCCGTTTTACTGATCGTAAGCGGATATATAATAACAAAGAAAGCATACGACCTTAACGGTTTTGCCAGAATACTTGCGATTTTCGGATTCGTTCCTTACGGTTTCGTTACGGGAGACTATTTTCCGGTACTTCCCCATCTCGGATGGTTCATTACGGGCGTATTCTTAGGCAGAACTCTTTACAAAAAACAGGTATCGCTTCTTCCGAAAGTTCCATATAAAGCCCTGCCTGTCAGGATCCTTTCGTTTATAGGCAGGCACAGCCTGATAATATACCTGCTGCATCAGCCGGTCATTTCGGGAATAGTTGCGATCGCAGCCTCGTTAAAGCATTGATCAGTTGCATATAGATTCGAGCGCTTTTTTGATGTCGCCGCTGAACATGATATTGAATTTTGCGGCAGGTTCAGTGCTCCTGCTTCCGTCGTTTCCGATCGTAAAGACCCTTATCTCTTCTGTTTTTCCGCCCGAAGAAAAAAATCCGCAGAATGCCTTTACAGCGTCTAATTTAGCTGCTCTTACGTAAAAATCTTTTCCGCTTTCTCTGGCATATCCGGTATCATTCTTCACCTTAAAGGAATCTATAGGAGATACAGCGGAGCAGTATATATTAGGCTCCTCGTCTTCACGTACGTTCAGACGACCGTTAAATACTGCGATCATGTCCGGAGATAACAGTTTTCCGTACTTTTCATACGATTTCGGGAACAGAATAACTTCAAAACTTCCGAAAAGATCTTCAACAGTAAGAAATGCCATTACTGCATTGCTCTTCGTCGTCTTCTTTTTGATCGACGTAATTATACCGGCGATAACCACTTCGTCTCCGTCTTTTAGAGAATTGCCGCCGAATTCGGCAGTTCCGCCCTCTTCAGACGTGTAAAGGTCAGCGGAATTAAGCGTACAGATCCTTGAAAGATCCTGAAAATACGACTGGAGCGGATGGCCCGTCAGATAAAGACCGAGAACACTTTTTTCCATTGACAAAAGCTCGCTGTTTTCAAATTCCGAAAGAGGCTTCACCGCGTCGTTATTTAATTTGTCCTCGTCCGAACTGTCGAAAAGCGAAAGCTGTCCCTGAGCGCGTGAACGGTTGGACATCGATGCATTGTCCATCAGTTCTTCATATGAAAACAGAAGCGCCCGTCTGGAATTTCCCAACGAATCGAACGCACCCGCTTTTATCATGCTTTCGACAGTGCGCTTGTTAATGTCGGTATTAACGGTACGTACGCAAAAATCATAAAAAGAGCTGAATGGTCCGCCCTTCTCGCGTATTGCAACTAACTGCTCCACGCTTCTTAATCCTACGTTCTTTATCGCACCGAGCGCGTAAACTATATTGCCTTCTTTAACTGTAAAACGCACCTGCCCGGCGTTGATATCCGGCGGAAGTATACCGATCTTCATCTGCCTGCATTCGTTTATGTAAACTGCGACGCGCTCAGGCCAGTTTACGAGGCTGTTCATAATACCGGCCATAAATTCAGCGGGATAATACGTTTTAAGAAACGCTGTTTCGTACGCGACAACGGCATAGCACGCGGCGTGTGCTTTATTGAAGGCGTAACTGGCAAAGTCGGCATACGGTCGAATATTGCCACCGCCGCACTTTCGCTGATACCGCGCTGCTTAGCACCGTCAATGAACCTGCCGCGCTCTTTTTCCATTACGTCGTGTTTCTTCTTAGCCATTGCCCGCCGGACCAGATCGGAAGCGCCCATAGTATACCCGGCAAGGTCGCGGAATATCTGCATCACCTGCTCCTGGTACACGATGCACCCGTAAGTCACGTTTAGTATCGGTTCCAGTTCAGGCGTCTCATAAGTGATCTTCGAAGGATCTTTTTTGTTTTCTATATATCTCGGTATCTGGTCCATCGGACCCGGCCTGTAGAGCGCGATCCCGGCTATAATGTCTTCGAGCGAATCGGGTTTTAGTTCAGTGAGGAATCGCGTCATACCTCTGCTTTCAAGCTGGAATATGCCCGAAGTACGGCCTGATTTTATTATTGAAAAAACCTTCGGATCGTCGTGGCTCATATCATCGAAATCTATATTCACGCCGTAATTATCCAGGACCATCTGCTGTGCGTCCTGTATGACAGAAAGCGTCCTCAAGCCGAGAAAGTCGATCTTCAGCAGACCGATCTTTTCAAGCACAGCCATAGGAAACTGAGTTGCGACGATATCTCCGCTTTTATGTACCGGCACGTAGTCGGTGACAGGTTTTTCCGTAAGCACGACGCCTGCCGCGTGAGTTGAGCAGTTTCTGGGCGCGCCTTCGATTTTAGCAGCCGTGTCGAGCATTTCTTTTATCTGCGCATCGGAATCGTAAAGCTGCTTAAGCTCGGGATTTGACCCGATCGCCTGCGGGATCGACAGCCGCGCAGGTCCTGCGGAGAACGGTATAAGCTTTGCAGCCGCATCGACTTTTGCATAAGGAACGTCGAGAACGCGGCCAACGTCGCGGATCGCCGCCCTTGCGGCAAGCGTTCCGAAAGTAACGATCTGAGCGACTCTGTCTGACCCGTACTTCCGGATCACGTAATCTATAACGTCTTTCCGGTGCTCGTCGCTGAAATCGACGTCAAAATCTGGCATGCTTATACGTTCCGGGTTAAGGAAACGTTCGAATGCCAGATTGAATTTGAGCGGGTCAATATTTGTGATCTTAAGGCAGTATGCGGCAATGGATCCGGCTCCCGAGCCTCTCCCGGGCCCGACTTTAATTCCGTTTTCTTTCGCAAATCTGATGAAGTCCCATACGATAAGGTAATATTCACAATATCCCATGCGGCTTATGATCCCGAGCTCATATTCGAGCCTTTCTTTAACTGCTTCGGGCAGCTTAGCGCCGTACCGTTCAGAAGCTCCTTCGAACGACAGCTTCCGGAGATATTCCTCCGCGCTGAGGCCTCCCGGAATATCAAATACAGGTAAGACAGGACGCCCGAAATGAAGTTTAACGTTGCACCGTTCGGCGATCCTGCAGGTATTGTCGAGGGCCTCCGGAACGTTCCTGAAGAGTTCGTTCATTTCCTCCTTCGAGCGCAGATAAACGGTATTAGTAGAAAATTTCATTCTGTTCTCGTCGGAGATCTTTTTCCCGGTCTGGATGCACATTAAAACGTCCTGAGTTCTGGCGTCGGACGGGTCAATATAATGCACGTCGTTCGTTGCCACCAGCCCGATGCCAGTCTCTTTTGAAATGCGCAGAAGGGCGCTGTTTACTGTAAGCTGCTCGGGCAATCCGTTGGATTGAAGTTCAAGGAAATAATTGTCCTTACCAAAAATCCCGGCAAATTCAAGTGCGCATTTCTTCGCGCCTTCGTAATCTCCCGCTAATATCAGCTGAGGAACGTCGCCTTTAAGACACGCCGAGCACGCAATGATGCCTTTTGAATACTTTTTAAGAAGCTCCCTGTCCGTGCGCGGCTTATAATAAAACCCTTCGGTAAAAGAAGCGGAAACAATTTTGATCAGATTATGGTAGCCTTCATCGTTTTCGGCGAGCAGTATCAGATGACCGTATTCTGAATCGAGCATCGGATCCTTATCGAATCTGGTCCTCGAGGCAGTATATACTTCGCAGCCTATAATAGGCTTAATACCGGCATCGATGCACGCCTCGTAAAAATCGACCGTGCCGTACATTACGCCGTGATCGGTTATAGCGAGGGAGCTCATACCGTACTCTGCCGCCCTGCGGCAAAGCTCTTTTATCCTGCATGCACCGTCAAGCAGGCTGTATTCAGTATGGACGTGTAGATGAACAAAATCGTGCAAGATAATACTCCGTCAGATGATCCGTATGATCAGAATCGATTTAAAGGGCCTTTATACGGTCCATAACGCGTTTTTTCAGCTCGGCAGTATTGTTTACCGCCTCCTGCTTTGAAGCGCCTCCTGCACCGAAATACACCTTTATTTTCGGCTCCGTTCCGGACGGTCTCAGGCAGAACCAGAAATTATCGTAAGAATAATATAAAACGTCGGAGACGGGAAACTCTTTTTCTTCATATGCGCGGAATGAACCGTTTTTGGTTTTTACGTACCTTCGGTTTTCTTTAAGGTCAAGATAAAACTCAGGTTTTGCATCGCCGAGCACGTTTTCGCGCAGTCCGCGTACGGCTGACATAATGCGTTTCATTTCTATCGCTCCGGATTCACCGCTAAGTACGAGCGAAGTCTGTATCTCATGCTGGGCACCTACTTTCGCGTATATCTCATCGAGGGCAGAAATAAGAGACATTCCGCGCGATTTATAATATGCCGCGGCTTCACATATAAGCATACAGGAGGCTACGGCGTCTTTGTCCCTGCAATAGCTTCCGGCGAGGTATCCGTAGCTTTCTTCAAATCCGAATATGAATTTGCCGTCGCCGTTCTCTTCGCGCAGTTTTATCTGCTCGCCGATAAATTTAAAGCCTGTAAGAACGTCGATGTACTGAACGTTTTCCGCCTCGCAGATAAGGCCGGCGACCCTCGTGGAAACAAGCGTCGATACGGCGAACGGTTTAGGACTTCTGTTCAATTTGATGCGGCGCATAAGGAGTATCTCACCGATCTCATTTCCCGTAAGGAGCTGATACTCTCCGTCTTCGCGTTTTACGCACGCTCCGGTCCTGTCCGAATCAGGATCTGTTGCGATTATGATATCTGCGCCTATCTTTTTAGCTTCTTTCAAAGCAAGTTTATACACGTCGGCGTTTTCGGGATTTGGCACAGGCACTGTCGGGAAACTGCCGTCGGGGACCATCTGAGCTTTAACCGTCTTAACTGTACCTATGCCGGTCATTTTCAGGATCTCAGGTACGAATTTAGCTCCGGCGCCGTGAAGAGCGGTATAAACCACTTTAAGAGCACCCGTACCGGAACGTTCTGCGCAGTCTTCCGGAAGCAGTTCTCTTACCGTTTTCATATATGTATCTTTAACAGTCTGCGGGCAATATTCGATCTTTCCCTCTTTAAGAAGTTCGTCAAAATCAAAAGATTTTAATTTTGTGAGGTCAACGATCCTCTTCATTTTCCCGGTTATTACGTCGCTGTCCTCAGGTGAAAGCTGCGCACCGTCCGGGCCGTACACTTTATATCCGTTGTATTCTTTGGGGTTATGGCTGGCGGTGATCATCACGCCCATCGCACACTTCAGATTTCTTACGCTGTACGAGAGCAGAGGCACAGGAGATATTTCCGAATGATAATAAGTTTTAATTCCGTATCCGGCAAAAACAGAAGCCGCTTCTTTCGAAAATACGTCGGAGTTAATGCGGCTGTCATAACCTATCACGACACCGCTTTTCATTGCCGAACTGCCTTTGGAACGTATGAATCTTGCAATAGCTGTGCTGACTTTTCTTACGATAACAGTATTGAGTCTGTTGAGCCCCGCGCCCATCACGCCCCGGATCCCCGCAGTCCCGAAATCAAGTTCTTTATAAAACCGGTCGCGGATTTCTTCAGGATCCCCGGATACAGCATTAAGCTCATCTCTGTATTGCAAAAAGTATTCGTCCGAAGACCAGATCTTATACTCTTTCATAAAAGTGTTGTCAGCCATTTTAATAATCCCCGCTCATCATTAATCGTTCGTGTAAATCTGTTATTTATTCGTCTGAATCTCTTTCCCTTGGCCTCTCGGTCTTTTCGGTCTTTTCATATTTGTAGATTTCTTCTGCGAGCGTCAGTTTGAAACTGCTGCTGTCAATATAGTCGTTTGCCGAATTCTGCCAGTGTACCGACCTTAATTTGGATTTCATTACTGAAGTCACAATAAACGCGACGAGCAGTCCGATGCCGATGCAGACGATAACTCTCAAAGGCGAGACCGATACGGTCGAGCGCGTTCCGTCTTCATAAGCGGCAGAGGCAATGACCGGCGTGCAGGCCATAAATGCCGCAGCGAATACCGAAGAAAGTGCGGTCAATAATTTTTTAATTGCAGTTTTCATTTTCATTCCTCCTTACGTTTACATTGACGTGATCAGAAGTGAGATCAGGAACGTTCCGAGTGCGGCGCCGAGCGTAGTCAGAATGAACCACAGCGCGTACGCTTTTTTATCCATAGGCAGGTCTCCCACGAACTTTCCTGTCTGCCCGTTCATTGCAAATTGATAAGTCTGGCCGTTCCAGACCGTTGTCAGCATCCACACTGGCAGAAGCGCATATTTTGCGTGCCTTTTGAGGAAAGATACGCTGCCTCCGTCCTGCCTTACACTGTCATACCCATTGACCGTATTAAAAAAATACGCTGCGGAAGAATTCGAAACTCGTTCTTTTACTCGCTCCCATGAAACGTCTGTATCGACGTCGAATTTATCCGCCAGATACCCGGCGAGATATGCCGTCTGAAACGGTTCCGCGGCATTTAAGTCAAACGGCTCGAGCGATTCCATGAGCGCGTCATTGATCTTTTCGGAGCAGTTTATCGGGATCCCTCTGTAGTTAAGGTTTCCGGCTCTGAGCACCTGATAATAAGTAGTCTTCTTATAATCGTAGTATTTATCGCTCCATCTCTTGACCTTCGTCGTTTCATATTCGTAGTCGCCGAACGTGTCGGTATCGAAGATCCAGAAAGGAACGTAAATGCCTTTAATTTCTTTGATCTTATTCTGATCGCGGAACACTTTCGGAAGCAGTCTTTTGCCCTGAAGGTGGTTCCCTAATGCCTTTACAGCCTGATCCTTATCAAGTTTGAAAGGGATAACGTAATCGGGCTTAAGCATTCCTTCGAATGCTTCCATAACGACAACAGGATTCCCGCAATACGGGCAGGACGTCGCCGCCATCGTAGCGTCGCCGACAATTTCTCCGCCGCAGGATTTGCAGACGTAAGTGTACAACCCTTCCGTCTCTCCGTCCGCCCACGTATTTCCGAAATCGTTAAGGAAACCGTCTTCTTCATCGTACCCGGAACCGAGCTCGGAATCGGCGTCTTCAAAATCAGAAAGTTCGAACCGAGAATCGCAGAACGGACAGACAAGCATTCCGGATTTGGCGTCAAATCTGAGTGCTCCGCTGCATCTGGGACATTTGTATTCATTAAGGTTTGCCATAATTTATTCTTCCTCCGTCTGTCTTCTGATCCAAGTCTTTCTTATTTCAAGCGCTCATTTCATGAAAGGTTTATTTCGCATATCATAGTTCCGAACAGCTCCTGCTCCTGGCTTCTCATGGTACAGTTGACTTTTTGCTTATAAGCTTCCGTTGCATAATCCGAGATACGTCTAAGAAGATCAGTACTTAGTTCTTTTATAGACTCCGACGTGCCGGAGATCGCATAAACAGTAAATCTGAAAGGTGCGACGCCGTTTTCCGCCGCCCCGGATACGGCGCTGCAGATACTTACAAAGGCATCGTCAATATCTTCGGGTCCGTCGATAATAAATCCGTTTTCGACCTCGCCCGATCCGATCATTGCGGACAGTTTAGTTAACAATTCTTTCTTTGCCTTATTAACTGCTTCTTCATGATATCTGCCCGAGGTCGCGGAAGGAGATGGAAACTCCTCTGATGCGGTGTGATCTGCAGAGATGGCAGATTCTGTCACAAGAAAATAAGTATATCTAAGATTACTCCCGTCGGGATAATCGGAATGACCGCCTACAAGAGGATCGTCCATTGTGACGTCAACGTAGTACCACTCGCCGTCAATATTGACCGCGTTCCATGACTGGTTTTCGCCTCTGACCGTTCCGGAGATAAGCTTGCACCGGATGTCGATTTCGCCCATAAATACCGCAAACATCTCGGAATAGCCCTGAGACGTTGCCCTGCCCGTAGCGAAGATCTGATTCACGTGCCTCGATCTGCGCGTCTGGTCAAAAGCAATATTTCTGACCATCCATTCGTGGATCAGGCGGATCTTTTCATTCCTGTCCATATCTTCAGTTATCAGGGATTTTATGATATTGTCAATGCGCCAGAGTTCTTCGGCAGAATTCAGATAAGGATAATCAGAGTATGTTTTTCCTGTTAATCCGTAATAATCGCCTGTGATCGGTTCCATAGTCGGAGTGGGGCGTATAGTGGGAGCAGGAGGTACGTCGGTGGCCGGAGCAGCCGTGATCTCAGGCGTGGGACGTTCGGGAGTAGGAGTTTCATCGAGGAAAATTTCATTAGGATCCTGCGTAGGAGTATTCCCCGGAGAACGTACAGTTTCCGAAGGAGCTGAAGAAGGCGTAGGAGTTACGTGAAAGCTTATACCGTCGCCTGTAGCGAAAGTTTTATTCGGAGTTCCGGTACCGGCAGGTTCAGAGGCAGCCGCAGCGGCAGTGCTGTTTTGAGTATCGGTTTCTGAAACGTTCTGAGGTGTGCCGCCGGAAGGATCAATATGTTCGTAAACGTTATTACCTGAGCAGCCCAAAAGCATACCGAGAAGTATGATCATTATACTGAGCGCGAAAATTAATAGGATCTTTCTGAAAATACTTCTCATCACAGTACCCCTTTGGTCAAAAACAAATGCAAGCATGCCGTAAGCCGGGTTCTGTATCGGATGGTCATCTATCTGCGAATACGCGTTGCCGCGCATCTTTAGCCACCTTTGGGACTGTCGGGCCAACTTAGCGTCCCTTTCGCGGTGTTGCTCCGGATGGGGTTTACACTGCCCGCCGTGTTACCACTGCGGCGGTGAGCTCTTACCTCGCCTTTTCACCCTTACCCTCAAAAGCGGGCGGTTGTTTTCTGTTGCACTTTCCTTGAAGTCACCTTCACCGGCCGTTAACCGGCATCCTGCCCTGCGGAGCCCGGACTTTCCTCAGACACTTTCTTTCGTACCGTGCCCGCGACCATCTGGCATACTTGCCTTTTTTATTATATCACAATTCTTGTATAAAAGAAAGATTTGCGTCTTTCGGTGAAAACCGGCAAAAACCGGTGAAAACCGCGTAAACCGAATAAAAAGCAGAAAGCCCCTTCCGTCCGGGGGCTTTCCATATTATCAGCAAATTCTTTTCATCATACTTAAACGCGATCAGGCTTTTTTCTCCTTACGTGCGAAGATCACGATCACGACTGCAGCAGCGGCAGCGACTCCGAGTGCGATCCCGCCTATCAGCCAGCCGTTTACTTTAGACTCTTTATGAGCATTGTCAGGCCTTTGCGTGATATCCGGTTCGTTTTCGGCGTATTTAACGCGGTCAGCGGTTTTAACCACAGGCGTCTTGTTCGAGCCGCTTACGCTCTCAATATAAGTCTGATATACGAAATTCATTCGTCCCAGAGGCGCGGCGTCACCGTCCTCGTAGAACTGCTCCATTGTCGCATACGAACTTCTGCTGTCGGCGATCTTAAATTCAAGCTCGATACGGTCGTAGTATTCTATACCGAGCTCCTCCATCGGAACGCCGATCATAAGCTTATTGCCCGAAACTTTATACGTAAGTTTTGACCCGGAAGGAGTAAAACCGTACGCACCGTCAGCGCCGCTGTAGCGCGCAAGCGTCGTAGTATAGTCGTTTTCAGGCTTGTAGTTCAGAATATAATCGTAGCCGTACCAGCCGCTCTTATCGGCGTCAACGTTCAGGTAGATCTGCATCCAGCTGTCCGACCCGCTGCCGTGGACAATATTCTCCGCACATTCGATACAGAAATACAGGTTCGTCGCGTCGCCTGTCACTTTTACGCGGACAATATCGTTCCTTCCGGTCTTATTCTCGTATTTGATCCCTCCGTGACCGATAGAATCACGTTCAGAAGCATCTCCCGAAGGATCGGAATAATAGTGCGCCACCTTATCCCATTGTTCAAAATCACCCGTAACGTTTATCTGGTGCCTGTCGTCACGCAGAATTACAGGCGCTGAGCCCCGTATAGCGCTCACGTTAGAAGCAAGCTGCATGTAATAATTGTCAAAATATCCGCCGCGGCTCATTTCTATATCGCGGCTGTACTCGTAATCAAACGTGTCAATGAATCTGATCTTTTTCGGATCCTTTTCTTTTCCGTCGGAGTATCTCGAAGCGATCCACTCGTTCCAGCCGGTGACAAGCACGTAAGGTACTCCGGAGGTTATCGCCCTGTTGAACTGCAGCTGGATATTCGTTCCGAGTTTATACGAATCTGCCGTATGGTTATCGGCAAAACCGTCATATGATCTGCCTCTGTTCTTCTTATAACCGTAAAGGCCCGAAGTTGAAAATTCGCTGTTTCCGCTGTGCTGCGCTACAGAAACGCTGATCGCTTCGCTGTTATTAAGGCCGTAAAGTTCCTGCGGCCATTCCCAGTCGATCCAGGGCCACGTATTGTCGCGTTTTTCCTCATTCGGCCACTGCTGCTCGCGGATGGTGAAGAACCCGTCAATATTTGCTTCTTCAGGGGCGATAATGAGAGGTTTTCCATCCAGCATCATCCAGGTATCGGGATAGAGGCCGGGCTGGTAAATGGCTTTATATGCCTGTCTTACGCGGATTTTAGCGTCAGTATTCGTATAGAAAACTACCTTCGGTGCAGGGAATCCTTCTTCATTCATCTCGTGACAGATCTTCATCAGGCGAAGCGCGTTTTCTTCATACAAAAAATTATTTGTAACGTCGAAGTAAAGGAAATCGATCCCGGCGTTCGTAAGCAGTTCCATATGCTTGCGGACTACCCATTCGTCATTCATGCGGTAGTAGCCGTAAAGCGGTTCGGCAAAGAAGAACGTTTTACCGGCAGTCGCCCAGAGCTCCGGCATATCTTTAGCCGCGGTACCGTACTGCTCCATTATTTTACTGATATTTCTGGGAGTTTCGTTGACGTCATGGAACGTTCCGAGCCAGAGGAAGTAGAAAATTCCTACGTAGCGCCTTCCGTTTTCTCCGAAAAAGCCTATAGTACGGGGCTCGACGTCAACTTTGACCGGGTTTTCGTCTTCGTGGTCAACGTAGTCAGGTTTTATTATCGTAAACTGATCCGGAAGCGCGCGTCCGAGGTCGTCAATTCCTTTGAGCGGTCCGTTTAATATATACGCGTTGTAAGGCAAAGAATACGAAAAATCCTTGCCGCCCGTACTGTAAGAAATAACCACGTTGTCCGAGCCTGTTTCGCGTACGAACTTAAGAGTACCGTCAACGTTGTCCGCCTTGAGCGTCACGTCAGGCTCGGCAAAGGCGGGCGTATCCCATTTCTCTTTAACCTGCGGAGTCGGATCGGAAGAATGAGCGATCGAGGCAATATAAGCGTCATAATCGAAATTATTAGCCTCCTCTTCGGTTTTGAAGAAAGCGATGAACGCAGTCTCAAGGCTCTCACCTTCTTCTATCGGGAAGTTGCTCCCCCCGGCCGCCAGGAAGTCGTACCTGATGTCGAGTACGTTGTCTTCGATCTTACCGAGTGAACGAGCATGGATGACCTGCGTCTGCCAATCGTCAGTAATGCTGCTCCAGCGCCACTTTATTGCCTGCTTCTCGGAGTAGGAAGAATCCGGTGTCGTATAATAGATCTCTCCGGATCTGGCGGGATGATTGACGTTTCCGCGGAATTTGATCAATATCCACTCCATTTCGTTTCCCGCCTCGCCTGCAAGCCCGATCCCGACGTTGGGATCGTCTTCTACCGCGGTACACAGAAGTCCCTCGTCGGTAAACTCAGTAAAGCACTGTCCGCCGCCTCCGAGCGTATACGTTTCATCGTCAGTAAAGTCATAGATATACGTCGGTATTACTACGTCCTGTGCCGCGCTCTGGGCGCGAACATCACGATCGTGTACTCCGCCGAAGCTCGTGACTGTGCTTATGCATATCAAGCCCGCGAGGATCATCAATACTGTACGCTTCATAGCCACTCCTCTTAAAAATATCATCCGTTCAGCGTTCCGTCCCAGGTGGAAACCTTCTGCGAAGACTTCTCCTCTTCTGCGAACCAGTGCTGCGTCACACATTTAGCGTCGGTGTAGAAGTTCATGCCGTCCTTACCCAGCGTGTGGAGCGAGCCGAAGAAAGACTTCTTATGGCCGGAGAACGGGAAAACACCCACGGGAACGGGGATGCCGACATTTACGCCCACCATACCGCCGTCCGTACGTTTGGTGAACTCCCGCGCGAAATAACCGTTCTGCGTAAATATTACCGAACCGTTTGCGAAAGGATTGCCGTTCATTACGCGAAGACCGTCTTCGAAATCCTTAACACGCTTGATGCAGAGCACCGGCCCGAAAATCTCGCGTGAACCAACGTACATATCACTCGTTACGTGGTCAAGGACCGTGGGTCCGAGATAGAATCCGATTTCGAATCCCTCGACCTTAACGTCCCTGCCGTCAAGAACGCACACGGCGCCGTCGGCAATACCTTTTTCGATATCGCCGATTATTTTCTGTTTATGCGCAAGGCTGTATACGGGGCCGAGCTTGGTGGTTTTATCGTACGCCGGACCGACTTTGATCTGAGACGCGAGTCTTACGATCTCGGCAACGAGTTCATCGGCTATCTCTTCTTCAACTGCTACTACAGGAAGCGCCATGCAGCGTTCTCCTGCACAGCCGAACGAAGCGTTGATGATACCTGCAGCGGTGCGTTTCACCGGAGCATCTTTCATAACGAGCGCGTGGTTTTTAGCTTCGCACAGAGTCTGGACGCGCTTTCCGTATTTAGATGCTTTTTCGTAGATCTGAAGCCCGACTTTAGTAGAACCTACGAAAGAAACGCCCTTGATCCTTTCATCGGCCAGAAGCACGTCCGTAACTTCGCGGCCGCACGTAATGACGTTGAGCACGCCGTCCGGAAGGCCCGCGCGCCTGTAAATGTCGGCAAATTTCAGAGCGGTCATAGGAGTTGAGCTCGAGGCTTTAATTACGATCGTATTGCCGCAGGCAACGCATAGCGGCGTCATCCAGCCCATCGGTATCATTGCCGGGAAGTTGAACGGTACGATGCCCAGGAAGACGCCTACGCTCTCTCTGTACATCACGGTGTCGTAGCCCGAAGAAGCGTTCATCATGGAATCTCCGAGCATCAGTGAAGGCATGGAAATAGCATGTTCTGTAGCCTCTTTAGCCTTAAGAACGTCTCCCCGGGCTTCTTCCCAGGCTTTACCGTTCTCGCGGGCAACGCTCATAGTGAGTTCATCCATTTCTTCTTCCATTATGCGCCGCACGTTGTGAAGGATCTGTACGCGCTTAAGTACCGGAGTATCTTTCCACGCGGGAAATGCTCTGTACGCTGCTTCTACTGCGTCGGAGGCTTCCTTTTCGGTACATTTGGGCGCTTTTGCGATGATCTCGCCGGTGCTCGGGTTATAAACGTCATAATAAGTATCCGCGGCGGATTCTACGTATTTGTTATTAATAAATAAATTCAGTTTTTCCATAATTCTCAATAAACTCCTTAAACGGTCTGTGTGTGAAAACGTGGGTGATAAGCTCGCGGTCGATGCCGTTCAGCACGGACTGGAAATCCTTGTGCGCCGCGGCGTTTATGTCTTTTAGCTTTTCTCTGCTCTCGCCCTGGCTTACAGCCCTGTGAAGAGGATATCCCTGCCCCATCGGATCGGCAAACAGCTTCTCAAAAATATATTTGAGATTGATATCCGCAGCCCAGCCGAAACCTTTATTGAGCGCGAGCGAAATGCAGTTACCCGCATTGATCTGAGAAAACAGCCAGGCATCCAACGGATTGGTGATCAGTCCGCAGGAAACGCCGGGAAACTGCATGGCGACATTCAAAAAGCCCTGTCCCGTAGATCGGAAGAGCACACGTCTGAACTCCAGTC
>JAFWQX010000083.1 GCA_017508875.1 Clostridia bacterium | reverse complement strand
TCCGCCTCTTCCCTATTTGCGGCCGTATAAATGAGCAATTCGCACGGCCGCAACTCTGTTTTTTCCAATTGCGGCCGTATAGGCGAGGAAGGTAGTACGGCCGCATTCCTACTTTTTTGTGTTTGCGGCCGTATAAATGAGCAAATCGCACGGCCGCTTTTCATCTTCTTCTCTTTGGCGAAGCCGAATGAATAGCTAAGAATTTTGTTTGAGCGAAATGCGAGTTAATGTAGGGAGCGCATGAGACCCAAAATTCGTGCTATCATCCGGTTCGCCTACTTGCCATTTAATTGACTTTGCTCCCAGGTGATGTTAGAATACTCAAAATTAATTGACACCTTTGAGCAGTTCAGAACAGTTGTTGAGGAGATGCTTAATATGAAAATTAGATTCGGTAAAAGGATCGTACGAATTATGGCGCTCGCAATGGCGGCGGTGATGCTTGCCGCGGCGCTCGCAATATTTGATCCTGCAAAACCGCGTAAAACGTACGCGGCGCAGACAGGCATGATAACCGGTAAGGAAATATACAGCGAAAATTTTGACGCGACCGAAAACGGAAAGCTGCCCGAAGGCTGGGAACTTAATCCGGAACTAAAAAACGGAGGAAGCGCGGCCGTAAAAGACGGAGCCCTTATCATTGACGCCACAGGCGTGGAACTGGGAAAAGTACTGTTGCCCGCCGAGATCCGGGAAGGAAACGTCACTTTTGAAGCGGACGTCAGTTTTTTGTCAACGAGAGACACGAGCAGATGGATGTCGCTGGTCGTAAGGCAGCAGGACAGCGATCAGAATTACTACCACATGTGCGTCAGAAGAGGCACTTCCGCGGGCAACGGCGTTGAGTTTGCCATCCGGTCTCCCGGAAACTGGAACGTAATGAATACCGCTTCGTCCAAAGTCGAGCTCGGGCTAAATAATCCGGTCCATATCAAGATCTCTGTCGCAGACGACATGGTCTACGAGTACGTGGGGAATGACCGCGTGCTTATTTCCGACGGGCTCATGTCGATCGCGAATTATTTCAAGACGGGCAGGCTCGGGATCCAGGCAAACTTCTCGGTGATAAAAGTTGATAATATAAAAGTCTCGGAATGCACGTACGTCGTTGACCCCGACGCCGTGGTCGAAGATAAGTATGCTTCGCATAAATTCCTGGTTACGCCCGTAATTTCGCAGGCGGCGACCGTCGCGATCGCAGAGTCCGCTACAGAGCTTGACCGCCTGATCGCACTTGACCAGAGGCCGGAAAATATCATTCTGCACGTCAGCGGCGACGGAAATGTCGTCAGCTCCGACGGAAAGGAAACGATCGGGACGCTTTCCGAAGTAACTGAGAAGGTGTTCCGCAAAATGATACCGGTATACTACGTTTCGACCGAAGAAGCGGCGGACGCGATCAACGAATATCTAAAACAGAGCAAATTCGTCGACTGCCTCCTGATGTCGGATAACGCCGAACTTATGCAGGCGATGCGCAAGAGAAATAAGAAGATAGGCGGCGTGATGGACTGGACTTCGGTGGGAGCAGATCAGCTCACGCCGGAGAAACTTGACGAACTCATTTACGCGACGAACGAAGCCACGGCAAAAACCGCGGTGATCTCCGAAGAAATTGCCCTCAAGGACAACGTCGAGTATATGCAGCACCGCCTCATTACGGTCTGGGTGAGCGAATCGGCCGCGGCAGACGATGACGTAATGCTTCACAACTCGATCCAGAGCGGGGCCAACGGCATTGTCACCGACACGCCCGAAAAGCTTATCGAGGCATACAAATTTTACAAGGACGATCCGTACGTCCTTGTAAGAAATCCGATGGTAATAGGACACAGAGGATTGCCCTCGTCCGCGCCTGAAAACACCGTCGAGAGTGCGAAAGAGGCTATAGCGGCCGGAGTAGACTGCATAGAGCTCGACGTTCGCATCTCTTCCGACGGAAAGATCTACATCTACCACGATAACGATCTGAATTCGCTCACTACAGGCAGCGGCACGGTAAACAGTCATACTTCCGCCGAACTCGATTCGTATTTCGTGACAAAATCGGGCGGATACGGCACGTTTAACAAATACAAAAAAGTCAAACTGCCTTCACTTGACGATTATTTCGCCGCGCTGAAAGACGAGGACGTGATGTTCTTTATCGAGATCAAGGAAGCGAATATTGAGAAGCCTGTTGCAGAGTTAGTTGAAAAATACGGTCTTAAGAACAGATGCTGCATGATCTCCTTCGTAAATTCCGCCGTAACTGCTTTCCCGAAATCGGAGCCCGGAATGTCAGTGGGTCAGCTGATGGGAACGCCTTCCGACAGCTCTTACGAGTCAAAAGTAAAGAGCATCATAAACACGATCGTTCCTGAAAACGCGACGTTCAACGCGAGCGGCGTTAACGATAAACGCCTCGTGCGCGCTCTTATGTACCGCGGTATCACGGCCTGGCCATGGACGTATAATCACACAAACACGCGCGATGCATATCTGCTCGGCGCAGGAGGGATAACGACGGACTTCTGCAATACGCTCTCATACGTTCCGGTAAAGATCGATATAGGCGGAAATTATTCGCTTAAGCTCAATCCCGCAAAAGAAGGCCTGGATTCGCTCACGTTCTCCCCTTCCGTGCAAAGCCGTATGGGCGAGCTGGATCTTACGGCAAAATATAAGGACGGCACGCCGGTCAACGTCCCGGAGATAGTCGTTCTGGACGGTGCGGAGCACGTTAAGATCGAGGGCAATAAAGTTACGGCGCTTTCTGACGGCACCGTGAGACTTATGTACCGCCTGCTCGCGTCAACTGATCCTGATAAGGTTCCTGACGTGATCGCCGGCAATGCTTTCGCGCTTTACACGCAGGTCGTTACGATAAACATTGACTCCGAAGCCGAAGTAGGCCCCGATGATCTGCCTTCCACCTCTGCGCCCACGCCTCAAAAACAGAACGCGAACGGAAAATCAGTTGAAATAATAATTATCGCTGCGGCTGCCGTCATTGTTATTGCCATCTGCTGCGTTCTGCTTGCAGTATTTGGTAAGAAGAAAAAGGCCGCAAAGAAGGACTAACGCCACACCGATAAAGATCGCACCGTTGACCGCGGCATTTTTCTCTTCGAAAACACGTGCGGCAAATAATTCAAGGATCCACGAACTGTTGAATCCTGCATGTACGAGAACCGGACCCCATATAGAGCCGGTTCTTTCGTATATTATCACGAGCAATATCGAAAACAGGAACGTGTAAAGGCCCTGAAGGATATTGCCGTGGTAAATACCGAAAAACACAGAGACCGTAAAGCCGGAGATCAGAACGGCGAGCCTTCTGCGAAGCGGCAGCGCATCTCTCAGCATATTATAGAAAACGCCTCTGAAGATCAGTTCCTCCGCAACAGGAGCGATCACCGAAGTGGCAAGGATCGCGACCCAGATATTCCCGGAAAGCACGGCGCCAACTGATTCATTGTTAGCCTCGATCCAGGACTCCGGGATCGGAATGAGCGACATCAGATTAACGAAACCCACGTTAAATGCGACACCTGTCGCAAAGCACAGCAGCCCCGTAAAGATCGCGGCGGGAACCTTATAAGGCACGGCGAGGATCTTTGCCATATCCCATTTATTGTGCTTTTTCAGGAGCAATATGATCAGCAGCATTGCCGCAATCGAAATAGTTCCGGAGAACAGCAGTATGACGCCGGTGTTTTCAAGCACTTTCTGCATCGTAAAATTCATGATTTTTTCCGAAAGTGTTGCCCCGGCAATCTCTGAAAGATCGGCGCCTACAGCCGTCATCGAATAGATAATGGTAAAAATAAAAGTCACCACGACCTGCATCAGCGCGTAACCGAGCATGAAAGCAAATGATACCCCTAAAGCAATAAGTATCTTTTTAAACGTTTTATTCATTTTCAACGGCCCTCTTTTTCAAGCCTCGACGAGAAGAAAGCGATAGCGATCCCGGCGCACAGCGTAAGAACTGCCACAAGAATTCCGGGAACGGTGAAAGCTATATTGTACTGTCTTAAACTGATAAGCAGCGCAAGTACGGAGCCGCACAGCAGCCCGAGTATGCCGTAGTACGTACCGGTCCTGAATTTTTTGAACAGAAAACTGATTATTTTTGCAATAGTGAAGATGCCTGCGATTATTCCGAGTGCGAGCGGTATAGCGCAAAGCGCCGCGGAAAATACTTTATGCATATCGCTGAAAGAGACCAGGCCGGAGATTATTGCCAGCATATCATCGTAGATCCCGATGAGCATCATCACGAGAGAACCGCTGACTCCCGGAACGACCATTGCCCCGGCGCTCAGCATTCCGCCGAAAAACAGTTTTAATATCATTCCGAACGAAAGCTTCGGAAGCTCGCCCGCTGCGCTTACGGTCTCAGGAGAAAAATACGTCTGATATAATGCGAGAGCGACCACAGCCAGAGCGCATATAGCGAATGGCAGCAGATATTTAAATTTAAAGTTCTCCCCCGCACCTGCCTTTTTAAGTATGAGCGGCACGGATCCGATCACGAGTCCCGCAAAGAAAAGGCCTGTCTGGAGCGGAAATTTTACGAGCGACAGCCCGATCAGTTTGCTGAAAGCTACGACGCCGGCGACCAGTCCGAGTCCTACGGGCAAAATGAATTTTATATTCTTTTTAAATTTTTTGAAAAGAGTGTTTATGGCTTCGATCAGCGGGTCAAAGATCCCGGCGACGACGGCAATAGTTCCGCCGCTTACTCCCGGGATGATATTCGCCACACCGACGACGATTCCTTTAATAAACAAGATCAACGCCTCGAGGATCCCGCGTTTTGCGTTTTTTGAAGATCCGTCAGACGGCGCTGCTTCTACCATATTTTCCTTATTTTCTTCGCTCATTTTATTATACCTGTCCGGATGCAAGTGCGGATGGCTCTGCACCGGTCCCGTGAAGTGTTTCTTTTGCTTCGGCTCCGTCAGCCGCATTACGGTTATCTTTATTCGCCTGTGCAGAAGTGTCGGTCACGTCGATCAGCTCGATCTTCGAGACAGAAACTTCATAGGCGGTGCGTTCCGAAACGGTGCCGTCAGGCAGTTTCTTCTGATAAACGCGGCTCTGCATTCGCCCTACTACGGCGACGTGATCTCCGACCTTGCGTTTTCCGCAGAATCGCGCGTTCCTTCCCCAGCAGATGCAGGGAAGGTAATCGGATTTATTATATGAACGGTTTACGGCAAGTAAAAAGTCTGAAATTTCGCGGTTAAACGGCGTCGTGCGGTACACTGGCGGCTTGCAGATGAATCCGTTCATTTCGACGTTGTCAATATCAGTATCCGGTATCGTTTCCGGAAAGCTTATTTCCTGCGCGAACAACGTGAGAGTAAGCTTAACCTGTCCCCCGTTCAGCACGGAGTTATATGAGCGGAACTGACCTTCGACCATCAGAAAGCGGCCGCTTTTAAGGCCTGCGATATCTGTAAGTCTGTCTGATACGGTCACCGGTATCAGGTCAAAGCTGTCGCTCAGCCTGCGCGTACGGACAATAAATACGTAAAAGCCTTCTCCGTATACTTCATGGCTGAAAACGGGTTCCTTTTCGACGAACCCTGTCAGTTTCGCGATATTATTTTCACTCTGGTTCAAGGTCATATAAAAACTCCCCTCGCCGTTTAGCTGTGCATAAACGGACAATTTATATTATACATAGAAATTTTGCTTTTTTCAATATAAATCGGCGGCAACAACGAATCATGAATCATGTTAAGAGTTAAGAGTTAAGAGTTCAGAGTTAAGAGTTAAGAGTTAAGAGTTCAGAGGCGAACCGAGTGATGGCACGAATTTTGGGTCTCATGCGTTCCCTTCATTAATTCGCATTTCGGTCAAACAAAATTCTTAGCCATCTATCCGGCTTCGTGCGTGACCGAACGAGGTAATGAATGCCTAGAC
>JAFWQX010000082.1 GCA_017508875.1 Clostridia bacterium | reverse complement strand
CCTTTTGCGGCCGTATAAATGAGCAAAGCGCACGGCCGCAGCTCTGTCTTTTTTCAATTGCGGCCGTATAAATGAGCAATTCCCGCCGGGAGAC
Organism: Clostridia bacterium; assembly: GCA_017508875.1. Taxonomy (GTDB): domain Bacteria; phylum Bacillota; class Clostridia; order UBA1212; family UBA1255; genus UBA1255. The sequence goes on along the minus strand of JAFWQX010000082.1, from coordinate 35,826 downwards.
TGCGCCGAGCTGGCACACAAAACCCGAATTTACTGAATTATGTGCCAGAACCGCCCGTTGCCAGTTCCTCGTTGCTCGTTACTCGTTCTCCGCTTCTCCTCTGAACCCTGAACTCTTAACCCTTAACTCTTAACTCTTAACCCTTAACTCTGAACTCTGGACGTCCCGGCTCCTCGCCCCACCTCTAATGATTGACGCCATTAAGCTGCAGGAGTACAATAATGGTACAACCTTCAAAGGAGGATCATAAAATGAAAAAAATGAAAATTATTGCCGCGATCATGGCAGTGATATTGACATTTGCATTTGCATCCTGCGCGAAGCCGGCAGAAGAAGGAAACGAGCCCGGAAAAGCCACCGAAAAGCCCGTTGCCACCGACGCACCCACTGCCGCTCCGACGCAGGCACCCACTGAAGCACCCACTGCCGCTCCGACGCAGGCACCCACTGAAGCACCTACCGAAGCTCCGACAGAAGAGCCCACTCCCGCTCCGACGGAAGTTCCAAACACCAAACTGATAGTCCCGTACGTAACGGAAGGCCTTGTCGCACTCTACGAGGGCAATTACAATACCGAAGACGGCCAGAATAAAGAGAGCACCACCTGGCAGGATCTTTCCGGGAACGGCAACGACATCGTTGACATCAAACTAGGCGAAAAAACTTACTGGACAGACGACGGGCTCTACGTTGACAACGTAAAGATCGTTTTGCCCGCATCGATCCCCGAACTGATCAACAGCGATGAATACACGGTAGAGTTCTGCATCTCCGGGCTCGTCGTTGACGGCTCGAACTTCGCGACCTTCCTCAACAGTGACACGAACGATAACTTCGCGCTGTTCATCCGCCAGGCTGACAACTCCCTCGAATTCAAGTCCAATACCGCCATCGGCGCCCGTCCCAAGATGATCGGCGAAGCGCGCGAGCTTTGCGAGACGTCGACAATAGCAGTCACGTTCTCGTCTCTTGATTCTGTCGAGCTGTTCTTCAACGGCGAATTTCAGGATTCAGTTGACGCCCCCGAGAATACAGCGATGCAGGGCAATTTCTTCATCGGCCATCCCGCCGCGGACAAGGCGTATCACGGCGTCATTACCGGCATAAGGTTCTACAACAGAGTGCTTTCCGAGAAAGAACTTGCTGCAAACTACAAGGCGCTCGGTACCGTGCAGGCGAATCCGAATTATACTGAAGAGGGCTGATTCCCGGCCGCTGAATGATAAGCGGCAATGACCGCTGAATAATAATTGATAATTGATTATTAACAATTGAGGCGAACCTGACGATGGCACATAATTCCCAGCCATCCACCCGGTTCGCCTCTTAACTCTGAACTCTGAACTCTGAACTCAATACTGTGCCATCACTCGGTTCGCCTCTTAACTCTGAACTCTGAACTCTGAACTCAATACTGTGCCATCACCCGGTTCGCCTCTTAACTCTGAACTCTGAACTCTGAACTCATCAATGTGCTGTCATTCGCTTCGCACTCGTTATCCTTATCCCATATCCCCCGCTTTACCGCCCCGAAAATATTCAGCCTGAGCATTTCGGTATCCATCGGAAGTTCCCGGAGAAGCCTCTTCATATTGGCCCGCTCACTCGTCTTGTCCGAAGGGCACGGGTTGAAGACCACCGGCACGGCGGCAAGTTTTTCGTACTGTTTTATGAGTTTTTCGTCAACGTACAGGAACGGGCGGATCACGTGTACTCCGGCGCGCGCAAGGTACGTGTCAGGTTCGAAGCAGAAGAAACGCCCTTCATAGAACAGGCTGAGCATCGCGGTTTCAATAATATCATCCTTATGATGCGCAAGGGCAACGACGTTGGCCCCGATCCGCTTCGCCTCGTTGTTGAGCGCGCCGCGCCTCAGATTTGCGCACAGTGCACAGGGATTAGGTTCTTTTCGCACGTCGAAAACGATCTCGGCGATCTGAGTATTGACGATATGGAGCGGCACGTTCAGGCGCCTGCAGAATTCTTCCATCGGAGATGGATCGACACCTTCGAAACCGAGCGAGATATGCACGGCGTTCAGCTCGAACTTTTTCGGGTAGAAGCGCCTGAGCTGCGCGAGCACAGCGAGGAGCGTCATACTGTCCTTACCGCCTGAAAGACCGACGCAGACGTTGTCGCCTTCGCGAATGAGCTCGTACTCCTGGACGGCGCGGCGAGTAAGGCTGAGGAGCCGCTTCATAAGATCTTTATCTGTCATTATTGTCACCCCGGAGTTCGTACGTGAGCGTCTTACCCGCCACGTGTATCTCGACGGTCACGGGCACGTCGCTGTAAAGCTCAAAAGCAGGGACCGTTTTATTGTCAGCCCGCGCATCGCACAGGAGCGTGAGGCTTCCTCCTTTGAACGGATAACGCCTGATGCCGTGCCTTTCGGTGAGGTTTACGTTCCAGATTATCTTGTTTTCCAGCGCTTTCGGCCGAATCCCGAACACGTATTCAAACAGCACCGAGATCGGAGCGAGCCCGGTCCAGCCTACGAATTCATCCTTCGCGGGGTTCCCTCTGCCGCCTGTCTCGGGCGAATAATTTTCGTAAAGCGTGCCGGTTTCGGTAAACGTTCGGACAACGTTTTTAAGGTAGTCGGTGGCAATTTCAAACGCGAGCGTTTCGCTGCCCGCCGCGCCGGAGTTTTCAAGCCCTTTCAGTACCATGTAATTTGTGGGAGCCCATACGGAACCGAGCCAGTAGCCGCCGTCGGCGCGGTAGTTCGGATCGTCCGCGGACAACGTAGGCACGCGGTTAGGGCGTTTAAATTCCGCCGGGTCGTCAAGATGCGCAATAAACCGCGATTTGCGTTCTTCAGGGACAATACCTGCCAGCAGCGTCCAGTATGCTCCGACCGTCTTTACGCCGCTAAGCGACCCGTCGCGGCGCCTGTCAAAATAAAACGCCTTATCCTCGCTCCACATTGTCCGGTTAATGACGTCCTTCAGAAACTCCGCCTCGTCCTCGAGCTCCTTCGCCTCCCCGGACCTGCCGAGCTTCCGCGCGATCATTGTCAATATCCTGCACGACAGATATTGCTGCGCGCACGTATCTATCCAGCTCATAAACGCGTGCGACGAGCCCGGATCGTACCCTGCCACGCCGCGCGGCTGATTGTCCATACCGCACGCAAGGCCGCAGCTCCAGTACGTCCCGTCCTGCCACGAACGGTGGAGCCTCAGCCACCTGTGGTACGCCATCAGCGGATCGAATATATCTTTGAGGCGCGTATCGTCCCCCGTCGTCTGGTAGTATTCCCACTCCGCCCAGGGCAGCACGTTCGGGCCCGTTGACGCAGGATCATCGCGCGAAAACTGCTCCCGCCCGTCCTGTTCGTTTATCTCGCGGCTAATGAAACCGTCGCGGTGCTGGTGCGAATAAAAGTTGTCAAGCGTCTGCTGGAAATTGAACGCTTTGATGCCGTATTTTCCGAACATTACGATGAACGATGAATCCCACATAAACAAAAATCCGTTGAACGCGGTGTCAATAAAGTCTGACACGAATCCGGCTTCTTTTTTTGCCTTGCGCAGGTTTCTGAACGCTATTTCCCACGCTTTATCGTACGTCCGAAGCACATCGTCATGCCCTTCCCATACTGGCTCAGGCAGCAGCTCATTCGCATCCTTGTAAAGAGGCAGCGGGCTGTCGGAAGGCTCTTTTGAGGGGTATTTATTTTTAGCGGCGTACGGGTCAGTTACGTAAAAAAGATTGCCGTTTTGCGTGAATTTATCGTGCATATTCTGCCTCTTTTCTCTTTTTATGCATAGTGCGCAGCAGCAGGAAGATCACGGCCCCGAACAATGCGCTGCCTGCAGCTGTACCTGCCGTCAGGAGCGGCACGTTCAAATTATTATCTGCTTTCTTTACCGAAACGGGAACGGAAAGAGCAGCCTCGCCGAATTCATTGACGCCGTCGCCGTTGAGGTCAACCGGAATGATCCGTACGTCAATTACGTCGCTTCCAGGATTAACACCCAACAGTTTGCCGCCGGACAATTCTGCGTTTCCGCGGTGAACGGGCGAGAGCCGGTACTCGGCAGGTACGTTGTCAACATTTTCCACCCACTGTTTCCCGGATATGTCCGTCCAGCTGTCAACGTCTACGTACAGTTTTTCCGCATCCTCTTTTAGCACGTACTTTCCTTCGGCCACGGTCAGAAGCGCCGGATAGAAGTCGATCAGATATTCGTTTGTCACGTCGGTCCCGTCTTCGTCGATTATCCTTAACTTTTTAAAACTGTTCATCGAACTTCCCACGTAAAGCTGGCTGCCGGTGGCCTGATAATCTATCCTGTGCCCTGGTTTCAGGCATCCGGACAATATTATGTATCCGTCCTTTGTCAGGTATTCCGCGTCAAATTCCTTCCGTGCGCTCAGTGCGCTTATCTCAAGATACGTGTACGTCCTGCCGTTCTCGCCCCTTACCGTGACCGGAGCATCAGACATTAAGGCGCCTTCAAGCTTTTCAGCATCAGCAGGAGCGTCATTAACGCGCACGTTCCTGAACGCCTCGATCTTTACGGTCTTCCTTACGGTCGCTTCCTCGATGTTGATCTGATTCGAATTGTTTCCGAAATCGTAATCGGAGTACAGTATATACTCACCTGCCGATGCGCAGACTACGTATCCGGATCCGTCTGGCTGTATCCCCTGCAGTAATTCGAGCACCGACCGGTCCATCATATCAGTGTGTGTCAATGCCGCCAGTTCCTCGCTGCTGATCTTTAGCAGTTCATCTTCGCTTATGGTTTCCCCGACATATAGGACTAAAGAATCCAGGTAATAATTTGCGGGCTCAATGATCAGTTCGAACGGTTCTGTTTCGATAACGTACTGATCCGTAACGTCATTGCCTTCGCTGTCAGTCACTGTTACATCTTCCGGCATAGAGGACAACGATCCGGAAAACAGTATTTTCTTTGATGACGCCGAAACGGTATGCCCCGGTTTCAGCAATTCCGGATTCCTCACGACGGTCTTTTCTGAGAAAAGAGGTTCTCCGTCATATTTTTTAGATCTGCTTTCCATCGTGACATAAAGGACGTTGTAGGTGATGATCTGCTCGGGATCAGGAGTAACGAATGACGGATCTCCGCCCGGATTACCCGGAACGCCGTTTTCGCCTGATGCCGGAGGTGTGACTTCAACGGGCACCCACCCCACGCCATTTACGTACACCTCGACCCACGCGTGGGCGTTAGCGCCGGTATAACTGTTTCCGAATTGAGTATCCGTAGCGTTAACCAAGAAGCCTGTAGTGTATCTGGCGGGTATACCCATTGCTCTGTAGGCAACCGTCGCAGCCGAAGCAAAGTGAGTACAGATGCCTTCTTTCGATTCAGTAAGGAAATATATCACCGGATCCTCACCATCCGGAATCGGTTCAAATCTCAAATTGTATTTTGCCGAGGATCTGATAAAATCCGCGACCTTCTCGATGATATCAGGTGAATTCCGCTCATACAATATTCCTGCGTCTGCAAGTATTTCACGCATTCTGCTTGCCGTGTCATCCGGCAGGATCTGGTATATGCTCGCCATATTATCATATTCGCCGTAGTAAGATTTTTTCAGACCGGCAAGCACGGTCGTGCTGAGTCCTGTGATCTGGTTGTAAGCGCATTCATCGCGGTATTCTCCCGGAATAAAACCATCTAAGGATATCTCATCGCTGCCCCCGGCAGGGATCCCGTATGCAAAATAAGGAACAGGCGTTATCCCGTCTTTCATAAGATCCTTCACCGTAACTTCATTGACCGGCCTGAAACCATTCCGGATAAGTGTAAAGTGAAGGAAGTTTACGGGGTCGTTTCCTTCGGCTCCGGAATTGAGCAAACTCATCTGTGCAGGCTCTCCCCAGGAAGTATATTCGTATTGCCAGTAGCTTTTCAACCTTAGGTATATCTGCCCGCTGCGCCTGCTCCGGACGATGCCTAAAACCGTTTTATCATCCGGTGCAAAACCCTCTAACGGTATCTCCGGAGAAGACACAGCGGAAGCGGGCTCGCTATGATCATCATTATCGACATCGATCCCGTGGCTCTCCCGCTTTTGTCTTAGCAGCTCTTCTTCATCAATGTCAAATACGATGTCTATATTATAGTCATTTGTTCTTTCAGTTCTGTCGTTCCAGTTCGTGATCTTCACATCGACGAGCTCCGGCAGCTGCTTTATCTTGACCGTATCGGGTATCATAGAATTGATGATCTCATAATGATCCTCTCCGGCAATACTACCTTTAATGACCTTAGCGGTCGCCCAGTATTCCGGCCTGTGCCCGCGGTGGAAAAAACCGATCTCGATCGTGACGTTGCGTTTTTCAACTTTGATGGTTCCGTATTCGTGGGTGATATTATAGCTGTCGTGGACGTTGTCCCCGGACGGACCGTAGATCACTTCCGAAAACGTGTTTTTGAACTCGCCCGAATGAACGATGCGCGCGAAATTCCTATAAAAAATAGTGTCGCCTTCGGCAAGCGTTCCTTCGGTTATATTCACTTCTCTGAAATCGTGGTACTCCGCATCGTACACGAACGGTTCTCCGTCCTGGCTTCTGAGTGTAATGCTGCGCTTTTCTATTGTTATGACCCCGGTATCATACGTGATAACATAATGGTCTTCTGTTACTTCCCTGCCTTCAACGGTATCATATATCAGCACTTCAGGTTTATTTGCGAACGTCCCGGCAGTGACTTTTTCAGGCGGAATGAAAGTGATCTCGTCCCCGTCCAGCAGTTCGCCTTTTTTAATTGCAAAGCCGTATTCGTCCGTGTCGAACGGTTTTCCGTCGTATAGTTTGTTTGCGCTTTTTGAAGAAATAAGCAGCTCGATCTTATTGACCGTCAGCTTTCCAAACTCCTTCACAATTTCGTACCTGTCGGTCACGTCATATCCGTCCCGAAGGACATTGACGCTGAACACATTGTCGTAAGTTCCGGGCTCGACCGGTTTTTCGCCGTCAAACGTGACAATGATCTCGTCGCCTGGTGCAGGTCCTTTTTCGCTTATTTCGAACACGTCTGATCCGGCAGGCCCGCGGTCAAATATTTTTTCTGCGTCTCCGGAGCGTATCGTTACCGGACGTTTGGTGATCTCCCACCGTGCCCCCGAGAGCGTCAGCAGATACGAATCCGTAACGTCCTCGCCTGCCGCATTGACGACCGTCAATGCACAGATACGCACTTCTCTATCACCTGGCAGAGCGTCATAATCAAATTCGATCCGGCTGATATTATCACCCGGGGCAAGATTTTCAGTACGTATCGCGCCTGCCGCGAAAATTTGTTCGAAAGACGGATCGTCGCCGTATGCGAACGTGATCGGCATGAGCGATACAGCCGCGGATCGTTTTTCGATACTGATATTTATTTCCTGAGTGCGTTTTATGCCGAACGGATTTACGGTCTTTGCTTCTAACTTATAATTACCCGCTTTCAGCGGTATAGCAGACGGATCCGGTACAGGTATGGCCGCGGCGTTTTCACTCCCGGAATTCTCAGTGACAGAGTAACTGACCCTGCTCAGAAACGCATTCGTTCCGGCGCTGTGAATATCGCCGTAGACACCTCCGCCGCCGGACAATTTTCGCAGATATGTGCCTGAGAAATACATGATCGCCGCCGCAGCGGCCACCGTAAAAGCAACGAAAACAACTATGTGGACAATATGTTTTTTCAGCCATTTTTTTGCCGCATTCTGTCTTCTTACGCGCTTTTCGATTTTCTTTACGTACTCGTCATACATCCCGTTCACCCCGCAAAATGCTCCGAATGCGGCTTATGCATGACCGGTACCGCCGAAGAAGGTGCTATATCATCTCTGCCGGACGAGGGAGAAACGATCATGTTAGCGCGTCTGCCCTTATAGTCTTCCCATTCTATATAAAATTTAGCATCTGCTGTCTCTTGGGGCACGTCGATCCGGGCGGATGTGCTCAGTTCGCCTATACCGTCTCCGTAAGACACGAGCGTTGAGTAAAGAATATAATCTTCTGAAAGTATATATTGACCAACGCACCTGCCTTTGCGGTCATATAATATGCAGGAGGCCTTTCGGACCTTAATTACTGTATTGCCCTGGTTCATAGCTATGAGCCGGACGTATGCGCTGCCATCGTCGACTTTTCTGAATTCTGAGTTTATGACGCTTAAAACTGCCTCGCTTCCTTCATCGATAGGCTCGAATTTAAATATTTCTTCCGGCTCGGGAGGTTCAGAAAACGCTGTTTCGGAGGTATTGGATGTTCTTTCTCCGCTTTCCCTGAGTATCCCTGCGCGGGCGCAGGCGAACAGCACGGCGGCAATCACAGCCGCTGCGGTTATAAATCCCGCCAGGGCAAGTATGAGAGATCTCATCCTCGCTTTTTCTTCTTCGGCGGTCAATTTATTCCGTTCGTTTTCCATATTATCGTTCTCCTGAAATTATTCTGTCTAAATACGCTTCGCACTCCGGGAGCTTTCCCGGTCCGAACAGCGTGCGGAGTTCTATGCGTATACCTTCGACCTCGCGTCTGCATATCACGGGGTTAAGTCCTTCCATCTTGCGCAGTATCTTGTGACAGATCACCGTGTCTGCAGCCTGATCTTCGTCTCCGCCCGCGGCAATATAGACCGGTACGAATTTTTCGAGCTGGCGCATAGTGCGGTTACCGAACGAAATCCCAACACGCTCAGAAAGATATTTGTCTGCGGCAAACAGGCGATCTCGCAGCTGTTCTGAAAGCGGATAGTCGGCAACCGCTTTTTCGAAAAGCACCTGAAGCTCGGCTGCGGTGATCGACGACGGCCCGGAGGATGCGGCCGGAAACGGATTTGCGCGGCTGTTCAGATCGATCACGAACGCTCGGTCGTATACTTTGTCTGATATTGCCAGCGTCGAATCGTCGTTGTTCGCCGTCCCCGCAAACCAGACGTTGTCCGGGAGCAGTAATGTTCCGCCCTCAAACAATTCCGGATCGGACGGGCGGCTGTCGGAAGTCACCCGTATCCGGCGCGACGTGCGGTCAGGAAGTTCGAGCAGTGATAAAAATTCCGCGAAGTAGTATTCGACGCGTGCGATATTCATCTCGTCCAGTACGATCACGTATATTTTCCCGTCGTAGTTTGCGCGGTAAAGCTGCGTGAGCATTTCCGTTTCGGTGTACGAATCGGTGAATTCGTTGTAGTAGCCCAGCAGATCGCTCCGGTCTTTCCATGAAGGCTGCACAGGCATTACCACCGCAGGGTTGTTTACATATTTGCCGAAAGCGTACGGCAGCGACGTTTTTCCGGTACCGGAAATGCCCTGGAGTATGGTGAGCCTTGACGCTGCCATCGCCGCTACGTATGTACGGATCACAGAGCGGTCGTAAAACAGCCCCAGCTGCCCTGCAGCGAAGTTTCTGAATCCTTCCGTGAATTCTTCCATTGTTATATTAAAGGGCGTTTCCGGGGCTCCGGGGCGTGTTTTTGAAGATCTGCCGTTTTCCTTTCCTTTTTCCGTCTCCTGCCGGTCGATCGATGCGAGCCTCGTAAAGCGGGTCTTGCGGTTTTCTTTTTTCTCTGCGCGGGCTGTCAGTTCTATTTTTATGACTGATATAAGCAGCACAGCAGCGAGCAGCGCGGAGGATGCCGCGAGGACGATCATGATTACCGCGGTGACGATGGCAGCGTTCTCGGGCATCATCAGAGTTATGTTCCAGCCTTCGGGAGCGCTGGCGTTGTCGTGTCCGGCGATGCTTAAGCAAAACAGTGTTCCAACGGCCAGGACGAACATGGCCGCGATGACAAGTATTACGCTGCGTATAACGGCTTTTTTCATTTGACGTCTTCTCCCGCTTTTTCTTCCGCCTTACGGACGTTTTTCCTGATGATCCGCTTGTTCCGCTTCCACTGTTCCTTAAAATATCTGTCGAATGCTTCTTTTTCTTTTTCGAGTTCTATGAAGCCCGCCCGGTCGGATATATCCTCCGGCGATCCCGCGTCATTGTCCGCGATACCCCTGGCGCGCAGTCTTCCTTTTAGCAGACTGCGCTCTTCGTCCCATTCTTTTTTTGCCGCCTCCAAAGCGGCAAGGTTTTTTTCGCGTTCGAGGTCAATTTCTTCCCGGTATTCCTGTTCTTTTTTTTCGACAGTCTCTCTTATCTGGCGCATTGAAGTTGCGCGGACGTCAATTATTTCCTGCCTCAGTCTGCCGTTTTCTGCTTCAATGCGCTTTTGTTCTTCTTCCTGTATGATCTGGCGGCCGATCAGTTCGACTTTTTCGTTCAGCGTTTTTTCAAGTTCCATGGTGTTCTCGGCAAGCTTTTCTTCAAGCAGTTTCGTGTACGCGGTTTCATCTAAATGTGACGCGTAAAGTTCAGCTCGCTTTCTTTCGATGAGGGCATTCTTCTGAAGCAGTTTGGTCAGCTGTAATTCAGCATCTTCCCGTTCAAGTTCTTTCCGCCAGTATTCCCAGTTTTCGAAAGCTCCCTGATATCCCGCGAAAAGCTGTATCAGCGCGGTCATGCGGATCACGTTCCTGGTGTGCCTGTCCAGTTTTTCGAGGCCGGTTTCTTCACGTTCTACTTCAAATCCCGCGTCTCCCACAACGTTTATGTACGAATGCAGTCCAAAAACCACTGCGAAATCGGTATTGTTTTTTATAATGTTTGTCCGGATCACGGGCGGTATCAGTTTCGGTGCCGTAGCAAGATCGCGCATCAGCTGCACTGCGAGCAGGCCGTCCGTCCTGTCCAGGATCTCTTCGATCCGAGCGACCGTTTCACGAAAATCTGCAGACGAGGCGAATGATCCGCTTCTGCTGCTTTCTTTCATTTCGAGATAATATGACGCGCTCTCTCCGCTTTTTGAGCCGGAACACGATACTTTTATACAGATGCCGTTGCCCTCGGCAGCTTTTTTGATCTCTGAAAGCCGGAGACTGACGAACGATCTGAGTTGTCCCAGCACCATGTACAGGAACCGGTTCTCGTAAATAGCAAATTCGTCTTCGTTTTCCGTGACGTAAATTTCTTCGGGGAAAACTTTTCCTTCTTCTACGCGTTTTATTGCGCTGCTGTTTTTTGCAAGGTGTGTTATCGATTCCTTTGAGAAGTGTTTTGCCTTGTCGATCCTTACGACGTCCCCTTCTTTTCTCAGCAGGCTTCGGGATTGTTCCACGGCTTTTTCAACGTACGGCATTGCGTTTTCGATCCGTTCGATCCAATCTGTTTTTACTGTGCAGTGCTGCCTTACGGCGCTTACTGAAAATTCGGGTCCGGTGCCGCCTTTGACATCGCCCGGAGCGTTTTCAGTTCCGGCTGCTTCTCCTTTTCCAGCCTCGCCAAAGGCGCAGTCGAGCCCGCGGCTGCCTTTCACGCCTCGTTCAGACAGCTTGTCAAGTTCGCATATTATTCTGTATAAAGCCGTATCGCCGCTGTAATCTGTTTTCATCGTCCGTCAGCTCCGGATGTAGCGGGAGACGTATTCCGTGCAAAGTGGCATGGTTTTTTCTCCGAACAGTTCTTTTATTTTTTCGAGCAGGTCTTCTGCTTTTGACCCTACGTATACCGGGTTCAGGTTTTCAAGTTTTCTCAGAACTTTTTTGCAGAGGATCAGGTCTATCGCTTCCGTTTCACTTCCTCCTGCCGAGGCGTATACGGGCACGAATTTTTCAGTCTGGCGCATCACTCTGTTGCCGAACGTTATCTGAAGTTTGTCGATCAGGTATTCGTCGAGCTGTTCTATCCTGGCGCGGGAGATCTCAGAAATGTGAGCCGCTTCTGCTTCGTGGAACAGTTCGGTGAGTTTTTTGTACGTGATGCTAAGCGGTTCCGTTTCAGGCGCAATAAACGGAGTAGCGCGTCTGCTGAGTTCGAGGACCATCGACCTGTCGTAGACTTTATCTGATATCGCCAGCGTTGAATCGTCGTTGTTTGCCGTTCCGATGAACCATACATTTTCAGGTATGAGCAGTTTTCCGTCTTTTAAAAGTTCCGGATCGGTTTTGCGGCGTGACGATATTACTTCGACCAGGCGGCTTTTGGGATCCGGCAGTTCGAGCAGGGACAGGAATTCGGCGAAATAGTATTCGACGCGGGCAATATTCATTTCGTCCAGTACCGCCATATGGACGCGGTCGTCAATATTTGCTTCGTAGAGTTTGCATAACAGTTCGGTCTCGGTGAAATTGTCCGTGAACTCGTTATAATAGCCGAGCATATCCGTTTTGTCTTTCCATGAAGGCTGCACGGGAATTATTGCCGCACTGCTGTCAACAAATTTTCCGAACGCGTATGGCAGCGACGTTTTTCCAGTTCCGGACATTCCCTGAAGTATCACGAGTTTTGTCACGGCCAGTGATGAAATAAATGCTCTTATCGTGGATATTTCGTAGTATAGGCCCATTTGTGATGCGGCGAAGTTTCTGAATTCTTCGCATAACCGGGTGAGGTCTCCTTTATAATCCGCTCCGCCCCCGGACCTGAGCCGTGCGGCGTTTTCATCGAGCTCTGTGAGTCTGTTGAATCTGACGTTGTCACCGCGCCGTTTTTTATCTCTTTCCCGCATTTTTGCGTCGCTTATATCGCGGACAATTATCAGGATCATTATCGCCGCCACCGCCGCAGTCAATATTATCGCGTACGTCAGTACTGCCTTGTGCGAGGTCAATATATCCCAGATCCTATTTGTATCGTTCGCTTCGGCTGTCAACATAACGTTTCCTCCGTCTGTTATCCTGTGAGTCTGTCACCGTGTATCAGTTGTTTATCTTGTGCTATTATAATATCAAATGGCGTTTCTTTCAATACAGTACCTTTTTCTGTCAGGACCGTAACGCTCACGTAACGCTTCCTTCGCGCCCGCTGCATATGATCTTCTTCCAATCGAGTACTAAAAAAGCAGAGGCACAGACCGGCCTCTGCTTCTTTAAACATATTAAAAGTATGAATGGATCAAGCCAGTTCGATGATAGCCATCGGAGCAGCATCGCCGCGGCGTGCGCCGGTCTTATAGATCCTGGTGTAGCCGCCCTTGCGATCCTTGTATTTCGGTCCAAGTTCGTCGAAAAGTTTATTGACAACAAGGCTGTTCTCGCCGTCGGCATTTTTCGTCTTGTAGATCCAGCTTGCGGCAAGCTTTCTTGCGGCTAAACGGGAAGGTTTGTCAACGCGTACAAGTTCGGTCGTTATTTCGCGGTCAGCGAATTTCGTGAACTTGCGGCCGTTCTTGGACGTCACGACTACGGTGAGCTTCTTACCCTTTGAATCTACGGGCACTTTGCTGACCTTCACCTGCTTGGTCTCGAAGTTATCGGCCTCTTTAACGGCTGAGGTAATAAGACGCTCAACGATGCTCTGAACTTCCTTCGCGCGGGTCTCGGTAGTAACGACTCTGCCGTTCTCCAGAAGCGCCGTGGTAAGGCCTCTTAAAATGGCTTTTCTCTGATCAGCCCTGCGGCCTAATTTTCTGTATCCCATGGTTTATTTACCTCCAAAATTATTCTTCACTCGATTTAAGCGAAAGACCAAGAGAATTAAGTTTATATATAACTTCCTCTAAAGACTTTCTGCCAAGGTTACGAACCTTGATCATCTCTTCCTCGGTCTTGTTTACCAGATCGCCTACAGTGTTTACTCCGGCTCTCTTAAGGCAGTTAAAGGAACGTACGGAAAGGTCAAGATCGTCGATGCTCATATCCAGATTTGTGCCGTCGACAGCGGGGACAACGTTTTCCACTGCGGCCCTGCGTTCGGGTGCGGTGGAATTGAAGTCCATAAACAGCTGCAGCTGGTCAACAAGTATCTGAGCGCTCTGTCCGATCGCTTCACGCGGCGTAAGAGCACCGTTGGTCCATACTTCAAGCGTAAGTTTATCGTAATCGATCATGTTTCCAACACGGGTATTCTCGACGAAATAGTTCACCTTCTTAACCGGTGTAAAGATAGAATCGATCGGGATAACGCCGATAGCCATATTATCCGTCTTATTCTTATCGGCCGAACGCCAGCCCGTTGCCGTCCCGACTTCCATCTGGATATCAAGCACTCCGTCACCGTTCATAGTGCAGATGTACTGATCCGGATTCAGGATCTCAACGTCGGCGTCGCAGACAATGTCGCCCGCGGTAACTACGCCGCGCTCGCTGGCTTTTAAATAAACCATTTTATTGCCTTCGGAATAAAGCTTGAATCCAACGCTCTTGATATTAAGTACGATCTCTGTTACGTCTTCCACAACGCCGGGAATAGTAGAGAATTCGTGACTCACACCTTCAATTTTTACGTTCAGAGCAGCCGACCCCGGAAGCGACGACAAAAGTATTCTTCTTAATGAGTTACCCAGTGTGATGCCATAGCCTCTTTCGAGAGGTTCCACGACAAACTTGCCGTAAGTTTCCAGTTCATCGGTTTCCACACATTCAATGTTTGGCTGTACCTTATCGCTCACAGATTACTCCTCCTTTTGTAATAATGAAGATGAATATTATTTGCTGTACAACTCGACGATCAGATGCTCCTGTACAGGGAAATCGATGTCTTCGCGTTTAGGCATATCAGTAACTTTTCCTTCAAGCGCCTCTGCGTCAAAGGTGAGCCACTGAGGAAGCAGACGGCCGGAAGTCTCGCTGAGGATGACTTTAAGAGCATCGTTGCTTCTGTACTTTTCTCTGACTGTGATGACGTTTCCTGCGCAAACAAGGTAGGAAGGAATGTTTACAGCTTTGCCGTTAACAGCGAAAAATCCGTGAGTGACAAGCTGACGTGCTTCTCTGCGCGTACGGGCGAGTCCAAGGCGGAATACGACGTTATCAAGGCGGCGCTCAATAGTCGTAAGAAGGACCTCACCGGTAATGCCGCGTGTTTTAGCGGCTTTTTCGTAGTACATTCTGAACTGTTTTTCAAGAATGCCGTATACGAATTTTACCTTCTGCTTCTCACTGAGCTGATTTGCGTACTCGCTCTTCTTATGTCTCCTCTGTCCGCCGGGATTGCGTTTAGTGGATCCAGTTTTAGATTTTTTAGTATAGCCCATTACCGCGGGGGAAATATCCAGCGCTCTGCAGCGTTTAACAATGGGCTGCATATTCTTTGCCATAGTAGTTTTCCTCCTTTACCTGATCAAACTCTGCGTCTTTTGGGCGGTCTGCATCCGTTGTGAGGGATCGGAGTCTCGTCTTTGATCATCGTGACGTCGAGACCGGCGACCTGAAGCGCACGGATGGCGGATTCGCGTCCTTGACCCGGGCCTTTAACAAAGACCTCGACGGTCTTCAGCCCGTGCTCCATAGCAGCCTTAGCGGCTGTTTCAGCGGCAGACTGAGCGGCGAAGGGAGTGTTCTTTTTAGATCCGCGGAAACCGAGGCCGCCTGCGCTGGCCCACGAAATGGTGTTTCCGTTGGAATCGGTGATAGTTACGATAGTGTTGTTGAAGCTGGAGCGGATATGAGCCTGGCCGTTTTCAATATACTTACGCTCTTTTTTCTTGCCTCTTACAGCTCTTTTAGGTGCAGCCATAATTCATTCCCTCCTTATTTCTTCTTACCGGCGACCGTCTTGCTGGGGCCTTTTCTGGTCCTGGCATTGGTCTTGGTGCGCTGTCCGCGAACGGGGAGACCCATTCTGTGGCGTCTGCCTCTGTAGCAGTTGATCTCGATCAGACGCTTGATATTAAGCGCTGTCTGTCTGCGTACGTCACCTTCTACGGTATATTCTTTATCTATGACATCTCTTAATTTACCGATGTCATCTTCAGTCAGATCTTTTACTCTGACGTCGGGATCCACACCTGTTTTAGCAAGGATCTCTTTGGACTTCGTACGGCCGATGCCGTAAATGTAGGTCAGTCCGATCTCGATGCGTTTATCTCTGGGTAAATCCACGCCTGCAATTCGAGCCATGTGTTAATACACCTCCAAAAAATTTAAAACCTTTTTCAAATCTCTATATTAACATTTTGAGGTTCATGTCTATGCATGCAGCCGCACCGCAAAATGAGAATAGTCAAGAAATATACGCACTTATCCCCTTTTCCCGGATAATGCGCAAAACGTGATGTCAGCCCTGCTTCTGCTTATGCTTCGGATAAGCGTCACAGATGACCATTACTTTACCTTTTCTCTTAATAACCTTGCATTTATCGCAGATAGGTTTAACGGATGGTCTTACTTTCATTATGATTTCCTCCCACTCTTATAAACTAACGCAGCGCAAAAGATCATACGCATCAGTGTATCATCTTCTGCGGACAATGCGCCCGCGGCTCAGATCGTACGGAGACAGTTCCATCGTCACGGAGTCGCCTTTAACAATTCTTATGTAATTTGTTCTGATCTTACCGGACACGTGGGCAATCACCACATGACCGTTCTCAAGCGCAACACGAAAAACGCAGTTAGGCAATACTTCCTGCACTACGCCTTCAACTTCGATCACGTCTTCTTTCGACAAGCTGCAATTCCTCCTATGCGCACAGAATGCTTAAAGTGTCGTTACGATCGGCTCCCCCGCTGTTATAATGACAGTGTTTTCATAATGCGAGCAAAGCTTCCCGTCTTTTGTATATACAGTCCATTTATTAGCGGCCACTTCCACTTCGTATCCGCCCATATTTATCATGGGCTCGATGGCTATGGCCATTCCCGGTTCCAGCCTCGGTCCTCTGCGGGCCGTTCTGAAATTCGGGACCTCAGGATCTTCGTGCATTTCGCGCCCGATGCCGTGTCCGGTATAATCCCTGACGACGGAGTAGCCGTTACTTTCCGCGTGATCCTGTACCGCTCCTGAAATATCCCGTATCCTGTTTCCTGCGTAACATTGCTCCAGAGCCTTGAAAAAGCACTCTTCAGTAACCTTTACCAGCCGTCTGGCTTCTTCGGCAACGTTCCCTACAAGATACGTCCGGCAGGCGTCGGCCTGAAGGCCTTTCAGTATCGCTCCGACGTCGACGCTTACGATGTCCCCGTCTTTAACGATTCTGTCCCCCGGAATGCCGTGAATCAGTTCTTCGTTTACTGAAGCACAAACAGCCCCGGGGAAGTCAATCCCGCCAAAATAGTTCGGCACGCCAAGGAACGACGGAAGCGCGCCATTCTTTATTATACACTCTCTGGCAATTTTGTCAATATCTTTTGTCGTAATTCCGGGAGAAATTTTTTCATAAAGCAGCGCAAACACTTCCTGAAGCACTTTTCCGGCGTCGATCATGCGCTCAATATCCCTGTGCGACTTAATCGTTATCATATTTTTATCCCTCTGATCTCAAGCGCAGTGAGAATATTCGCGAAAGTATCCGCGATCTTCTCCTCGCTGTTGACGCGAACAAGCCTGCGGGAACGCACGTAGTAATCGATGAGCGGCTCGGTATCTTTATGGTATGCGACCATCCTTGCCGCAATGACCTGCGGATTATCGTCGTCGCGCATAATTAAAGAACCGCCGCAGACCGGACAGGTATTGTCCGCGATCTGATGGGTCTTGAGGTTATACGAAAGCTTGCACGCGACACATACGCGCCTGTTCGTAAGACGTTCGACGAGCGACGCCTCGCTCAGCACGATATCTATCGCGCGGTCGATCTTTCTTCCGTCTTCTTCAAGGAAACGGTCAAGTGCCTCCGCCTGTCCGAGCGTGCGCGGAAAACCGTCAAGGATGAAGCCCTTCTGGCATTCCGGTTCGGACAATCTCGCTTTTACCATCCCGATCGTTACGTCGTCAGGCACCAGATTTCCCTTCGAAATGTACTGATCGGCCAATTTGCCCAGCTCGGTTCCGTTGGAAATATTGGCCCTGAAGATATCTCCCGTAGAGATATGAGGGATATCGAGAAGCTCGGAAAGCTTTGTTGCCGCCGTCCCTTTGCCTGCGCCGGGGGCGCCGAGAAAAATCAGGTTCATAATCTGTACGTTCTCCTGTTTGCTTTAAACATAAGAGCAGACAGAACACCCGCGGTCGTTTGTCACACGGATGTTCTGTCTTAAAATTTTATCAGTCAAGGAAACCTTTGTAGTTTCTCATGAGAAGCTGTGCTTCGAGCTGCTTAACAGTCTCAAGCGCAACGCCTACAAGGATCAGCACCGTCGTGCCGCCGAACCAGAGGTTAACAGATCCGATCTCTTTGCTGAAGTAGCTGGAGATGATCTGGATGACCGTCGGGAATACGGCGAGTACAGCGAGGAAGATCGAACCGAACCAGGTAAGTCTTCTGGAAGAAGTCTTGATGAAGTCTGCGGTAGGCTGTCCGGGCCTGATGCCGGGAACGAAGCCGCCGTTCTTCTTCAGGTTATTCGCCATGTCGTTCGGGTCGAAGTAGACTATGTTATAGAAGAATGTGAACAGCACGATGAGTACCGCATACACGATAACGTAGCCCCAGGTATTGCCCTTCGAGAAGTTGTTGATAAAGCCCGCGAAGCCTTTCGTAGCATTCGACTTTCCGATGAAAGCCACGATGGTAGCCGGGAACTGAAGCATTGACATCGCGAAGATGATGGGAAGTACGCCGGAAGAGTTAACCTTGAGCGGAATGTGAGTGTTCTGTCCGCCGTAGATCTTGCGGCCGACAACGCGCTTCGCATACTGCACAGGGATCCTTCTTTCTCCGCCTTCCATCCAGACGACGGCAATGATAACGGCGAGGAACACGATGATCAGGGCGACGACAACGGAGATGTTGAGCGCGGTGCTTCCGGAAAGTCTTCCACCGTGAGCGGCGGTCGAACCTTTAATTCCGAAGATGTATCCCCAAAGAGTCCTTGCCGCGCCGGGAGCGTTGGCAACGATACCGGCGAAGATCAGCATCGATATACCGTTTCCGATTCCCACTTCCGTGATCTTCTCACCGAGCCACATCAGGAACACAGTACCTGCAGTGAACGCCACGATAACGATCATGAACGTGTTGAAATCAAACTTTCCGGTAGGAGCAAACAGGTTGATCGTGCTGCTCTGAATGTTGAAATACAGCATTATGGACTGGAACAGCGCAAGACCGACCGTTACGTAACGGGTGATCTGTGTGATCTTCTGTCTGCCTTCCTCTCCGCCTTCCTTGGACAATCTTTCGAGAGCCGGGATAGCGACGGTCAGAAGCTGGATAATAATCGATGCGTTAATGTACGGGCTTATACCGAGTGAGAAGAGCGAAACCTGCTGGAACGCGCCGCCGGTCAATAAGTCCATGAATCGGAACAAGCCGTTTCCCGCTAAAGCAGCATGTGCTTCTGCATTGAGTCCGGGTATAGCGATAAAGCACCCGGCGCGGAAAATGACGATGAGTAGGAGTGTCATTAGTATCTTTTTCCGGAGTTCGGGAACCCGGAAGGCGTTCTTAATAACCTCGAACATCTTCATCTCAGATCACCTCGGCCTTTCCTCCGGCCTGATCGATCTTTTGAGCTGCGGATTTTGTAAAGCGGGTGGCCTGTACGGTTACCTTCTTGCCGAGCTCCCCGTCACCCAGGATGCTGAGTCCGTCGAATTCTTTGCGGATCAGTCCTTTGGCTGCAAGGGTTTCCATGTTAACGGTATCGCCATCTTCAAAATACTTGTCGATAATGTAGAGATTGAATTCGGCGTAAACATCGGCAAAGCGTTTGCGATTGAATCCTCTTTTAGGCATTCTTCTGTAGAGCGGAGTCTGACCGCCTTCGAAACCGGGACGTACTCCGCCGCCGGAACGGGCCTTCTGACCTTTATGGCCTCTGCCTGCAGTCTTTCCGTTGCCCGAACCGTGTCCGCGGCCTTTTCTGTAAGCCTCAGCGTTTGCGCCCGGTCCTGGTTGTAATTCATAAATTTTCATCAGTAAAGCCCTCCTGTCAGATCTCTTCCACTTTTACCAGATGAGACACTACGTTGATCATGCCTCTGGTCTGGGGGTTATCAGGTTGGGTCACGGAGCTGCCGATCTTTTTAAGGCCGAGAGCCTTTACGGTAGCTTTCTGCTTTTCTACAACCTTGTTTGTACTTTTGATCAATGTGATTTTAAGTGCCATTGTCCGAACCCCCTGTCACATAATCTCATCGATGGCTTTGCCGCGAAGAGCGGAAACTTCTTCAACAGTCTTAAGCTGTTTGAGGCCTTCGATCGTGGCTTCTACCATGTTATGAGGATTGTTGGAACGCAGCGATTTGGTACGGATGTCTTTAATACCTGCAAGTTCAACGACTGCACGCACGGGACCGCCCGCGATAACTCCGGTACCTTCTGCAGCGGGCTTGAGCAGTACTCTGCCTGCTCCGAACTCGCCGATGATCTCGTGAGGGATCGTCGTACCTACCATAGGTACGGTGATCAGATTCTTCTTCGCATCTTCGGTTCCTTTGCGGACTGCTTCGGTTACTTCCGCTGCTTTTCCGAGGCCAACGCCTACTCTGCCGTTCTCGTCGCCGACAACGATGAGCGCGCTCCATCTGAAGTTACGGCCGCCTTTAACAACCTTAGTCACTTTTCCGAGATGAACAAGCTTCTCTTTGAATTCGCTCGTATTGGAATTATTAGAATTATTATGTTCCATATTGCTCCTCCTTGCGATTAAAAGTTAAGGCCGGCTTCACGTGCAGCATCAGCCAGTGCCTGGATCCTGCCGTGATACGGATAACCGCCGCGGTCAAAAACGACGTCCTTGATACCCGCGTCAATAGCTTTTTCGGCGATGCGCTTGCCGATAGCTTTCGCGGCTTCGATATTTCCGCCGAATTTGCCTTCGCCTTTAACTTCCGCTTCCATAGTAGAAGCAGATACAAGCGTCTTGCCCGTGGTGTCGTCGATTATCTGAGCGTAGATATGGGACAGACTTCTGAAAACATTGAGTCTCGGGCACTCGGGAGTACCGGATACTTTGCGTCTTACGCGCACATGTCTTCTCTGGCGAACCTGATTTTTACTGAGTTTATTAGCCATATTAAGTCAACCCCCTTCTTACTTCTTAGAGGCGCCGGTCTTGCCTTCTTTGCGCCTGATGTGCTCGTCGGAATATTTGATACCTTTGCCTTTATACGGCTCAGGCGGTCTCTTGCCGCGCACTTTAGCGGCAAACTCACCTACGACCTGCTTATCGCAGCCGATGATGGTGATGTGGTTCTGATCGGGCACTTCTACCTTAACTCCGGCGGGCGGAACCATTTCGATGTTGTGGGAGTAACCGAGGTACAGCACGAGGTTTCCGTTCTGGGAAACTGCTCTGTAACCTACGCCGTTGATCTCGAGCTTCTTGGTGAAGCCTTTCGTTACGCCGTCAACCATATTGTGAATGAGTGATCTGGTGAGACCGTGGAGCGAACGCTCGAATTTATCGTCGCTGGGTCTTTCAACAGTGATTTTTCCGTCTTCCACTTTGATCGTCATAGTGGGATGGAAAGAACGGGTCATTTCGCCGTTCGGTCCCTTAACGGTAAGGGTATTGCCTTCCGCAAGCTTTACTTCGACGCCTGCGGGAATGGCGATGGGTTGTTTACCGATTCTTGACATTAATAATATCCTCCAATCTTAAAATTCCGAGCTCTCCGGGCGCCGCGTAAGCGCTCCGGGGAACCCTTTTCAGATTATTACCATACGTAAGCCATTACTTCTCCGCCGATACCGAGCTTTCTGGCCTTCTTATCGGTCATGATGCCCTGGGACGTGGAGATGATGGCGATACCCAGACCGCCTAATACTTTAGGCATGTCCTCGGCGCCCGCGTAAACGCGCAGACCGGGTTTGGAGATCCTCTTTATACCGGAAATGACAGACTTTTTATTAGCCGTATATTTCAGTGTAAGGCGGATAACTCCCTGTTTCTCGTCTTCGATCTTCTTCACTTCAGTGATATAGCCCTCTTCCAGAAGGATGTTGGCAATCGCGAGCTTGATGTTGGATGCGGGTATATCCACTGTCGGAAGTTTGGCAGTTCCTGCATTGCGTATTCTGGTGAGCATGTCAGCAATTACGTCTGTGATTTGCATAGCGATTTCCTCCTTTTACCAGCTGGCTTTTCTGACACCGGGGATCTGGCCCTTATATGCCAGGTCACGGAAGCAGATACGGCAAATTCCGTATTTTCTCAGATAAGCATGAGGGCGTCCGCAGATCTTGCATCTGGTGTATGCTCTGGTGGAATATTTGGGCGTTCTCTGCTGTTTAAGCTTCATTGATAACTTTGCCATGATTTACCTCCGATCAGTTCTTTTCAAAGGGCATGCCCATGAGTTTGAGCAGGCAGCGGGCCTCTTCGTCAGTCTTAGCGGTCGTGACGAAAATGATGTCCATTCCTCTTACTTTATCGATCTTATCGTATTCGATCTCGGGGAAGATGATCTGCTCTTTAAGTCCGAGCGCGTAGTTTCCGCGGCCGTCAAAAGCGTTTGCCGGTACGCCGTGGAAGTCACGGATACGCGGAAGCGCGATGTTGATGAGCTTATCGGCGAAAACGTACATGCGAAGGTCGCGAAGGGTGACTTTGCATCCGACGTTCATTCCGGCACGGACTTTGAAGTTAGCGATGGACTTCTTGGCTTTGGTTACTACGGGCTTCTGACCGGTGATCTTCATCAGGTCTCCGCACGCGGACTCGACAGCCTTCGGATTCTCTCTCGCTTCTCCCAGACCCATGTTGATAACGATCTTCACGAGTTTCGGGATCTCCATCTTGCTCTTATACTTGAACTGCTCCATCATTGCGGGGGCAATTTCGTTTATATACTTTTCTTTAAGTCTTATCATGATTCAGCCTCCTCGATGATCAGCGGTCAATGGGTGTCTTGATGTCTGCACCGCACTTCTTGCAAACGCGGACCTTCGTCTTCGTATCGCCGTTGACAACGACTTTGTGTCCGACTCTGGTGGGTTTGCCGCATGAAGGGCAGATTACCATAACGTTGGAAACGTGTACGGGGCCTTCTTTTTTGATGATGCCGCCCTGGTCCGCAGCCGATCTCGCCTTAACGTGTTTGGAGATCATATTGTAGCCTTCGACAACGACTGTCTCGTTCTTTACGTCTACAGAAAGGACCTTGCCTTCTTTAGCCTTGCTGCTGCGTGTACCGATCACGTAAACTTTATCGCCTTTTTTAATATTCATAAATTTACCCTCCTGTACATTACAGCACTTCAGGTGCCAGAGAAACGATCTTCATGTAATCGTCGTCTCTAAGTTCTCTTGCCACAGGGCCAAAGATACGTGTGCCGCGGGGGTTCTTATCCTCTTTGATGAGGACTGCCGCGTTTTCATCGAAGCGGATGTGTGTTCCGTCATTTCTGCGGATACCGCGCTTGGTGCGAACGATAACGCACTTTACGACTTCGCCCTTCTTAACCATACCGCCGGGAGTGGCAGTCTTTACGGAGCAGACGATAACGTCGCCGATGTTGGCATAGCGTCTCTTACTGCCGCCTAAAACTTTAATGCACATAAGCTCTTTGGCACCGGTATTGTCCGCCGCTTTAAGCATTGTCTGTACTTGTATCATAACGTCCTACCTCCTGTGCCTCAGCGAGCCTTCTCGATGATCGACACCAGTCTGTAACGCTTGTCCTTGCTGAGAGGTCTGGTCTGCATTACTTCGACGGTATCGCCCACATGAGCTTCGTTTGCTTCGTCATGAGCCTTCAATTTATACGTTCTTTTAACGACCTTCTGATAGAGCGGGTGCTTTACGCTGTCGGATACGGTGACAACGATCGTCTTATCCATCTTATCGCTGGTGACAACACCGATCATGGTCTTTCTTAAATTTCTTTCTGCCAATTGAATTACCTCCTTCCGAAACATCACTGCTCATTAGCGAGCTGTTTTTCCCTGATGACTGTTCTCACGCGGGCAATATCTCTTTTGATATAGCGAACCTGTACGGGATTGTCGACCGGGGATGTTGCGCCTTTGAAGCGAAGCTTGAACAGCTGAGCTTTCAGTTCCTGCTCTTCCGCCCGGAGTTCTTCAACGGACATCTTACGGATCTTTTCTCTGTATTCTTTTGCTTTCATTATGCGTTCGCCTCCGTTTCAGTCTCTGCTGCGGGAGCTTCCTCTACAGCGCCTTCTTTAGCGATGATCTTGCATTTAACAGGGAGTTTGTGCATTGCCAGTCTGAGGGCTTCCTTGCTCTGCTCTTCGGGTATTCCGCCGATCTCGAACAGAACTCTGCCGGGCTTTACGACTGCTACCCAGTATTCTGGAGATCCTTTACCGGAACCCATTCGGGTCTCGGCAGGCTTCTTCGTTACCGGCTTATCGGGGAAGATCTTGATCCAGACCTGACCGCCTCTTTTTACAGAACGGGTCAGAGCAATACGTGCTGCTTCGATCTGGTTGCTGGTGATCCAGCCGCATTCCGTAGCCTGAAGACCGTAATCGCCTTCGTAGACTTTATTACCGCGGTAGGCTTTGCCTTTCATGCGGCCTCTCTGAACTTTTCTATGTTTTACTCTTTTAGGCATTAACATAATTATTCAGCACTCCCTTCAGCGGCAGGAGCAGCCTTTGCAACAGGCAGCACCTCGCCTTTATAGATCCAGACTTTTACGCCGATCTTTCCGTAAGTGGTGTTCGCTTCGGCAAAACCGTAGTCAATGTCGGCGCGCAGCGTCTGCAGCGGGATCGTTCCTTCGTGATACTGCTCGGTGCGGGCAATTTCAGCTCCGCCTAAGCGTCCGCCGCAGGCGGCCTTAATACCGAGAGCACCGGCGCGCATCGTGCGCTGCATAACGGATTTCATGGCTTTTCTGAAGGACGTTCTCTTCTCAAGCTGGGAAGCGATGTTCTCAGCGCAGAGCTGAGCGTCAAGGTCGGGATTCTTGATCTCGAATACGCTTACGTTGATCGTGTCCTTACCGGTGAGCTTTTTGAGTTCCGCAGTAAGTTCGTCGCGTACGGCGCCGTTCTTTCCGATAACTGCACCGGGCTTCGCGGTCTCGATGTTAACGAGAACTTTTCCGGCGTTGCGCTCGATAACGATGCGGGAAATTCCTGCAGTATAGAGCTTCTTTTTGATGTGCTCGCGGATCTTATTATCCTCAATGAGGAAATCAGCGAAATTCTTTTTATTTGCGTACCATTTGGAATCCCAGTCTTTGATGACTCCTACTCTAAGTCCGTGAGGATTAACTTTCTGTCCCATAATTTACCTCCTCAGTCTCTTTCCTTAAGCACAACGGTGATGTTGCTGGTTCTCTTGTTGATGCGCATTCCGCGTCCTCTCGAGGCCGCTCTCATTCTCTTGAGCGTCGGTCCCTGGTTTGCGAAGCACTCTGCAACGTAGAGTTTTTCGCCGTCCAGCTCGAAGTTATTCACCGCGTTTGCTTCTGCGGATTTGAGAAGCTTGTAGATAAGCTCGGAAGCTGCTTTGGGAGTGAAGCGGACGATAGCGTATGCTTCTTCAAGAGATTTGTCGCGGATGAGGTCAAGAACGATCTTAACTTTTCTCGCGGAGATTCTCGCGTAGTTCAGCGTAGCTTTTCCCTGATCTCTGCCGATCCCCAGCACTTTGCGCTCGCGCTTGGAAAGGATAAAGGGCTTGTTGCTCTTGCGGCTCTCGGCGCTGTACTTCTCAATGAGCTCTTCTCTTTTGTCCAGGAGTTCCTGGCTGCTTAATATTTTACGTTCCAATGAAAATCCCTCCTCTTATCAGCGTCTCACAGAGCTGGAATTTTCGCTCTTATTCGTGTGGCCTCTGAACGTCCTGGTAGGTGCGAACTCGCCAAGCTTATGTCCGACCATTTCCTCGGTAATATATACCGGAACGTGCTTTCTGCCGTCGTGTACCGCGATAGTGTGTCCGACCATCTGGGGAAAGATCGTAGAAGCGCGCGACCAGGTCTTAATAACGATCTTCTCGTTCTTCTCGTTCATCGCAAGGATTCTGTCCATAAGACGCTTTTCTACGAAAGGTCCTTTTTTAATCGATCTGCTCATAACTTACCTCCTACGATTACTTACCGTTTCTTCTTCTGACGATCATCTTATCAGAAGCCTTGGACTTCTTCCTGGTCTTATAGCCGAGAGTAGGCTTACCCCAGGGAGTTACAGGAGAAGGCATACCGACAGGAGATTTGCCTTCGCCGCCGCCGTGCGGGTGGTCGACCGGGTTCATTACAACACCGCGTACGTGAGGACGGACACCCATCCATCTCTTGCGGCCGGCTTTGCCGAGACTGATATTTTCATGATCTGCGTTGCCAACGGATCCGATGGTGGCTTTGCAGCCGATCGGGACCATGCGGACTTCGCCGGAGCCGAGACGTACAGAAGCGTAAACGCCTTCTTTAGCCATCAGCTGAGCACTTGCCCCAGCTGTGCGGACGAGCTGAGCGCCTTTGCCCGGCTTCATCTCGATGTTGTGGATAACGGTACCTACCGGAATTTCAGAAAGCGGAAGAGCGTTGCCCGGCTTAATGTCGGAGCCTTTTCCGGATTCAACGGTGTCGCCTACTTTAAGTCCCTGCGGATGAAGAATGTATCTCTTCTCGCCGTCGGCATATACAAGCAGAGCGATGTTTGCGCTGCGGTTGGGATCGTACTCGACGGAAGCTACCTTTGCGGGGATTCCGTCTTTATTGCGTTTGAAATCGACGACTCTGTACTGTCTCTTGTTTCCGCCGCCGTGATGGCGCACCGTGATGCGTCCGTAGGAGTTTCTGCCGGCGTTCTTCTTAACCGAAGACATGAGCGTTCTGATCTCGCTCTTCCCCGTGATCTCCTCGAACGTGGAGACGGTCATCTGCCTTCTGGCAGGTGTGGTCGGATTATATTTCTTAATACCCATAATTCACGTCCTCCTGCATCACTGCGTAAATCCGTAATCTTCGATAACGGACTTGAACTTCTTGGTCTTCTTCTGGCCGTTTACAGTATATTCAAGCGTCTTGGGATCGGTGTCGATGCGGACGATGGCTTTCTTCCACTTCGGAGTATATCCTACCTTAGCGCCGCTCGCGCTGTTCCTGGTGCGTTTCTTTCCGTCGTAACGCATAGTGTTTACGGAAAGGACTTTAACGTTGAATATTTTCTCAACTGCGTTTTTGATATCGATTTTCGTAGCCGCGTTGTTAACAACAAATGCGTACTGTCCCTGGGCAGCAGCTTCGGTGCTCTTCTCTGAAATGTGCGGTCTTACAATGATTTCATACTCGTTCATGCGTACACCTCCGAAATCTTCTGCAGGGCGTCCACGGTAACGATGAGCTTTTCGTGACGCAGAATGTCATACACGTTAAGGGTGTTTACATAAGTGGTCGTGAAAGCGGGAATGTTCGCCGAGGATCTGACAATGTTTTCGTCTCTGCCGGGGATAACAAGCAGAGCGGAGTCGTCAACTTTCAGGCTGTTCTTAACCGCGACCATGTTCTTGGTCTTGAACGTGTCGAGTTTAAGATCTTTTACGACGATCACGCTGCCGTCAATAGCCTTCGACGTGAGCGCGGATTTGAGCGCGTTTCTCTTCACTTTCTTGGGGATCGTGAAGCTGTAGTCTCTGGGGGTAGGTCCGAATACGATCCCGCCGTGTCTCCACTGAGCGCTTCTCGTAGAACCCTGACGTGCGCAGCCGCCGCCCTTCTGGCGTCTGGGCTTGCGTCCGCCGCCGCTTACTTCGCTCTTGGTAAGAGTGGAGTGCGTTCCCTGGCGGGCATTTGCCTGCATGCAGACAAGTGCAGCGTGCATGCAATAAGTATTTACTTCTACTCCGAAAATATTCTCATCGAGTTCGATCTCGTCAACAATATTTCCCTGCATATCGAATACGTTAACTTTAGACATTTATGCTTCCTCCTTCCGATCACGCCTTCACCGATTCGGCGATTTCAAGCAGCGCGCCTTTAGGACCGGGAACCGCACCTTTAATAAGGAGCAGGCCGCGTTCGCCGTCTACTTTAACGACGGTCAGATTCTGTACCGTTACGGTGTCAGAACCCATATGTCCGGGCATGTGCTTCCCAGGCATAACGCGTCCGGGATCGGTGGTGGGACCCATGGAACCTACGCCTCTGTGGTATTTGGAACCGTGGCTGATGGGACCGATTTTGTTGCCGTAACGCTTCGTGGTGCCTGCGTAACCTTTACCTTTTGAGGTTCCGCGCACGTCGACAGCGTCTCCGTCAGAGAACATGGTGGCAACGGAAATTTCCTGTCCGACTTCGAACTCTTCCGCGTTTTCCGCTTTGAACTCTTTCAGATGTTTGTAACCTTTTTTAAGGTCAAGTTTTTCGAACACTCCGCGCTCGGGCTTGTTCAGTTTCTTGAGATCCGTTTCGCCGAAGCCGATGCGCACTGCGCAGTATCCGTCGGTCTCAACGGTCTTCTTCTGTACTACCGCGCAGGGTCCTGCCTGCACGACAGTGACCGGAGTGCAGGTACCGTCAGCGGCGAATATCTGCGTCATTCCGATCTTAGTTCCCAAAATAAATTTCTTCATTTAATTTACCTCCCTGGTTATTGGTTCCGCCGCACCTTCCGCGCGGACTCCGGAACTTGACCGGCAGCAGATCCGAACTATAAGATCCGCGGCCTTTTGAAGAATGTTTAACTGCTTTTACTGC
Source organism: Clostridia bacterium (assembly GCA_017508875.1). GTDB lineage: Bacteria > Bacillota > Clostridia > UBA1212 > UBA1255 > UBA1255. The sequence goes on along the minus strand of JAFWQX010000082.1, from coordinate 7,352 downwards.
TTCACTTTGATCTCGATGTCAACGCCTGCGGGCAGGTCGAGTCTCATCAGCGCGTCAACAGTTTTGGGCGAGGGCATAAGGACGTCAATAAGTCTCTTATGTGTTCTCATCTCGAACTGCTCTCTGGCGTCCTTATATTTATGAGGAGCGCGCAGGATGGTGACGATCTCTTTCTCGGTAGGCAGCGGAATCGGTCCGGAAACGATAGCGTCGGTTCTTCTGGCGGTGTCAACGATCTTCTGAGCCGCCTGGTCCAGAAGCTGGTAGTCGTACGCCTTCAATTTGATTCTGATTTTCTGCTTGTTTGCCATACATAATCCTCTCTTTCGTGCCCCGCCCGGCATACTGCGGAGCCTGGTATTTTTGTTACGTATAACAGCCGGCACATCAGATCAACCACTGCTTCGTGCGTTTCCTCGCTTTCCCGTTAAAAAAACCAATCGAAATATCCGAACAGTTACGGATTTCAAATTGGGCTAACACGGAAGACCGGACACATGAGTGTCGTGAGCTGTAGTGCAAGGACTTGCCGCCCGGTTTCACGAACCGGACATTCTCCATCGAAGTTACCTGCCGCAGGGGCAGCAATCTCCGACTTCACAGTCTGTCAAGCCGCAACGGGCGAATTATACACTACGCCCGATGTGGATTGCAAGCACTTTTTTATAATTTTATCAAAATTTTTTTCAAAATCTATGACCCGCTTTTGGTATATTGCCAAATCGGTCGGTATTTGGGCTCAGGTATGTTATGAACAATAAAAAAATGCTCTTATGTGATATGATATTTATAATTCATTTCCCGCGGGCGTTAACGGCTAAAACTTCAACGTTCGTCACACCCGTATCATCAGAGTATGGTTTAAACGCTTCCCATTCGGACAAATAGTATAAATCGCCATATATATTCATTGAATAATAGCAAGAGGGCTCTTTTTGCCGTGGCGATATTTGGGAATAGTCAAGTTTTTCTAAATAATTGTTAATTTGTAATTCCAAATGTTCAACCGGCAATAGATTCTCTTTATCAACATTAATATATTGAATATAATTCTTTGCCGATACGCACAGCAATTTACCCTCTGGTGTAAACTGAACATATAAAACGTCGTCAGTTGGAGTTTCATTTATGTACGCACGGTAGCTTACAACGTATCTGTTCTGCTCTTCGTTCTGATACGAAAAAAAGCGTGCATATTCAAAACAATAATATGAATCCAGATAATTCTGAATAGATGAGCCATATAAATCCACAAGAAGTTTTCCCGCAACAGCTCTTAAATTTGATTCAGAATAATCGTCGTTTAGCAACTGAGGAGCCTCAAGCAATCCTTTTTCATAAAAATATATTTTTTTAATGACTCCTGTTTTCTTAAACACTTGAATTTCTACATCGTCTTCTGCCCAATAAATATCATATTCTTTTGATTTAAGATAATCTGAAGCTTCAGTCGAATAACCCATCGTTTTCAAATAATCAGGCGAATATAACTTCCCGTTAATTTGAATCGTTTGTTTGCTGTCTTTTTTTGCTTCGTCTGTAAGGGCAACAGTTCCGGGATACTGTAACCCGGAAGCGTAGTATTCGCTATAATCATTCGTCTCATTTTCACCTAACAAAGGAAAACGGACAACAGCGCTGTCATTATCTGGCTTTACGCTATCGCCGAATTCTTCAACGGAATCAGGAAGCTCGGTGCTATAGGTAATTTCAATTGAAGAATTTCTGTTACACGCCGAAACTCCGATACAGCATATTACAATAATCATAAAGCAGCACAGAAACTTTTTCATATTAACGATCTCCTTTCGCTTAATAAACTTTTATATACTGTCTTGAATCACCAATGTAATATGCATCAAACAAAGGATCATCGCCCCTAATTGAACCTATCGAATCATAAATGTTACCGGTAGTACAATTAGACAAAAACGAATCCAGAAAACTATACGCCTCACTAACAGTAATTGTTTCTAGTGTTCCCAAAACAAAATGTGCACCTTTATCATATGTTGATTGAACAAGATTATAGGCATTTGATCCAATTGTATACGTCTGCCCTGTTTTACATCCAAGATATAGCACACAACGTTCAAGTGCTAAATCATTCTTCATTAACGAATCTATTGCATAATCATCAGAACTGTTGACAATATCACTATTGGCTGTTATATATCCATTATATGTTCCTAAACTTGTTTGGAAACATAATGTTGCCATACCTTGACCGATTAAATTTTCTAAACCATGACCTATAAAAGTGAAGATGTCATTTGAACTTTTTATTGAGCCATACGCAGATTCTGCAGTTATGCAGTGCCAATTATAACTGTCATAACCAAGTGATGTCATTGTAGTTTGATATTCACTCACTCTGCCGTTTGTGGTGGGATGTGAAATCGAGTAATAGTCTGCATCTCTTGTGTTTGATGCCATAAACGACCAAACAGCTTTGCTGGAAGCAGTCATTGTTATATACACATTATAATCTGAATCTTGCGCAACATAGTAACTTCCGTACCGTATATAATACAGCCCTTTGTAATTGCCTGTATTAATGCGATAAATACAGAATTGCTGTGTGCTCGAATTATTATCTGTATAAATATCGATATTGCTGTTAGTCACATTTAAAACTCTGGCTGAAGAAAACCCATTGATCAGCTGATATTTTCCGTTTATCAATTGCTTTTCGGTTTTCCACTGGCACAAAGATGACGCGCTTCTGGTTCTTGTGCAAACATTAACATTATCCGAATCCAAATAGGATTCCAGCGTTAAATATCTGCGGCTGCTATAATTCATTATGTAATAAGATGTATCATCTTTTATACCAACGGAATCCCATACGTTCACTGTTACAGAGTCTGAATAAGAACCTCCCGAAATAAGATTAGTGTATGTTGCTGTTATTGTAACTGAACCCTCGGAAATACCAGTCACAAGACCTCCATTTACAGTAGCAATCGAGGTGTTGCTACTCGACCAGATTACAGGTAAAAGCGCTGGATTTGTTGTAGCGTTTAACATAATATATCCGCCAACGACCGTATATGTTTGAGGAGAATTAATATGTATTGTCGGCTCATATGTCATTTTTACATATGGCCTGTTGCTAGTAGTCGAACACTCGCACGAATCAAAACATTTGTCGTTAGATTCATTGGAATTCTTCATTATAAAGCCGCAATCTGCACTATGAGTCCCGTTCTTCCATCCTTTAACAAGATTTGTTATATCAAAAGACGTCCACTGTCCGTTTGTCATGGACGCGCCAAAATTCACTGAAGAATTGAAATTGTTGCCTATTGTATTCCACGTTACATTACTCTCCGTCCATGATGAAACTCCGGTAATTGGATGCAAGTTTATCGACTGAGTTGATCCGCCAGATGCCTCGCGGGCATAAAATATGACACTTGATATTTGTGAAGCATTAACCGCTATATATTCATTGGACGATGTAAAACTGCTGAGCTTTACGACCGTTCTCCCAACGCCATATGTATTATCGCTTTTCCCGACTCTATTAAAGAGAAAAGATCCAAAATTCATGTCAGGAAGATTTTGAAATATCGGTGCATCCTGAATCGCGTTTGCTCCGTGAGTATTATCTGATACAGTAAATGTCGGATCAATCGTAACAGGAAATACTGTATTCTCGTTTTCTATAAAAAATCTATCTATCGTTATAGTCACAAGGTATTCTTTCCCTTCGGAAACAGTCTCAATCTCCATCTGACCTATTGATTGATGCCCGGCTGAATCATATAAAACTACGTTTCCAAGTCTGAACGATTCCGTTGCATTGTTTTCATTTGCTATATAGCTTCCTTCTTTGTCAGAATAGATATGCATCCCGTTTGTAAAGATGGTAAATGAATAATCAACCGGGACAGCGCTACTATATAGAATAATATCTTCTTTCAAACCTGACAATGTTGGGGTATATTTTAAAACTGTATTTTCACCAAAAACTTCGTTATAGAATACAGCGGATTCGTCATTTTCGCATTTATCAGTTTTAATTCCATTCGGAATCACACAGACACAATTATTATTGTACTCTAACCTCAGTCCATTTTCAATAAAATCAGGAAGAAAAACGTCAACATCATTTTCGATTGTAGTAAATCCTCCGGCGATTTTTTGTAGTGATATGTTTTTTTCGTGAACAATACCATCTGCCCCAATAAATTTAATGTTTTCGTCAAAAAAATACACGGTACGTTGCCCGTCAGATTTTTGAAAAACATAAGTATTCAAGGTTTCGTGGTCTTTTACACGAAACAAATAATTGTTAGAATTAAAATCGTCTTGATCAACATAATCTAAAATTCGACAAGACTCTACTTCTTGATCAAATGATAACATCTCATCTGAATGGCTGGAAGTTTTGCTTAAAAACTTATTATCTGTTTGCGAACAATCAATTCTCCGAACACTATTAATAGTTAAAGATGCTTTGGATGTTGTCGAAAACAATAACAAAAAAACGCTCAACAATAGCATAATCAATATTACAGATAATCTTCTATTTCTCATCGTACTTTTCCTCTTAATCATATTAAGTTGCTATCTCATTAATAACGACAAAATCGAATTAACTTTGATAGGCTAATTATATAATAGATTCCAAAAGTAGTCAAGTCATAATCTACTCCTAAAATCGTAAATCGTAATACCTTTTTGCCCTTTTATTTACTTTAATGCTGCGATATAAATATAGGAAGTACGAAATTTTGCAAATTTTGCAAAACTGGTCTTGCTATGTTTGAAGCTCCGTTTCCGGCCTGAAATTGAGCGAGCTCCGCCCGAAAAGACATACCAAATTCTGAATATCAAGCTTTTGGTATGTCCCGGGCTCTGTCTCCGGACTGAAAATGAACGAGCTCCGCCCGAAAAGACATACCAAATTCTGAATATCATGCTTTTGGTATGTCTTGGGCTCTGTCTCTGGCCTGAAAATGAGCGAGCTCCGCCCGAAAAGACATACCAAATTCTGAATATCAAGCTTTTGGTATGTCTCAGGCTCTGTCTGCGATTCAAAAATGAGATATGTGTCTATATAATTTACGATTTATGGAGTAGAGCCGCAAAAAAGCCTACTTTGAAAACCATTTAACAGATCAAGGATACTCAGAGACAGCGCCCGAAGGCAATTATGCTCTGCCTCAGGATCCGTCTCCAATTTTCTACGAAATCTGGAGCAGAATCTAAAAACTACTTCAATATAAACAGTTCCCGCTTTCTTTCGGCCATCTCGCCGCTGCGGGCCAGATACTCCTCCACGCTCTTCACGTTAAAGGCACGGCGGATCACGCCGGGAGTCACCCGCTTCGACACGCTGCCGGCGCCGCATGCCAGGATGGTCTGATCTTCTTCCATAATATGTATATTATAAGGACTCTCAAAACCGGAGCGGCAATAGGCAACGTTCTCGTGATTGCCCACCATGTTTTTCTGGCGGTACATATAATACGGCCGAAGCCCGATGGCCTGAAGACGCGAAGCTGCCATACTCACCATTGCCCCGGTCACGGCGGAAGAAAGCATTGACCGCTTCTCGTCACGTTTAAGATCTGCGGCGCGCTTGACGCTGAGAGTATGGACGGTGACAGATTCGGGTCCGAGGCGCTCGATCTCGTCGAGCGTGTGCGAGAAAGCCTCCTCATCCTCGCCAGGAAGGCCGCATATAATATCCATATTGATATTGTCGAATCCGGAGCTGCGCGCAAGCCCGTACGCACGCAATGTATCCTCCGCTGTGTGGCGGCGGCCGATCAGCCTGAGCGTTTCGTCGTTCATCGTCTGAGGATTCACACTTATGCGGTTGACGCCGGCGGAGCGCATTGACGCGAGCTTCCCGGCAGTAATGCTGTCCGGGCGCCCGGCTTCGACCGAAAACTCACATAGATACGGAGAAGGCGCGACGAAATTATTGACCACGTCGCTTATGAACCGCGCAAACTGCTCTTCACTCAGCGACGTCGGCGTGCCACCGCCTATATATACGGACTCGATCTTCAGCCCCTGCTTCCGCACGAGCGCCGCCGTATCCTCCATCTCGGCCTTCAGCAATTCGAGGTACGGGTCAACGCTTTTTTTGTATTTTTCTATCGAATTCGACGTGAACGAACAGTATAGGCAGCGCGTGGGACAAAAAGGTATTCCGACGTATATTCCGATGCGCGACGGGTCTGCACGCTGCTCGTCAAGAAACGGCCGCTGATTTATTGCCGTGTCAACCGCGAGCGACGCTTTTTCTTCTGCTGCGCAATAGAAGGCGGTCAATTCGTTCCTCGCCTCGCCCGGATCCATTCCGGCGGCAAACAGCTGGTTTACGATCTTCGTTGGCCGCACTCCGGTGAGGCAGCCCCACGGCGAGCTGTAACCGGTAAGCCCGGACATTTTAAGATAAATGAAGCGTTCGAGCTCCTTGCTGTCGTCGAAATCAGGGATGTCAATAGTAACGATATCCCCGCCGCAGCCGTCGTCAACGGCCCGCAGCCACATTGACTGCTCGCCCGGCACGAAAGCAGGCATATTGCCCCCCAGCCCGAATATCTGGAGCGCCTCATATGCGTGATAATCCGGCTGATCGCCGGGATGCCCGAAAAACAGTTTCATTATATCAACTCACTTATAAGCGTATGGGTCATTTCCTGGAAAGCGCAGCTGCGTTTTGTTTAGACTAACGCATTCATTAGCATATCACAATTTGCCGGAAAATGGAAGTTGTACCATACGGCCAAATGATGGCACGATATCGGGTTAAGAGTTAAGAGTTCAGAGTTAAGGGTTAAGGGTTCAGAGTTCAGAGTTAAGGGTTCAGAGTCTAGAGTTAAGGGTTCAGAGTTCAGAGTTTGGGGGCAAGGCAGAGCGAATGCCGGATGCTGCCGTGTGAATTGCTAGTTTATACGGCCGCATTCCGCTTTTTCCCTATTTGCGGCCGTATCGATTACGGCCGCAGCTCTGTCTTTTTTCAATTGCGGCCGTATCGGTGAGGAAGGTAGTACGGCCGCATTCCTCCTTTTTCCCTTTTGCGGCCGAATAAATGAGCGAAGCGCACGGCCGCAGCTCTGTCTTTTTTCATTTGCGGCCGTATCGGCGAGGAAGGTAGTACGGCCGCATTCCTCCTTTTTCCCTTTTGCGTCCGTATCGATGAGCGAAATGCACGGCCGCAGCTCTATTTTTTTCCAATTGCGGCCGTATTGGTAAGGTGGGTCGCACGGCCGCATTTCTCCTTTTCCCCTTTTGCAGCCGTATCGATGAGCAATTTGCACGGCCGCAACTCTGTCTTTTTTCATTTGCGGCCGTATTGGCGAGGAAGGTCGCACGGCCGCATTTCT
>JAFWQX010000081.1 GCA_017508875.1 Clostridia bacterium | reverse complement strand
GCGGCGGATGATGCCATCGGGAGTGTAAATGTTCAGCACGAGGGAAACAGGCTCGGAGAAAGCGGAGATATTGACCGCGAAAGAGCCGGAATATGGAAGTCCGGATCGTATTGACAGCCTGTATCTGCGGAAGACCGCGTTGAGGTCGGTCGTGAAAGTCAGCCATAAAATATCCGGCTCGCCGTTGACGCCCGGTTCGATGAGCAGCGAATGCTGAGCGATCGAACGAAGGCCTTCAGCGCCGCGCATCGTGCAGCACCAGAACGCTTCGGAGATACCGGTGCCCGAGGGGGAGAGGAACGGGTTATAATCTGCGCTTTCAGCAGACGGATCAGAAGCGGCAGACGCAGGAAGCCCTACGCATTTGTCCGTGCCGAAACCGCCTCCGGGGCGCTGAGCGTACCCGAGCGCGTTATATCTTATCCGATTTGCAAGTGTTAAGTACCGCTCTTCAGTCGTAAGTCTGAACAGCGTCAGTGCGGCCATTTCGGAGTCAACGATAGCGCAGGGCTCCGTCCACGTGTCGTTGCGGGCAAACCAGTTGAAGTTTGCGTAATTCTGCGTCATTCCTTCGCGCAGGTAGAGTTCGAAAATGTTGCGGCCGATTTCAAAGAACCGGTTTCCGTCGGCGTTTTCGATCCCGAGCGCTTCTGAAAATCTCAATATACCGCGCACTGCGCTTAACGTGGCGTGCGTCTGCATATTTGCCCCGACAAAATCGATCTGCGAAAACACGCCGATCATTTCTTCCAGAAGTTCACGCACCGCCGCCGGCCTGAACACCTCGTAGACCTGCGAGAGCGCGTCAAGGCACATAAAAGCGCAGCCTACGTCGCTCGACGTTTTCCACATACCGGCAGCCCCTACGACTTTTCCGGCGTATCCTCCGCTGCAGTCGTCGCCGCGAAGCGCGCGGTCTAACGGATATGATGCGTAGTTTCCTTTAAGCGGCAGATAGAGGTTAATTACTATCTTAAGTATGATCTCGCGTATCGCTTCATCATTCGTGCGCAGATAATACTCGATAAGCCCCCTGACGAGCCAGTTATGCCCTGAAAGCTGCTGCTCGTCGAACGGATCTCCGCTCTTTCTGACCGGACCGAGATAGCCTTCCGCGTTCAGATGCTTCGGAAAGTCTTCAATGATGAGGTCAAGGTACGCCGGTTTTGTTCCTGTCGCGTTCCACAAAGAGACGAGGGCAAGTATCGTCCTTCCTTCCCAGTCTCCCGGCCAGCCCGCCTGGTCCGCGCTGTATATTGCCTCCGGCCTGTAACACGGAGCATTCATCCTCGCCGCGCTCGCACCGAGCCTTACCGCCAGTTCCCCGACGGGCTCAATGGTGAATTCGGACGGATCGGTCAATTTAAGTTTGCGTATTTCTGCCATTTTTTATTTTCCTTTCTTTTTCTTTAAAAAGATCACGGCCGCCGCTGCTCCTCCGGCGATCACGATGCTGAGCAGTACGATGCACGCTATCAGCAGGCCTTTTATCCCGCCTGAAGACTGCTTTTCTTCGCCGCTGCCGTTATTATTCTGTGTGGCATCGGATCCCGGCGCCGTAGTTGCAGCGGGCTGCGACGTGTTCCAGACGTCAACGGTGGGAGCGGGCGTCTGCGTCGGATCGGGAAGGTCGGACGGGTAAATGCCTACGCGTATCGCAATGTCTTTGGTTACGGTCACACCTCCGTCCGTAAAGGACAACGTAATTTTCTCGTTGTCCTCGAACAGCGGTCCTTCGGGAGCGTACAGGAGCTGTGCCGAATTCGTGACGTCAACGGAGGTATCGTCCCCGTAATTTGCGAATACGCTGATCCCCGCGGGGTCAAACGCTTCTCCGGAAGTGTACGTTGTCTTTGCCGGAAGTGATCTTATTTCAATCGAAAGCAGGCCCTTATAGGATGGATCGCGCTCAAATATCGCGTAGAAATCGTACATTCCGTCGTCAAGCTTGAAATATACTTCATGTGTGTTTTCGTAGTAGTAATACTGTGCCGTATCGTCAGCGGTTATCACCGCGCCGTCGGGGCCTCCGAACCGCCATTCTTTGAAAGTATATCCGGGATTTTCCAGCGCCGCATATCCGCCGATGCTTTCCGGATCCTCGCTCCATGTTCCTTCGTCGTAAACTGCCGCGTAGTCGATATTTCCGGTGTAAACGAGGCCGCCTTCCGCAGGGACCGATCTGGCTCTTGCGCGGGCACAATAATGCGCGTAAAGCGTCATATTAGTTTTAACAGGCTGGTTTTCAAAATCCCAGAGCGTCCCGCCGTCAGGCGCGGTGAACCAGCCGTCGAATTCAAGCTTTTTCTTTACGGGGGCTTCAGGCTCCTTGAGCATTTCACCGCTTTTGAGGTATTGTCTCGGCACCTCGCTTCCGCCCTTCGAGTCGAAAATCACCGTGAAATCCGCTCCTTCGGGTTTGCCGGTATCATAATCGGGCGCGGCAAAAACGTCCGCCGTGCTTCCTCCGCCGCGTATGGTCGTCAATACTGCCGCTTCTGACGTTATGCCTGCGAGCAAGGCCGCTATAAGTACAATGATGAGTAGAATGATGAGGACAAAATGCCCGTGTTTTGAGCGTTTCATGTTTTCACTCCTTAAATGATCTACGGCAGAAGTCTACCACAATGCGGCCGAATCTTCAAGGAGGAAGAGTTGGAAGCGAGTAGCGTTCAGAGTTAAGAGTTAAGAGTTTAGAGTTCAGAGTTAAGGGTTAAGAGTTAAGAGGCGAAGCAGGTGATGGCACGATAGCAAGTTAAGAGTTAAGAGTTAAGAGCTCAGGGTTCAGAGGCGAAGCGGCAACGAGGAACGAGAAGCGAGGAACTTCCTTCGTACGGCCGCATTCCTCTTTTTCCCTATTTGCGGCCGTCTAAATGAGCAACAAGGCCGCTTCTCATCCTTTTGATCTTTGGCGAAGCCGAATGAATAGCTAAGAATTTTGTTTGACCGAAATGCGAACCGATTCCGGGGTTCGCATGAGACCCAAAATTCGTGCTATCATTCGGTTCGCCTTTTTTCCATTTGCGACCGTATTGGTGAGGAGGGTCGCACGGCCGCATTCCTTCTTCTTTCCTTTTG
>JAFWQX010000080.1 GCA_017508875.1 Clostridia bacterium | reverse complement strand
TAAAAGTATCGTACGTTGACCCCGACTCGCATCCGAGCTTTATCCTCGATACCGTTGGTCCGATCAACGCGGGCTCTTACTCCGCGGGCGATTATATCGTCAAATGCGGTGAAAAAACGCGGCGCATCTCCGCTTCCGAAATGTACGTGACGACGTACCAGACGTACGGCAGTTTCTATTCCTACGAGGTTCAGAGCGGCATGCAGGCGGAGCGCAAACTCACCACGGCGGTGCTGTACGTTACCGCTGACGTTTCTCCCGTTGTCTACTACGTGACAAATCACGGTGAAGAAGATATAAGCAACTTCTCCATGCTGCTCACTTACATAGAAAGTCTGGGCTGCGACGTCAAGGAACTTAATATGAATAAGATCTCTGAGATGCCTGAAGACGCGGCGGTCGCTATATTTATGGGACCGAAAGCGGATATAACTCCGGCCGAGGAAGTAATGGTCCAGCAATGGCTCGAGCAGAAGGGCGGACAGCTGGCGGTTGCGGTAGATCCGATGCAGAGCGGCACCGAATTCGCGAATCTGAACGAGCTGCTTTCTAAAATGTACGGTCTTAGGCTGAACAACGATCAGGTCTCCGATGATACAAGTCGCATAGCTTCCGCAGCGAACGCATTCTCATTCATTGGCGAGTCTGTGTCTAACGGACCTATAGAGAATTCAAAAGTTTATCCTCTGGGAATATTCAATTCGCGCTCTATAACGGTACAGAACATAAATGAATCCACGTCCGGCATCACGCATTATCCGATAATGCAGACGTACGCTACGGCCGTATCCACCGAAATAATCGGAGGCGCGAAGAGCGATCCCGGCATATTTACAGTGGGTGCCGCGGCAAAGAATCTTAATTATAACGAAGTGACCAGAGCGGCGGTGTTCGGGTCAACGCTCGCTTTCTCTGACGAATATTATGCATTGTATAGTAATTACACTCCGTATTCATTGAACATATTTGCATTTAGCATTGACTGGATGATCGACAGTTACGGCTCTAACGCGGGCTATGAAATTCCGGAGAAGAAATACGGCTCGACGAACCTGATCGTTACCACCGGCCAGAGTAAAACGCTCGGGATCATCGCGACGGTCGTTGTCCCGCTGATCATTATCGGCATAGGAATTGCCGTCTGGCTGAGGAGAAGACATCTCTGATCTGATCGGAGAGAGACGGATAAGGATAAACGGACGCGCCCGGGGCGCGAAGCCGGAGGATCTTGGATGAAAAAATATTTGACAACTATTATAGCGCTGATCGTGATAGCCGTCCTGCTGTCCGGGTTTTTTATAGCCAAAAAAGCAGGATGGCTTGACCCGAAACCGACCGCCACGAACGATCCGTACGCGGATATCGAGACCGGCCCTGTTTTTGCGTTTTTCACCACTGACGAAAACGCGTTTTCAAAAATCAGTGAGATCGAAAGCGTGAACGCGGGAGAAGCGCTCGTTCTTGTAAAATCGAACGTTGAATGGGTCTCTACTTCGCACGAATCTCTCTCTGTGATAAGCAAAAACGTTAACGGCTGCATAAATTCCATGCGCAGCCTGAACGGACGCGTCGCGTATAACGGAGAGATGACAGAATCTAAACTGCTGGAATTCGGATTTAAAGACAGCGGGACGTATATCGGGCTCAAATTGAGCGACGGAACACAGCATAAAATAGTTTACGGTAAAGACAATCAGAGCGGAACCTCCGCGTACGCGTGGGAGGAAGGGACGGAGAAGGTATTCCTCGTCGATAAATACCAGCTAAACAGCACTCTCGTTGACGCGGTAGACCTCCTCGATTCGCGTGTTTTCTCCTTTGACGATCCCGGCCAGATCAGCCGCATAAACATTACGAAAGACGGCAGCGATTACCTTAAATTGCAGGCAGTGATCAGTACCGATCCGGATGCCCCGAGAACTTGGAAAGTGTCGCATCCGCTTGAACGCGTCGGAAAGACCGCTACCGTAGAAGCGCTGCTTTCGTCTCTGACGTCAACGCTGCTGACCGGTATCGAAAAAATGAACTGTGAAGACACCTCCGTGTACGGCCTCAGCCCGGCTAAATTTAAAGTGTCGGTAACGAGTCCCCAGAAGACCGTCACCTTATCCATCGGCGATCTTACGCCGGACCGCGAAAATTACTACGTTTCCGTCGATGATTCAAGCGACGTATTCTTAGTAGAAGCTTCAAATATTACTTTCACAGACACGTCGCTGCTGTCGTTTATGGACGAATATATATTTATGGTATCGTACACGAAGCTTAAGACTGTCGATATAGAAATACTCGGACGCACGTACAAATTAACGTACGAAGCGACGGGGGAGAGAGAAAACGAAATATTCACGATCAACGGTACAAACGTTTACTTCAACGAGGACCGCGATTACAGGGGAGATTTCAAACGCATCGGAACAGCGATGTACGGCTTGAAATTGACCGCGCTCTCTGACGAACCGTCGGAGAAGGGCGAGCTTCTGTGCAGGATCCGCTATGAGGAACACGACGGCACGGTCAACGTCGTAGAGTGCTTTGACCGCGACGGGTCAACGATGTACCTGTACCTGAACGGGGCGTATCAGGGCGGCTACGGAAACCGCTATCTGCTTACTTCGGACAATGATAATTACGGTATTATCGGCACGATCGATAATCTGTACGCGCTGATGGGGGTCGAAGATCCCGAGACTTCAAAGGCTGGATAAGATGAAGCGGACTACTAAAGAAAAAAAACTGAAGAAGAGCACTGAAAGCGCCCGACCGGAGCAGAAAGATACTGCGGCCGTTTCCAAAGGCGCGGGTGAAACGCCCGGCGCGGGTGAAACGTCTGTGACGGCAGAAGAGGCCGGTAATAAAGGCGGGCAGCAGCCGGACGGGGCGGGAGGCGCCGGGAATGCCGGAAAAGGCAGGGTGATCGACCGCAAAGTGCTTGAAAAGCGCAGGAAGCAGCGCATATTGAGGAGGCGCATCGCGGCGATCGTGATCGTTGTCCTGATTATAGTCGCGGCGCTGATCGTCCTGTGGAAGCTCGGAGTATTCAAAAAGAAGGATCCGGATAAAGTACTTACGCCTGCGGTGACGCGCGTCGAATACACACCGCGCGGAGAATACATAATCAGCGCCATTGACGGCGTAGTCGTTATATGCGATGAAAACGGAGCCACCGGCATCGATGCCGAGGGGAAATGGAAGTGGAATTCGACGCTGAGCGCTTCCGAACCGGTCCTCAGTCCCGCGGGGAACCTGCTTCTGGTCACTGATAAGGGCGGCAGAAGCATCTGGGCTTTCGACGGTGCGGGCCTTAAGTGGAGGCACATTACGGACACCGCTATCATCAGCGCTTTCCTGTCAGGCCCACTGGCTGACGGCTCTTCGCGTTCTTCAAAGGCGGAACCCGATCTGATCACCGTGTGCGAGCAGGAGGATTTCGAATCGGCCGTAATACTGCTCTCACAGAATAAAGGAAATCTGACGGAGAAATTCACGCGCAGATTCGGCAAATATCATATGCTCGCTGCGGCGGAAGCTCCCGACAGGAGCCAGCTCGCTGCCACCGGCGTTTATTACGAGGGCGGAACGCTTACAGGCTGCACAGTCTTTATGCGCACTTCGGACGGGGAGGTCTACTCCACGCTCTTAAGTGATTCGGAAGTGTATCTGCAGCTCAGGTACTTAAATGACGGTACGGTATTCGCGTCAAACTCCGACTCGCTCAAACTGATACGCAAATTACCGTCCGTGTCCGGAAGCGGCGATACCGAAAAAGTGCTGTGGTCAAGGAACGGCGGCCGCAAACTGATCGTTGACACCGCTGTAACCGGCGGAAATACGTGCATTGCCGCTTTTCGCGACGACAACGTCTCCGGCAGCGGCGGAATGTCGGAACTCAAATATTTTGACCGTGCCGGCAACGTCACAAAAACCGTTGAGATCCGCGGCAGCATCGGAGACCTGGAAGTGTGCGGCGGCAACGTTGCCGTATTTACGGATGAAGCTCTCTACCTGATCAACGCCGGCGGCAATATAATCGGAACGTGCAATTTCGAATCGCGCCCGCTGAACGTTGCGTTTATGGACGCGAAGACCCTGGCGGTCAATACCGCTTCGGGCATAGATATCGTTTCGTTTGAATAACTGATAGAAAGGAGCGAAATGCTTTGCCAATTATCATTGATATAGTAATAGTTGCGATCCTTGCCATCTTCCTTATTGTCGGGATCAAGCGCGGCTTCATGCTCATGCTCCTGCCGCTGCTTTCCATCGTGCTCGCTGTCGTGCTCGGTTTTGCTTTGAAAGGACCGATCAGATCGCTGCTCAATAAAACGCCGCTGGAGTCAAAAATCGCCGCATCCGTAACGAATCTTGTGCAGAAGGCACTCGATAAGAATGAAAGCGGCGAAGAGTCTGAAGCCGCGGTTGAAACGAATAAAGAAGAAGGGGAGAAAGCGGTCAAAGATACTGGGATACCGAAATATATTGCCGATCTTGTAAAGAAATGGGCCGCTAACAATGCGGATGAGGTTTACGGGAAGAGCTCCGATACCGCGGCAATTCTCGGTTCGAAGGTTGCTTCGTTTGTTATGGATCTGATCGCGTTTCTTATTATTGCGATTCTGGTCATTATCGTGCTTCTTATCGTTAAGCTGATCATAAAGAGTACGAGGGAGCTCAACGTTCCGGTGCTGCATCAGCTTGGTTCGCTCGGCGGCGGGATCGTTGGCGTGGTGCTCGGGATCGCGATCCTTTACGGCGTGGCTTTTATAATTGGACTGCTGGCTTCCTGCGGCATCCTTACCGGGTTTGCAGATGCTCTAAAGAAGTCGTTCCTCGGAGGGCTGCTGTATAACCGCAATCTGATCGGCAGGCTCGTGGCGCTGGTGAAGGAGAAGTTTTAGAGAGTTAAGAGTTAAGAGTTAAGAGTTAAGAGTTTAGAGTTCAGGGTTAAGAGTTCAGAGTTCAGAGTTAAGAGTTCAGAGTTGCTGGTTGAAAATTACTTGAAAATTACAAATTGTCAAAAATTGAAAAACAATTAAAAAAGTTGTTGACAACGGCTCTGAGAAAGAGTATTATTGTTCGTGCGCTTTTAGCGATGGAGGTGTGACTGGCATGAGAGTAAAGGTTACAATGGCATGCACAGAGTGCAAGCAGCGCAACTATACAACGCTTAAAAACAAGAAAAACGATCCGGATCGTATCGAGATGAGCAAGTATTGCAAGTTCTGCAAGAAGCATACTACTCATAAAGAGACGAAGTGATTTGACTGCCGCGTAGGAATGCGGCGACTGATGTGTTAGGGATGTGTAATTATGGCGGCTGACAGCAAAAAGAAGCCCAATATCTTCAAGAGGATAGGCTCGAAGATTGCTTCATTTTTTAAAGGAATAGCATCCGAATTGAAGAAGGTTACCTGGCCTACGAGGAAACAGGTAATTGTTAATACTATCTCTGTACTTGCGTTCTGCCTGGTAGTAGGTCTTATTATCTGGCTTTGTGACGCCGGTTTTCAGGCGCTTACCACGCTCATCGAGAGCTGGAGGTAATTGCCGCGGGCATTGACGCCCCGCGTGGGAACAGAGAAGGAGGACAACGTTCATGTTTTTGGAAGATGTGTCCAGCGAACCGCTTTGGTATGTGGTTCATACATATTCGGGATATGAGAACAAAGTTAAGACGAGTCTTGAACGCGCCATTGAAAACCGCGGCATGAAAGACTATTTCTTCGATATTATCATTCCGATGATCGAAGAAGTCGAGATCCAGGACGGAGAGCAGAAGTCTGCTCTTAAAAAGATATTCCCCGGTTATGTGCTCATCAAAATGATCATGACTGACGATACGTGGTACGTTGTCCGCAATATCCGCGGTGTGACCGGGTTTGTAGGGTTTGGCAATAAACCTACTCCTTTGACGGAGCAGGAGATCGTTGCCCTCGGCGTTGACGCATCCGTAAAGCCTGTCGTGGACTACGACGTGGGCGATACCGTCAGAATCATTTCCGGCGCCCTTGAGAACTTTACCGGAGTTGTCGAAAGCATCAACACCGATAAGGGGCAGGTTAAAGTTAAAGTTTCGATGTTCGGGCGTGAGATTTCCGCCGAACTTGAATACGCGCAGGTTCAGCGTGTGTTCTGATTAAAAACGGCTGTACTTCGCCTTAGGGCGGGTTGGCATAGATTTTCCTATTAATTTTGGGAGGTGGACCTTTATGGCAAAGAAAGTTGTTGCATTAGTTAAACTGCAGATTCCTGCAGGTAAAGCAGCGCCTACGCCACCGGTTGGACCAGCATTAGGTCAGCATGGCCTTAACATTATGGGCTTTTGCAAAGAGTTCAATGAAAGAACGAAAGCTGATGCGGGACTTATTATCCCCGTAATCATCACTGTCTACGCGGACAGAACGTTTACGTTCATCACGAAGACTCCTCCGGCAGCGGTGCTTCTTAAGAAAGCATGCAAGATCGAGAGCGGATCCGGCAGACCTAACAGAGATAAGGTCGCTACGATCACGAAAGCAGAAGTTATGAAGATCGCGGAGCAGAAGAAAGTCGATATGAACGCGGCATCCGTTGAGTCGGCCGCCAGCATGATCGCCGGAACAGCCCGCAGTATGGGAATCGTTGTAGTCGACTGAGTCGGCAGGAATTCAGACAGGAGGGAGAATTATTATGTTCAGAGGAAAGAACTATAAAGAGAGCAAAAAACTCATTGATTCCGCCAAACTGTATGATCCTGCAGAAGGTCTTGACCTTGTGGTCAAATCTGCAAAGGCTAAGTTTGACGAGACTGTTGAAGCGCATATCAGACTGGGCGTTGACTCCAGACATGCGGATCAGCAGGTTAGAGGCGCAGTCGTGCTGCCTCACGGAACAGGTAAAACAATCAGAGTACTCGTTTTCGCAAAAGGTGTGAAGGCTGACGAGGCCAGAGACGGCGGAGCTGATTTTGTCGGCGCCGAGGATCTCGTGGCTAAGATCCAGGGCGAGAACTGGTTTGATTTCGACGTAGTGGTCGCTACACCGGATATGATGGGTGTCGTTGGACGTCTTGGTAAACTCCTCGGTCCTAAAGGACTTATGCCCAACCCCAAAGCCGGTACCGTTACCATGGACGTTAAGAAGGCCATCGCCGATCTTAAAGCCGGTAAGATCGAGTACAGACTTGATAAAACCAACATCATCCACTGCGTTATCGGTAAAGTTTCGTTCGGTGTAGATAAGCTTAACGAAAACTATTCCACACTGTATGACGCCGTGGCTAAGGCGAAACCCGCCGCTGCGAAGGGTCAGTATTTCAAGAGCATTACCGTCGTTTCCACCATGGGACCGGCAGTTCGCCTGAACCCCGCAAAGAACTGAGACGCGCATAAAACGCTTATCAGATACTAATTAAATACGAAAGATTGCACCGAAGACAGCAGGCATTGTTTCCAAACCTGAACATGTAAGTCCCGCCGAGGCAAGATCGATTGGAATGATTGTAATTATGATCCAACAACCTTGTCTGTCTTAGTGCAGGCAAGGTTTTTTATATATCCGAAAGGAGGTGTTTGTTGGATGCCAAGCAATAAGGTTTTAGAGGCAAAGAAGGCCGTCGTGGCTGAGATCGTTGACGATATCAGGAATGCTCCTGCTACCATCATCGTCGCTACGAGAGGTCTGACTGTTGAAGAAGATACCGAGCTTCGTAATGAGCTGCGCGCAGCGGGCGTTAAGTTCGCAGTCCGTAAGAATACACTCGCTACGAAAGCGGTAGAGTCGCTGGGAATTGAAGGTGCGGAAGATTATTTCAAAGGTCCTACCGCAATCGCTACTTCGAGTTCGTACACCGATGCCGCGAAAATTCTTGTGAAGTTTGAAGCTAAGCATGAAGAGATCAAGGTCAAGGGCGGACTTGTTGAAGGTAAAGTGATCGACGCCGCACAGGTTAAAGATCTCGCTAAAATGCCTTCGAAAGAAGAGCTTATCGCGAGAGTTCTGGGTGGTTTCAACGCTCCGCTCAGCGGTCTGGTCAATGTCCTGAACGGAAATATCCGCGGACTGGTGGTCGCCCTCAATGCGATCGCAGAAAAGAAAAGCGCCTGACTTTTCAACGTATAATACAGTGCGACGACGTTAATTTAAATTTTACCTTTATGCGTCACGTCGCTTCTCAGGCAAGAAAAACAAATATTAGCTAAAAAAATGGAGGAATTTATCATGGCTAGCGAAAAAGTTACAAAATTAATCGAAGATGTTAAGGCTCTTACCGTTCTTGAACTCTCTGAGCTCGTTAAAGCTCTCGAAGAGGAATTCGGCGTTTCCGCCGCTGCTCCCGTAGCAGTTGCCGCTGCTCCCGCAGCTGCCGCTGACGCTCCCGCTGCAGAAGCTGAGCAGACCGAATTCGACGTCATCCTTAAGGATGCAGGCCCCACGAAGATGGACGTTATCAAAGCTGTTAAAGAAGTTACCGGCGTATCCCTTATGGACGCTAAGAAACTTGTTGACGGCGCTCCTTCGACCATCAAAGAGAAAGTCTCCAAAGAGGATGCTGACGCTGCTGAAGCTAAACTTAAGGCTGCAGGCGCTACCGTCGAGATCAAATAATACAGACTTACATCTTGTTTGTAATTAAAAAGCACAGCGGTTCCCGTATTCAACTGCGGGACCGCTGTGTTTTTTTGCTTATATAACTTATGCCGTTGCCACCGGCAGATACACGGTGAACGACGTCCCGGAGTCCTTGTCCGATCTTACGTCGATAGTGCCGCGGTGAAGCGTGACGATCCTTTTAACAATTGCCAGCCCGAGTCCGCAGCCCTGGCCCGAGTGCGATTTATCCGTCTGGTAAAATTTTGAGAAAATACGCTCGCGCTCCTCGTCCGGAATAAACGAACCGGTATTGTGCACTGTGATCTTGCACACGTCTGAATGCTGCGAAACGTCGATGCTGAGCCTGCCGCCATCGGGCGAATATT
This sequence comes from Clostridia bacterium, assembly GCA_017508875.1. Lineage (GTDB taxonomy): Bacteria > Bacillota > Clostridia > UBA1212 > UBA1255 > UBA1255. The sequence goes on along the minus strand of JAFWQX010000080.1, from coordinate 5,195 downwards.
TAATGGCATTGTCGATCAGATTCGTCCACACGCGCCTCAGCAGATCGTCCGAGCCGTTAAGATAATATTCGTCAAAATCCGCCGATAGCTCCAGCTTTTTCTTCTCGATATCATTTATCCTCAACAAAACGCATTGACGGAGCTGCTCCGATATGTTAAGCGTCGATGTGCCGCTGAGTATCCCGAGGTTCTCCAGCGCCGTAAGATCCATGATGCTCGTTGTCATTAAAGCCAGTCGCTCGGACTCGGACTCGATTATTTTAAGGTATTCCTCACGTTGATCGCCCGTGAGGTCTTCGCGCCGCAGGAGTCCGGCGAATCCTTTTATCGACATAAGAGGCGTCTTGAACTCGTGCGAAAAATTATTGACGAAATCAGACCGCAGCATCTCGGTATTGCCGAGTTCTTCCGCCATTTTATTGAAGCTACGGTTAAGTTCGTTGAAGATATGGATGCGGCTGTCGCGCAGGCGTACGGAGTAGTCGCCGAGGGACAAACGGTGCATCGCATCGATCAATCTGTTAAGTGGGGAAAGCGGGACTCTGCCCCAGAAAAATGAGATGATGGCGATGACAATGACGGTGGTTACGGCGAAGATCAGCATTATCAGGGACACGTGCGGGAATGACAGCGCGGGGATCGCCTCGATCTTGTACAGCATAAACGCCAGCCCGTAGATGAGCAGCATTGCCATCGTCGTGATCATGATAACGATGATCGTGAAGAAAACGTTGAACCAGCGCTTCTTCATTCTCGGACGCTTTTTCGCCTTTTTCAGCTGCGGATCTGTCCGAATGCCCGCGCTTACTGAAGATTTAACTGATTTTGACATATTGACCACCCCGGATCCGGTTTACACATTTTTCACGGCTTTGTAGCCGAGCCCTCTGACCGAAACGATATCGAATTCGGCCCAGCCTTCGAAACGCTTTCTGAGCCTGCCTATGTGAACGGTGACGGTTTCCGGGCTGCTGTCTGAATCCATGCCCCAGATTTCGTCCATAAGCTGGATCCTCGTGAATATCTGGCCGGGATACGAAAGCAGTTTATATAAGAGCAGGAACTCTTTCTGAGGCAGCTCCACAGTCTCGCCGTGGCCTTTCACCGTAAAACTTTCGTAGTCGAGCACGGTGTTTCCGAGGACAATGCGCCTTTCCGACGCGATCTGCGACCTCCTAAGGAGCGCCCTGATCCTCAGCACCATTTCTTCGGCGTCAACAGGTTTTGTGATGTAGTCGTCGGCGCCCGATTTGAATCCCTGTTTCCTGTCCGCGGGCAACTGTTTCGCCGAGACCATAAGTACCGGCAGGTCGTTCCCGGTCTCGCGCAGCATTTTTACGAGTTCATACCCGTCGATCTCCGGCATCATAACGTCAACGATGGCCAGATCGACTTTTTCATGCTCCATAACGCGAAGCGCATCCGCACCGTTGACTGCGGTGATAACGTCAAAGTGTTCTGCCGTCATCACTGCGGACAAGTATTTGCGCGTATTTGCATTATCATCAACTATCAGGATCTTAAACATCTTATCACATTCCCTCGAAATTGCCGCGATCCGGCTTTCAGAAGCATTTGACCGCTGTCAAAAAGCAGTGAGCGGGCGGCGGTCAACGCACGCAGTTTCTTTGCGTATTATACCGAATCGGCTGCGTAGCGGTCAAGGAAGTTAAGTGAAACGGGGGACAGAGACGCGTTCCGGATTATTGCGCGTTTTTACCGGGGCCGGAAATATCCGGAAAAATCCGGAAATATTCGGAAAAATCCGGTAAAAACGCGTAATAATCGCAGCGGCGCGTACCGCGCCGCCGGCCGCGCCCTTAATAAGTACATAATATGCGGCGCGGGCGGAACGCGTCTCTGTCCCCCGTTTCATTTCTGATTGAAATACTGTCCGATTTATGTGATAATGTACAGGCAGACAGAAATCCCGGAGGAACATTAAATAATGCCTGGATCAAAACATAAAAAAACAGAAACAGACCAAGAAAGACAGAAAACGCAGAAAAAGCAGATAAAACAGATCGCTTTATTGACCGCGCTCGGAGCCGCGGCATTGACCGCCCTGCTTCTCATGACCGGCTGCGGCCGGAAAACAAAGAAAATTGTCCGCAGAGACATAAGCGGAGACACGCCGTACGCAGAATCGATATTGTACGCGGCCGATTCGGCAAATACCGTCCAGGTCACGTTCACGGACGGCCAAAGAAGCGGGGTTAAGCTGCAGAACCGGACGTCATCTTTCGTTTCCGAACTCAAAAATGCAGGTGACATGGGTATCAGTTACTTCGCCAACGCAGACGGAAAGAACTATTTTAAAAACAGCATGGACCTTTACGTGATCGACGGCGGCGGAACAGAATGGGTAGACCGTGCGTCGCTGAACGGCGGGCGCCTGAACACGACGAGACTCGGCTACTATTATTACGAGGCGAAGATCCAGGATTACGCGTTCGGCCTGATCGATCCGGATAATTCAGCGCTTGGCGCGCCGGTCAAACTCGCGGATTTCACCGAAAACTGGCTTACCAACATGGTCGAGATCTCCCAGAAAGCGCAAAAAAGCCTGAAGATAAATATCCAGTTCCCGACTGACGCATACGTACTGAAAAACGAGCTCAACGTGCCGAAAGACAGCATCACGACAGTAAAGCTCACGATGAAAGTGAAAGGAAAGACACAAAAGGCGTTTTTCTGCTACACCGACTCGGTACTCAACAGATTCACAGACAAACACCGCAAAGAATTCGTTGTCAGCAACGACGGCGAATTTCATACGTACTATATAGACATCTCCGACGGGCTCGAAGGGAACCTCACGTCGTACCGGCTGGAATTCCAGGGAGAGAAGGGCGACGTTGTCGAAGTCACGTGCATTGACGCGCTCAAGCTCGGAAAGGCGCCTGACCTCAGGGCCAACAAAATAATGCACGTTTTCCCGGATAAGATCCATCAGGAGCTTCGCGTCGTGGCGGCGAGCGACGTTGACAACGTAAAAGAGTACGGGCTTGTCCTCCGCCTGCCTGACGATACCGTGGATGCCGTTCAGATCCGCGACGCTTCCGGCGTGCATAACGACCTGAATTTTGACCCGAAGACCGTAGAATATGCCGCGTTCCACGTGAAGGGCGCAGGTGTGATCGGACTCATTATCCCGGATATCAGGGGCAATACCGCAGCTGTTAAAGTTACGCACGACGGTTCATATTACGTGCTCCGCCAGGTATACGGCAGCTCTTCCGGGGACAATGACGGTTCTGATCTTATTCGCGTTAAGACGGGTGAGTGGATCACGCTTTGCAACCGCCTGTACAACGACATGACCGCGAGTTTCGACGGTATCGACACGGCGGCGAGGATCGAGCGCAATCCGCTCGGAAGCAATGATTTCAAGGTGCTTAGCACGAATTCTTCCTGCGGTTTTTCCGGGTACGATAAGATCCGCGGCGTGTACGTGTTCGGTAGGGACGGGGCTGATTTTTCAACAGCGTACCACCTCGATAAAAACGGGTACAAGACTTCGAACGTTAAAGTCACAAACAATTCCGGCGACGACAGGAACATTTACTTCTGTTTCCACACCGTATCCGGAGCGCTGGAATGCGCGGTGATAGCCGACGGAGAAGGGAAGGCCCTCCTGCCGATACCGGTCGAGGTCTGCAAGAATTTTTCCGGCGAGTTCGAGGACCGCTTCTATGACCCCAGCGACGCGGGATACGGCGACAGCTACTTCCCGCTGGTCGTAAAGAACGGGGAGACAACGTCTTTCACGGAGCACCACCTGTACCAGAACTGGGGAAAATTCCCGCTAAAGCAATTGTCCTCGATCCAGTTCTTCGTGGGTTATTACCACCTTTCGACCGGCGTGTCGGAGTCGAACTGCATTGCCCCGTACTTCGTGTACGGAAAGGACGGCTGGATCCTGCCCGATTTCCGCGGATGCAGCAGCAAGATGTGGGATTCGCAGCCGCAGTTCAATTCGGTTGGCATTACGAAGCTCCTTTCGCACTACACCCCGGACGGCACGCGCTACCAGAGCGAGTACACCGGCTCGAAGATCAACGCCTACGGCCCTACGTACGCCGACGTGGAATACAGTTATATTGCCGACGACGGCTCTTATGAATATACGGTCCGCCACATGGAATTCCCGCATACGGACGAGACAAGGACGTACTACACGCTTGACCTTACGTTCCTGAAAACGCTGAAGATTGCCGAAGTGCGCCGCGACTTCAACATATTGACGTTCAACAGCAACACGACTGCCTACCACTGGTTCACGTACCTGAATTCGAAGGGCGAGGTCGAGATCGAAGATATGATGCTCGGCGAAAAATCGCTCGTGAACGTTTACGATAAAATGCAGAAGGGCTCTTTCTGGTATACCTGGAACAACATCACCGAACCGTCGCACAGCAATCCGCTGAACTACGGCGTCGTTGTCCGCGACTACGACGTGAAAGTGGGCGGCAGAAAATGGAACGGTAATTTCGTTGTGCGCAACTGCACCGACAGCATTTATAATACGGGCTTCCTGACGCTTGATCTCGGGAAGACCACGTTCCGCAAGGGCGACCATATCCGCATGTCGTTCGTGCTTATCCCGTGGGGGAACCTCGACTGGGAGTCGCACAGCAATATGGATCTTCTGTACGAGGATTGCGTTACGGCGCCGCTTTCGGTGAAGACCGAAGTGGGGTCGGTGGTCAAGGAAAAGTGGCTTCCGCGCGTGCTCGCCAGCGACGGTGAGGCCGTGTTTACCGTTTCCGGCGGCAGGGGCAATACTCCGGTCCGCGTCGACGGCTTTACTTCGCCCGACGTGCCCGAGATATTCGTGCGTTCGGACAACGGCGACTGGGTGCCTTTCAGCAATGCGGTGGTCAATAGCTACGACGGCTATATGATCCATTTTAACGATGACGGAACTTACGGCTTCTCGTTCGTGTTCGAGCAGAAGGATCCGGGGGAAGCGGTGACGTTTAGGGTTAAGGGTTAAGAGTTCAGAGATAAGGGTTCAGGGTTAAGAGTTTAGAGTTCAGAGTTCAGAGTTAAGGGTTAAGAGTTCAGGGTTCAGAGTTAAGAGTTAAGGGTTCAGAGGCGAACCGAGTGACGGCACGATAGCAAGTTTAGAGTTCAGAGTTCAGAGTTAAGGGTTAAGAGGCGAAGCGGCCTCATTGCTCATTTAAACGGCC
>JAFWQX010000079.1 GCA_017508875.1 Clostridia bacterium | reverse complement strand
TCATCGAAACTCTATACTCTTAACTCTGAGCTCTAAACTCTAAACTCTCAACTCTTAACTCTGAACTCTTAACTCTCAACTCTTAACTCTTAACTCTTAACTCTGAACTCTTAACTCTTAACTCATCGGAGATAGTTGCCAGTTACTCGTTGCCAGTTACTCGTTATTCATTACTCGTTCCAACCTCTCCAGCACATTGCCCATCGCGATCCTTGCCCGGTAGATCATGTAGTCATCCGAAGTGTACTCGGTAAGCGAAGGCGTAAGATGCGCGACCATATCAAGGAGCTCTTCCCTGTTGACGCCGGCCTCCTCGAGCATCGTCATATACTCGTAATCATCGATACCGTCGCGGATGATCTCGAGCCTCAGAGACGGGCACGCACCGTCGACACCGACCTTGTCGCCGTTATATATGAGCGAACCGTCGCCGAAAACGTTGGGCGAAAGATTGCTCACGGTATTCATATCAGTCCAGGGATCCTTGATCCTTGTCCAGTAATTGCTGCTCCAGTAAAGAAAACCGTTGGCGTTCAGCATATAATTCTGCCAGAAAATGAGGCGGTGTCTGATGCCGGGCATATTGACGTAAAGATTCAGATAAGGCTCGCCGGGCTCCCAGCAGACGTAGGTCCAGACGTCCTCGCCCATTGACCGGCGCTCCGAAAGCCTCTCTTTGAGCGGTTTTAAGCGCTTTTGCTGTGCTTCGTTATATATGTTGAAAGAATCGAAACAGTGAAGCTTCGGGCACCAGATATTGACCGAGCCGGTCGAATATTCGATTGCGTCCTCCCCTGTGAACATATCGGGATCAACGAAGAACGGAGATACTATTCTCGCTTCGGGGAACACGCTCAGGAGGTGCCGGCTTTTATCGACCAGATTCATATAAGCAACTTCGTTCGAGGGCTCGTCAAGGAAGTAGAAATATGCTTTTTCAAGTCTTCCGGGCACGGACAACAGTTTTTCGCGTACCGCTCTTAAATAGTCGTCGTCGCCGTACCTTACCCTGAATCCGGTGATACGCGGGTCGTCAATAAATTTGTCAGCTCTCTCGTCGAGCACGTCGTACGGCAGCGAATACGGGGAAATCTTATGCTCCGCCATGAAGTCGTAATACTTCTCGTAAAGCACCTGGAGCTCGTCGCCGCTGACGCCGCTGACCTTGGATATCTCGTACGCGCTGAGGTCGGAAACGGCTGACATCGCGGGCGTATCGCTCAGCCTGAAAGCCCAGACGTGGATCTTAAGCGTACACTTTCCGAGAACGTTGTCACCGCTTTTAGCCGTTATCACCGCCTTATAATCGCCCGGAGCCGCTTCCTTCCCGGCGTGCACAAGTATATAGAAAGGCGTCGTTTCGTGCGCTCTTACGGTCAACGTGCCGTTAAGAGGCGATAGCGGATCGGGATATTCTTCATAGAGCCCTTCTTTTTCGGGCTCCACCTGGAAAAAAGGCGTATATTTTGGAGCGCTTATAAAGTGCTCGCGATAGATCTCGGCAGAAACGGTGGTGTCGCTGCCGGCGCCCGGGACGATGCCTTCTCCCGCGATCACGAGAGTAAAATCGGAACAGGTCTCAGGAAGATTGACAGCCACCTGGCAGCCCTCGTACTCATTTCCGGCGACGTACAGTTCGTAAGTGTCGCGGCCGTACGGCTCGGCTTGATCAGCCAGTATCTTTTTTGTCGAATGTTCAAACCACATAATCTTGCCCCTTTCTAAAGCGCAACCGGGCGAAAACGCCATGACCGGCATAAGCGCGGCCAGAGTGAGCAGCAGAATTTTATAAACACGTTTTTTTAACATATCATACCCTCCGGCATATTCTCACCGCCACGGGAAGTTTCGAAGGATCGGACCGCCAAAGCCTGTCAAAAGGCCGCCAAAAAGGCGGCCCGGAATCATCAAAGGATCGTCAGCGCTTTCGGGCTCGTCGCCGTCAATATCTCTTTCACGCCTCCGACGCACGTGATGAGGTCCTCTATCCTTACTCCGCCCAGATTCTCGATATAAATACCGGGCTCGATGCTGAACACCGTGCGTTCCGAAAGCACGGAGCCGCTGTTTCGCCCGACGCCCACGCCCTCGTGGATCTCAAGTCCCACGCCGTGTCCGAGCCCGTGGCCGAAATATTTGCCGTATCCGTAATCAGCGATTATGTCACGCGCTATTTTATCAAGTTCAGCGCCCTTCATACCGGGTCTGTACGCGTCGATCGCCGTAAGCTGCGCCTCGAGGACGATATTGTATATCTTCACCATTTCGGGATCGGGCTCGCCGAGCGCGAAAGTTCTCGTCATATCCGAACAGTAGCCGTTATAGAGGCTGCCGAAATCGAACGTTATCATTTCTCCGCTTTTAACGTTTTTTTCGGACGCGAGGCCGTGAGGAAGCGCTCCTCTTACACCGGAGGCAACGATCGTATCGAACGAAGGCCCGGACGCGCCGTTCTTCTTCATCCTGTATTCGAGTTCGGTCGCAAGGTCAAGTTCTCTTACGCCGTCTTTAATATACGGTACGGTCTGCGCGATCGAATCGCACGCGATCCTGCAGGCGATGCGGATATTGTCAAGTTCCCAGTCGTCCTTTATGTTTCTGAGGTCGGCAACGGCAGTTTCGAGGCAGACGAAGTTATCGAACCCGAAAGTATCCTTCAGCCGTACAAAGCTGTTATAGGAGATCTCGCGGTTTTCGAATCCGACCGAAGGAATGCCGGCAGGAAGGCATTCTTTTACGGCTTTAAAGTCCCATGCCGCGGCGCTTCTGAGTTCAAAATAAGGGCATTGCTCCCCCGCCTGTATGGTATAGCGCGAATCGGTAAAAATAAACGCTTTTTCAGGCGTGATCAGGAGCGAAGCGTCTCCGGGAGTACCGGCGAAACCGGAAAGATATCTTACGCCCGGTCCGGAGCAGATGAACGAAACGTCGATCTTTTTCTCCTGCATATACGTCCGCAGCGCGTCTGTTCTTCTTTTGGTCATTTCAAAAACTGTCTCTTTCATAAAAAAGGCCTCTCAAAAAATCTTTTGAATCTCACAAACGGAGGTTCTATCGACGGGTCAATAGGTTTCACAAGTATCGTCGTCAATCCGGAGCGGTTGCCGCCGAATATATCCGTAAACAGCTGGTCGCCGACCATCGCAGCCTGACCCGGTTCCAGCCCCGCGTCAGCGCACAGCTTGAAAAATCCTTTTTTGAGCGGTTTGCCCGCCCCGAACACGTAATAGATCTTCTCCTTAAGCTCCGCCGGAAATCCCGCCACGAAGCTTTCTATACGCTTCTGCTTCGCATTCGAAAGAATGCCCACGGCAAATCCCTTCGCGCAAAGCTCCGAAAGCCAGCCGGACAGGCGCTCGCCCGGAAGAGGCGTGCTGTACGGCTCCAGGGTATTATCAATATCAAAAAAAAGACCGCGGATCCCGTTTTTCAGCAAAGAATCCTGATCGATTTCATAAATTGTTTCATATTTGATGTCCGGTTTCAGTTTTTTAAACATCGCTACTCTCGTATAAAACGCCGTCGAGCGCTTTTATGATGCGGGCAGCGGAATCTTCGCGTCCGTTGTCGTTTCGCACCTCGATATCGGCGTATTTTTTGTAAAGCGGCAGTCTCGTCTTATATAACGTAAAGAGTTCCTGGAAGTTTGCCTCCCTCAGGACCGGTCTTTTATCTCTGACCTTCCTCGGCGTCGTGGCAAGCTTGTAAAAGTCTCTGTGTATATATATCACGAGGCTGCCCTCGCGTTTTAGCAGCGCCATATTTTCAGGCTTCGTCACTATACCGCCTCCGGTCGCGATCACGGCGTCTTCCGTATTCGCCATCATCTCCGTAACGTGCGTTTCTATTTTCCTGAACTCTGCTTCGCCGGAGGTTCTGAATATCTCTTCGATAGTCATTCCGGCATATTTCTCTATCTCCTCGTCAAGGTCGTAGAACGCCATCCGGTAATGCTGTGAAATGACGCGTCCTATGGAAGATTTTCCTGCACAGGGCATGCCTATCAGCACGAGTCTTTTATATTTTTTCTCTCTGTCATCCAGCATATTGCCGCACCGTTTTCACTGGCGCAAACCTGTTCAAACCCGCGCCGTCATTTACCCTTTCGTTTAAATATAATTATCCCGGCCGTCGAAACGGCGATGCACAAAACAAGTATTCCCGTGACTGTTATAAGCACTGCGGGAGAAAAGCCGCGCTCAGTCTTCGTATTGCCGGAAGCTGCTGAAGGAACGGACGGTCTGAACGTATTCTCCGGCGGCTTGGTCCTGTTAGGCGTGGAATAGATCGGCCGCCTCGTAAAAAGTTCGCCCTGATCCAGGTCTTTGATCGAAACGTCGAGCTTCTCGAGATCCTTTTCATTTTTTACGAATGCCATCCAGCGTATGTCGATATATTCCATTCCTTCAGGCACTGCTCCGTACGGGTCGAAGCGCGCCGTAGTAAGAAGTCCGGTCCATTTCGCGTTATCTTTTCCGCAGAACACGACCGTTTCCCAGTCGTTTTTATCAGTGATGGAATTGGAAGAAGTCAGGTTTTTGGCCTCATCCAGGCCGCCTTCGTTGCTCGTGCCGAAATACAGGTTACATTTGCTCTCGAAAGGCGATCTTACACTTATGGCCACGTACGGATATTCGTCGCAGCTGATGCCCTCCCCGATCACACTTATAGGCATATATATGAACGGGTCCACCGACATCGGAGTAAGCAGGATCCTTGCGAATCCTTCTCCGTCTTCGAGCCCGTATTCAAGATTCCGTATGCAGTTTCCGGAGAAAAAGTCGAGGTAGCCAGGGTCATTCAGGAGCACGAATTTAGCGTCTTCGATCTCCGAAGGTTCGGCGTAAAAGTTTGGCGTTACACTCAGTACAGCCGTTAAACATACCGCTAAGAGCAGCAGCGTGACAATGACGCGCAGGCACGTTTTCTGTCTTTGCAGGCAGTTTATTGCAGCGCCCTCGCGGTCCGCGTTATCCGTTTTTCTGAAATTGTCCATAAATAATATCCCTCCGGGCTTTGTGGGTCACAACGTATGTATCGGCCTGTCGGTTTTGTTGTCAGAAATCTGCGCCTGCTTTCAATGCTTTCATTTCTTCGGGAATCAGATAGTGCTTTTTGGGCTTGAGGATACCGCGCAGCGCGGCCTCGAAGCTCTCAAATTTTACCACTCCCGTTTCACTGATAAGTTTTCCGAGCAGGATTACTCCGGCAAACGTAGCGTTTCCCATTTCGTACGCCATTTTCGTGGCAGGGATCGCAAATACGCGCACGTCCGTACGCGCAGGTCTTACCGGGACAAGGTCGCTGTCGAGCACTATCACGCCGCCGGGGGCAACGTTTGCTTCGAATTTTTCGAGCGACGGCTGGTTCATCACGACGAGCGCAGTGGCTTCGCTGATTATCGGGGATCCGACTTCTTCGTCGGAAACGATCACGTTGCAGTTTGCGGTACCGCCGCGCATCTCGGGGCCGTACGACGGAAGCCACGAAACGTGCTTGCCCTCGTGAAGTCCGGCATGAGCGATGAAACGGCCCATAGAGAGGATGCCCTGACCGCCGAATCCGGCGAAAATGATCTGATTGTCCATATTAAAGGCACCTCCTTATTCTTTTGACGCGGGCTTATCCGACGGCAGAACGACGTTCTTGTAGTTCCCGAGCGGATAATGCTCGATCATATTCTCGCCGAGCCACTCGAGCGCTTTTTCGGGGCTGAGTCCCCAGTTCGTCGGGCAGATCGAAAGCACTTCTACGATCGAGAAACCGAGTCCGGCCTGCTGTACCTGGAACGCGCGCTTTATAGCGGCCTTAGCCTTGCGGATATTCTGGACGTTGTTCACCGCCACGCGCTCTACGTAAACGGCGCCTTCGAGCGTCGAGAGCATTTCGCATACGCGTACGGGATAGCCGTGGAGCTCAGGTTTGCGGCCGAACGGAGTCGTTGTCGTCACCTGACCTATAAGGGTCGTGGGAGCCATCTGGCCCGAAGTCATGCCGTATATTGCGTTGTTAACGAAGATAGTAGTGATTTTCTCGCCTCTCGTCGCTGCGTGTACGATCTCGGCGGTACCGATTGCCGCCAGGTCTCCGTCGCCTTGGTAAGTGAATACTGTGCGGTCCGGAAGCGATCTGCGTATACCTGTAGCCACCGCCGGAGCTCTTCCGTGCGCGGCCTGGACCATATCGCAGTTGAAATATTCGTAGCTGTTATACGTACATCCGACGGACGCGACGCCTACGGTGGTACCTTCGATCCCGAGCTCGTCGAGCACTTCCGCCACAAGGCGGTGGATGATGCCGTGCGTGCAGCCGGGGCAATAATGCAGCGGTTTATCTATTAATGCGTGAGGTCTCTGAAATACGATGCTCATCAGTCATTCCCTCCTTCGCCGCGGGCAATTTTGATTACTTTTTCAAGTATGGCTTTCTGTGCCGGGACGTTTCCGCCCGTTCTGCCGTAGAATTCCACGGTGTTCTTTCCGTTCAGTGCGAGGCGGACGTCTTCGATCATCTGGCCCATGCTCATCTCGACCGTTAAGAAGCCCTTTGGCGTCGTGGCGTACTTCTCGAATGCCTGCTTCGGGAAAGGCCAGAGCGTGATCGGCCTGATCAGTCCGACTTTGATTCCGAGCTTCGCCGCGTCTTTTATAACGTTTTTAGTGACTCTCGCGCACGTGCCGTACGCCGCCACGATGACGTCAGCGCCGTCGCAGTTCTGAACGTCAACTCTCGCTTCGTTCTGCTCGATCACTTTGTATTTTTCGTACATATGATTTACGTGTGCTTCGAGCACGTCGGGGTCGATATATATCGAAGTGATCGTGTTATGTTCGCGCTTCATTTCGCTGCCGCACGCCGCCCACGGTTTTTCGGGGCGCTCGATCTTTTCGACGTCGCGGAATTCGACCGCTTCCATCATCTGTCCCATATATCCGTCGCCCATGACGACGACCGGATTGCGGTATTTATCTGCGAGGTTGAACGCGTCTACTACGAGTTCGTACATTTCCTGCACGCCCTGCGGCGCGAGGACAATGTTATGGTAGTCGCCGTGACCACCGCCTTTTACCATCTGGAAATAGTCGCACTGTGCCGGGAGGATGCCTCCGAGCCCTGGTCCTGCGCGGACAATATCTATGACGACGATCGGGAGTTCTGCTCCCGCCGCGTACGAAATGCCTTCCTGTTTAAGGCTTATTCCGGGGCTGGATGACGACGTCATCGCCCTGACGCCTGCGCTCGCGGCGCCGTATACCATATTTATCGCGGCAACTTCGCTTTCCGCCTGTACGAATGTTCCGCCTATTTCTTCCATCTTTCTCGCCATATAGTGTGCGACTTCCGTCTGAGGCGTGATCGGATATCCGAAATAGTGGCGGCATCCTGCTCTCAGCGCCGCTTCGGCAATTACTTCATTGCCTTTCATCAAAATTTTTTCGCCCATTGTTTGCCTGCCTTTCTTCCGTATTACCGCTCTACTGTGATAACGCAGTCGGGGCACATCGTGGCGCAGAATGCGCAGCCGATGCATTTTTCGGGTTCTGTGACTCCCGCGGGATGGTATCCTTTTGCGTTCAGCGTGCTCTCATCGATGGCAATGATTTTTTTGGGGCATACAGTTAGGCAGAGCCTGCACCCCTTGCACCGCTCGATTCTGAAAGTGACTTTTGCCATTAAAAATGTCCCTCCATCGTGACAATCTACGGCTTCGCGGAGGGACTTGTTTAAAACTTTTTTGCGCCCTGCGCGCCCGATGGGCTTATTATAAACTCCGGCGCGGGTAAATTCAAGAGCGAAACTGGCAACGAGCAGGGCTCACGCATGAAAAACTTGACAAAGGAACTGCAATAATGTATATGCTTCATACGGGTGATACAAATGATAAAGCAATATTTTGAAGAACTAACAGACAAAAGGCAAACACACAAAGT
>JAFWQX010000078.1 GCA_017508875.1 Clostridia bacterium | reverse complement strand
GCAAAGCTATTATCCTTTTGCTCTGTCATTGCAGCATGATCAGCTGTTACAGTTTGTGTATCAGCGGAACTGTCAGGTATTGCTGCATCCTGAACCAGTGTAGTTGCAGTTAAGGTTTGTGTCTTCAAAGGAAGATAGTTGAAGATACTTAAGTGTGATTCAAAGCTGACGGGCACCAGTAATCTTAAGGCCACGACAGCCCAAAGGATCATGATGAATCTCTTGGATCTTTTCTTAAGAAGGAATCTGGCAAGCATGGTAATAAGGATCACTATGCTTCCCGTAACGGACATCTCAAGAACTTTAAGGAATAAACTGTCCATTACTTTCCGCCTTCCATATTATCCTTAATGAGTTTCATCAGAGCATCGGCGTCTTCATCGCTTAACGTTTTCTTATTACCGAAGAAAGCTGCCACAAATTTGGGCAGGGAACCGGAAAAGCTCTCTTCAATGATCTGGTTGCTTTCCGATATCAGTACTTTTTCCTTGGGAATAAGAACTTTTACTATCGTATCCTCATTCGCGACAAAACCTTTGGCGATCAGCTTGCGGAGAACGGTATATGTAGTTGATTTATTCCAATTGATATTATCATGGGCGATCTTCACCAGCTTGCCTGACTCAATAGGTGCCTCCTGCCAGATAATCTCCATCAGTTTCTTTTCAGCTTCAAACAATACCAATTCTTCCATGTTGCCAACCTCAATGATGATTGGTTTAACGTGTTAAACCGCGATTAATCCCTTCAAAACAGAAATGAACGTTGCCCGGGAGCCTGTTCGTACGGTCTCCGCTCAGTAGGCCGTGGGGAATGCGCGAAAGTCCGGCAATAAGTCTGTCTCTCAGCGCACGCTCGCGCGCCGCATTGACCTCCATATTTGCGCATGATTCTTCTAACGCCGCGGCCATACCCGCGATAGCAGGCAGATTTTCCGTGCCCGCACGCTTACCGCGCTCCTGAGCGCCGCCTTCGATAAGCGTCGATAAGATGATGCCTTTCCGTGCGTAGAGCACGCCGATGCCTTTCGGCCCTCCGAATTTATGTGCGGAGATGGAAAGCATGTCGATATTCTGCTTTTTAACGTCTATCGGCAGATGACCTGCGGCCTGCACGGCGTCGGTATGAAACAGCACGCCTTTCTCGCGGCAAACACGTCCGATCTCTTCGACAGGCTGCACGGTTCCTATTTCGTTGTTCGCGAACATAACGGTGACAAGGCACGTGTCCGGCCTTATCGCCTGTGCGACCTGCTGCGCGGTGACGATCCCTTCGCCGTCGCGGTTTTTAAGTTTGCCGCTTTTGTCTTCTGCCGCACCGGGAGCGCGTACGTCAAGGTAAGTTACTTCGTATCCGCTTTTTTCAAGCTTTTTTAACGTATGAAGCACGGCGTGATGCTCAAAAGCAGTTGAAACTATATGTTTTTTGCCTTTTTTAGCGCCCAGATTCGCCGCCGTGATGATAGCCTGGTTATCTGCCTCGCTTCCGCCGGAAGTAAAAGTTATCTCTCTCGGTTCGGCGCCGATGCAGGCGGCCACTTTTTCTCTTGCAAGATAAAGAGCTTCTGCGGCTTTCTGGCCCGCGGTGTGCATGCTGGAAGGATTTCCGTAATTATCGGTAAAACACGGCAGCATTGCATTTAAAGCGACAGGCGATATTTTAGTAGTAGCTGCATTGTCAAGATAGATCATATCGGGTCTCCGTTGTTTCTGAATTATTTACCTACCAGTTTAGTAGGTGTTTATATTGTAGCATACTCGTTTACGGATTGCAACAGTGATGTGAAAGGAGGGCGGGGACAAGATGACGGAGACCCGGAAGCACCCTCCGGAGATAATTTGAGCGTTATTGACGCATTCTATTTTTTGCCCGCGACCTCGTCGATCGAAATGTTCCGGTTGTGAAGGATAGGCTTCCACTCCACGTGCAAAAAAAGCGCAATGAGCATAGAATATTTGCCGATAATATCAAATACCGGGAACATGAATATGTGCCAGATCACCCGGTACCATGCGAGTTTCGGTATATGGCGGTGCTCGGTGACCATAACGTAGGCCGCGGTAAGCATTGACGAACCCCACGAAGTCAGAAAATTGATACCTATACTGGCGAAAAGACCGAGGAACGGCCCCCACATAAACCCGGCGAGGACTACCAGCAGGATCCGCAGGATAAGGAGCAGGAGGTTTTTGAAAAATGTTACGATCGAGCGCGGATAGATCGTGGTAAGCATGTCGAAACAGCAGAATTTCTGTGCAAAACCGCGGGAACGGAAAATGCCGCAGAACAGCTTCCCCCCGCTTTCGCCGAAGGCCTGGATGTGACCCTTTCCCCAACGGATACGTTGACGCATGACCTGACGGAAAACAGTGGGCTGTTCGTCGTAAAATTCGGCGTCGTTCTGGTAGGTGATGCGAAAACCGTCGGCAACGGCATCGGCACTCATTGCCCGGTCTTCCGTGAGTGACGTGTACACCCACCCGCGCGCGCGGATCGTTTCAGCGGCGAAAAGGAAGCCGGTACCCTGCAGGCGCGTGGTGAGATTCATTGCGGATATTCCGCGGTTGGTCGTTCGTATGGTGCGCATCCAGTGAAGCGCGTACGAAGACGAGATCCAGTTATCGTCAAAGTTTTTGGTGTTGCGGTAGGACGTGATTATTTTCGCGCCGGAATCGAACGCGTCGTTCATGCGGGAAACGAAATCGCTCTTCAGAAGGTTATCGGCGTCAAAAATAAAATAGCCTTCAAACGCGTCGGAGCCGTAGTCTTTGGCGATGTTGTCAAGCAAAAACTGAAGCGCAAAGCCTTTGGTGCGGTGCTCGCTGTCAAAACGTTCGTAACATACCGCGCCGAGAGAGCGGACGATTTCCGCCGTATTGTCGGTGCAGTTATCCGCGACAACAAAAGTGGTGAGCTCCCCCGGGTAATCCTGCTTTTTAATGCTGTCGATCAGGTTCCCGATGACCGCCGATTCATTGCGCGCAGCGATCAATATCGCGTATTTGTGCAGGTTTGCGGCTTTCGGGAACTTCCGGGTCGTAAAAAGGCCAACGATCATATAAATCGTTTTGGGCAGGTACAGTACGGAAACGACGGAGGCGATCACAGTTATTATTTTTATTATTATATTAATGGCTTGTGACATTTTTCTTATGCTTTATCAAGTTTGAAGCGGAATTCTTCGCCGTCCGCGCAGTTTTCCTTAGCAAAGCTGCTGCCGTCGGGGAAGGTGATATCGATCGAATAGGTGCGTGTTCCGGGGGTTCCTGCGTTGCGGGAGAGGGATATTTTTACGCTGCCGAAAGGAGTTGGAACGCTGCCTGAAGCCTTTTCCGTATTCAGCACGAACATGTGCGGTTTTACGCGCAGTGTTCGGTATCCGTCCTCTTCGGGGTACGCGCCGAGGATCATTGCCGAGAACTCGTATGCGGGTGCGGAACTCCAGCCGTGGCACTCACTGCGCGGGCTGTCCGGATTCTCACACCAGGTCGTGCAATGATTGTCGAGCATGCGCTGCCAGCCTCCGAACAGGCGTGGTGCGTATTTATCGTAAAGCGCCGCTTTTTCGAGCGCGCGGAACAGGAAGAAGCCCATGGAAAACGAGCAGTGCGCCACGGGAATATCACCGTTCATTGTGCGCTCCATCAATTCTGTTGCCTCCGCCCCGTTGACAATGCCTGACAGCACCGCCCAGAGCGACGTGTGTTCGCTGAATTCGCGGCGGGAAGGCGTGTTCCGGAATAGTTTGACGTCAATGTCCCAGCACTTTTCAATTATAAGCGCGGACAATTCATCCGCCCTCTGCGCATATTCCGCACTTCGTGCTGCCCGGCCGCAATAGCCGGCGACTTCCGAAGCACATCTGAGGGCGGCAACGAACAGCATTGACGCCACCGTGAGCGGTTCGCCTTCCATGCCTCCCGGCGTGACGCCTCCCGGCCAGCCCGGCACCCAATCCACAAAAGACCAGTAAGGAGTTGCCCCCATAAGCCCGGTTTC
The DNA here is from genome assembly GCA_017508875.1 of Clostridia bacterium. Lineage (GTDB taxonomy): Bacteria > Bacillota > Clostridia > UBA1212 > UBA1255 > UBA1255. The sequence goes on along the minus strand of JAFWQX010000078.1, from coordinate 1,601 downwards.
GTCGCGGAAGATCTCGAAAGACTCGAGCGCCTTATCCATCGTACCCAGCAGTTCGGAAGCCTGCCTGCGGGTCTCGTCCCCGAACGGAGCGTATCTTACGTATTCGCGCAGCATGAGCACCCAGAAAAGTGTGAAATTCGGGATGATCTGGGTCATGATCGACGGATAATTAGCCTGCAGCATTCCGTTGTATATCTGTGAACGCGAAAGGTCCGTGATGCTCTTGAACGGCAGCCGGAAATCGTCGATCATACGCAGCGTAAACAGCATCTCGAGGCAGCTGTCCATGTCGTACTGCTGCTGCTCGAAGTAGGGACAGTCGATAAAAATTTCATGAGCGCAGCATTTTACGGTATTGATACTCACTTTCCACATTTCATTGAGCGCGCGGTCGGTACTTTCGAACGAGCCCTCCAGCGGGAACGGGTAGAAGCACGTGCTGTATGTGAGTAAATCGAAATGCACAGACGGGTCGCTGAATTCCAGGCGGATGAAGCGGAAAGCGCGGTACCAGAACGGCGTGTACGTGATCGTTCCGCTGTCCGGAATATGAATGACGTCGAACACCATGCCTCCGAATTCCGCGGAAGGATCGGTATATACGGCGTCGCGCATGCCTTTAAAGCGGTTTCCGGCGGCGTCTTTGGTGACGTAGCTTTCGCTGTAGATGATTTTAATAACGCTCCCGGGAGCTCCGGCGGCGGAAATGGTCGGAAGAGCGGTCGTGTACGTACCGGCGTCAATTTCGAGGAAGTTGTCGCCCCGGCGGGCAATTTTGAACTGCTCCGGGCTGCCGTATTCGAGCTGCGGGATGGGTCTCGGCTCAAGCAGGTAATTATCGGCAAGACCGAATACGGTAAAACCGCGAGGCTGCGGAGGGGCAAGCTGTACGATATTGACCTCGGCGAGCTTCGGATCTCCCCAGACCTCTTCTCCGGGAGGCGTAGAAATGTGTATCCCGGGAAAATGCCGGAAAGTGACGTTGTCCTCGCGAACGCAGGACCATGAGGCATCCGTGCCGAAGCAGAACTTTTCCTGCTCTGCACCATCGCCGTTGTACGCGATCTCCCCGTCGATCCACAGCGCGGGTCGCGAGCCGCGGAAAATCGATATAAATGAATTTTCCTGCAGGTAAAGCACTTCTACGCAGATCTCGTAATAACCTTTGAGAAAAAGTGGTTTTAGCGCGGCTGTTTCGAACGTTTCGTAGTATCTCGTGTATTCCGAACCCTGGCACGGGCCTTCACCGGCAAACTTACCGTTGATGTAGAGGCGGTAGCGCGAATCCGCGCAGATGCTGAGGCGGGCGGAAGAAATATCGGCGGGATCGGAAGGAAGATCAAAATTCTGTGTAAAATAGTAAAAATGCGTTGTCAACGGCTTTTCTTCTGTGCATATCCAAAAACTCATATAGCGCTCTCCTTTGCTGCCCGAATTGTCCGGGATCCTGCTGCCAATTATAGCAGAACTGCGGCGGTTTGCAAAGCCGTGATTGTATGGGGTATAATAAACGTATCAAATTACGCGGAGGAGCAAAGAACGCAAATGAACGGCGGAGATTATATAAATATTGTCACCCGGACGATCGGCGAAGCGTACGG
>JAFWQX010000077.1 GCA_017508875.1 Clostridia bacterium | reverse complement strand
GCCATGGCGGCAATACTGAAATAATCCGGTGTTCGCTTTCCGTTCTCCCACATAGCGACAAGCGAACGGGATACGTTCAGCCGGTCAGCCAGTTCCTGCTGCGTCAATCCCCGCTTGTTTCGCAAATTCGAGATCTTATTTTCCGTGCCGCTCATTTCCACCCTCGTCTTTCAATTGCCAACGCCTTTTAACAGGCGATCGAATTATATCATATCTAATATTGCTTGTTTGTCACAAAATACTTCATGCTATATGGCTCCAACTTTAGGCGATGAATTCACGTGTTGAAAAATGTTTGCATTTGAATGACGGAAATGATAAAATCAGAACCAGAAAAGCAGAACGGATCTTGTGAGCCTAATATATTATACGGAGGACCGAATATGACTACAGCGGACAGACATCTTGGATTGAAACTGATTGCTCTTGCACTTGTTGTAACAATTTTTGCAACATTACTTCCGCAGCGGACGGTGTTTTGGGCTGAAGACGCAATTACACCGCAGGATGTGATGCCAACATACGATTACACCGATTATCCGATTGATTTTACAGAAGAGGGAGAACTTTCAAATAAAAAAATTGATGAATACAATACTGATCATAAAAATGAAAAGAAAGAAAATCGTGCTTTTCTTATTACAAGTACTTACTATTTTTCGGGCGATTATACCGCTACATACAACTATTGCAAAAATTTATCATCAGAGCGAAATTTATATTGCCTATTAAATTACAATTGTTTTCAAATAACATGGAACGCAATGGCTGAAAGCAATAAGGCATTCACAAAAAAACACTATTTTATTCCCAACAATCATATGATAGAAATTTTTTATTTATCAGACAGATTTGTCCAACCTTATTCTGTATCATTTTTTGCCAGCCAAAATCATACGCATAGTTTTCTATCCTTTAAGTAGTTGTAATGCTAATGGTTGTATTTTCGAGGAATGATGTTATGAAACAAAAAAGAAACATTAAAAGATTTATCATAATAACACTTTTTTTGGGCCTTATGGTCGTGCTTATTTTTGTTTGCAAGAAAGTTCGAATAATAAACGAAGCCGCTTTTGATGGGATTATCGATTTGAGCGAAACGCAATTAAATTATTTACAACGGGGAAATCCTTATTCAGTTTATGTTAAGGATAATAATCTCTATTTTTATTCTACGGAAAAAGAATGCTTTGGAAATGCTTTGTTTCAGGTCGAAGGACATAAGGCTGTTAAGCTTCTTGATTTTGTGCATACCTCGGGTAATGGTTCATTTTACACCGAAACTCCACGATTTTTTATTAATAACTGTTTGATCTATAGTGTGCAAAGTTCTAACCCGACCGAAAATGCGGTTGTTTCTTTTGATATTAAGACAGGACTTAAACAAACTATCAGCGATAATTTAAGTGAAACGGAGCTGGAAAGGGTTATTGATAACTTAAAGAGAGATAAACTCGTTCAAAGCGATACAAATGGCGTTGCCCGAGCGGTCACTTTTCCTGTTACAGGGTATGATTCAAACGCCGGAGAATATGTCCGATATGGTTTTTGCTCTGTAACAGAAAATGAAATCGTTATTGCTGACAATTTCGACGAAATATCGGAGATTGGTCGGTTTTCGCTCGGAGAGTATGAGTATTATGTGTCTGATAATTGGCTGATTCAGGTAGACAATGGAGGCAATGAGATAAAATTGTCTCCGCTCTATTCCGATGCTTTGCCCATATATGTTCTTGACGGAAAATCAGTTTTATTATCGCAATTAGGGACAACAGGTGTATTGAAAATTGATTCCGATGGTTCTTTAACTCAACTATTTCCTCCACACGGGGGAGACCTGGTTTATACCGCCATTCAAATACATGTCACAGATCTGTTTATTTCTGTCAGACGGTACAAGCATGCTGAATTATTCAACACTTCCAGATTCAAAAAAGATGAGGCTGAAGGATTATGGCGTGTAAATATATTGACTGGTGAAATGGAAAAGTTATCCGGAAAAATGTACGAACAACTATATATTTATGATAATTCAGGAATTGTTGCATGTACGTTTTCTAAAGATATTGTAAAACTTGATTTCGACGGGAGAATAATTAAATACATTGTACGAGGAACTGTTTTAGACCATTTGGATGAGTTTTGGCGTAACACTTTTTCAAAAGCAGAGTAATAAATAACGACTTAAAATGCGGCGGAAATGTATTAGTGAATTTTTCATGAGTGTTATGTATTCTGGAGTATCATTTTTCACCAAGATAACGCTACCATCAGGTCCGTGTGAGAGTTCTCTCATACAGGTTCAAGTCCTGCTATCCGCTTCTTTATTATCTGCTTTATCCGTCGTTTTGATTGCTAGCTACGCTTAAATGCTTGCTTTTTGATATGAGAAGTATTCAATGGGTTTTTAAAAATAAACGTAGAGAAGAATTAATTGATCATGCAAAGAAAAGCGGAGATCCAATTATATCATGTTATTCTGTGGGAAACATATTAATTCTTTTATATAGTGACAAACTGAAGAGAAAATGGATTGAGTCATCAAAAATAGGAGAATTGAAAAAAGTACTTGACATCCACTACCGCCGCGTGTAAAATCTCTTTGTTTCACTTTTGGAGGTGTAGACAACAATGACTGTTTTAAAATTTATACTCGGAATCGTATTCATGCTGATAAGCATAGGGCTCGTTATACTGATCTTGATGCAGCGCTCTAAAGAAGAAGGCCTCAGCGGCGCCATCACCGGCCAGAGGACCGAATCTTTCTATTCGAAGAGCGGCGGGAGCCTCAGCAAGGAAAAGTTCCTTATGAGACTGACGATCGTACTTGGAGTTGCGTTCGCTGTTATCGCGATCGTGCTCAGCGCGCTTATGCGTTACGGCGTCTGAAACAGAACTGACGCGGACTTTATAATTTGAAGAATGAGCCGTGGCGGTCATAAACGTCACGGTATTTTTTTGCCCGGAAGGCGGTGAAACGGCAATGGCAAGGAAGATAAATAAAAAGACTGCAAAGAAGGTAAATAAAACGCACGTTAAACAGAAAAGTGCCGGACGCGCGGGACACGGTAGAATCAGGTTTTCACACAGCGCTCAGCGCGCTTCCAAAGCACCTGTCCTCAGGAGGACGGACGCCTGCGAGGAGTCTAAAAAGGGCAGAGGCAGGGGAAAAGGTTCGGATACGGCGGAGCAGCTGGAGACCGAACTTGAAGCGCTGATTTTCCAGAGACGCGAATTTCCGGAGGCTGTGCAGAAAGAAGCGGAGGAGATCCCGCAGAAATTGACGGCGGAAAAGATCCGCTCCGAGATACTGAGGGGGAGGCGCGACTTACGCGAGCTTACGGTAGTGACGATCGACGGAGCGGACACGAGAGACGTTGACGACGGAGTATCGCTGGAAGCTGACGGCAGCGGCGGATGGACGCTCGGAGTGCATATTGCCGACGTCTCGCATTACGTAAAGCGCGATTCTCCGCTTGACCGTGAGGCCTACAGGCGCGGCACCAGCGTATATTTCCCCGATAAAGTTCTGCCGATGCTGCCTAAAGAGCTGTCCAACGGCATTTGCAGCCTGAACGTGGGCGAAGACAGATTCGCACTCACAGTTATGATGAAACTCGATGAAAACGGTGTGATAACGGGTCACGAGATATTCGAAAGCGTCATAAACGTGCGGTACAAGATCAATTACACCCAATATTATGAATTGTTTGAAGGCCCGGAGTACAGGCGCGAAGAACTTGAAAAGGAGTTTGAGACGCACGTCGGTATGCTTTCGGAGATGCGCAAAGTTGCCGCGCTCAGGCACGAGCTCAGGAGGGCGAGAGGGTCTCTGGATTTTGAATTTCCGGAGACGAAAGTGACTGTCGGGGATAACGGAGCCGTAGAGGAAGTTGGTCCCGAAGAGATCACTTTTGCGAACAACGTGATCGAAGAATTCATGCTCGCGGCCAATGAAACCGTTGCCGCCAGATTTGAGGCGCTCGGAGTGCCTTTTATCTACCGCAACCATCCGGCTCCCGAGACCGAGAAGCTATTGACGCTTGACGAGACTGTGAGGCGCTTCGGCTTTACCGTCGCTGACCGCCGCGGCGAACTTATCCCCGGTGCGATACCGCGTATGCTCGAAAAGGCTAAAACGATGCCGCAGGAGCGACTTATACAGACGCTCGCCCTGACGTCAATGGGTAAAGCCGTATATTCTGACGAATGCCGCGGCCATTTCGGCCTCGCTGCTGAAAAATACACTCACTTCACGTCGCCCATACGCCGCTACCCGGATCTCTACATCCATCGCGTCATTAAGGAAACGCTCGCCGGGGCAAGGCCTGAGACGCTTAAGGAGCGCTATACGGATGCTCACGATGCGGCCGCAGATTCTTCGGACGCGGAGCGCGAGGCCGAACGCGCGGAACGTTTCTACACGGATAAGCTTACGGCAAAATATATGTCCGCGTTCCTTGGAGAAGATTTTGTGGGGACTGTTTCGGGCGTGACGGCGTTCGGACTGTTCATAATGCTCGACAATTCCGCAGAAGGACTGCTGTTCTACTCCGACATGCCGGATCAGATGATTTTTGACCCGCGCCGCCTTACGGCTAAAGGCAGATTTACCGGCAGAACGTACGGATACGGGGACAGAGTGGAAGTTAAAATTGCCGCCGCCGACGAAAAAACGGGGCGCATACAGTTTCAATTTGCATAAAATAATGGTATAATCACATTGACGCCCGGGGGCGCGGCGGTGCCGGAATACGCCCTTCGGACGCAGGAACGGAGATGATATATATGTTTGAACTGGATCAATACGCCCAGCAGATAGAAGGGCTCCAGAAAAATTTATATGATTTGAGGGATTCACTTTGACACGGAGGGCATGTCAAATCTGATCGAAGAGCTGGAGAACAAGGCTTCCGAACCGGATTTCTGGAACGACCAGGAAGGCTCGCAGGCTACGCTCAAGCACCTCAAAGTCCTCAAAACAAAACTCGGAAAATTTCAGAGCCTGGAATCTTTGCTCGAAGAGATCCAGCTTATGATAATGCTCGGGAATGAAGATAACGACGAGTCTATGCCTGCTCAGGTGGGAGAGGCTCTCGAAAAATTTAATGAAAATTTTGAAATGCTGCGCCTTGAAACGCTGCTTACAGGCGAGTACGACGCGAACAATGCCGTTCTGACGATCCATCCGGGCGCAGGCGGCACCGAATCCCAGGACTGGGGGTCAATGCTTTTCCGCATGTATATCCGCTGGGGCGAGGATCACGGCTTCGACGTAAAAGTCGTTGACTACCTCGACGGCGACGAAGCGGGGCTTAAAAGTGCTGTCATCGAGTTTAACGGGGACAATGCGTACGGTTTTCTTAAGTCCGAGCACGGCGTTCACCGCCTCGTCCGTATTTCGCCCTTTGACGCCGCGGGCAGGCGCCACACGTCTTTCGCATCCGTAGAAGTAATGCCCGAGATCGACGATACGATCGAGATCGACATACGTCCCGAAGACCTTGAAGTAGGAACGTACCGTTCGTCCGGCGCAGGCGGCCAGAAGGTCAATAAAACCGACTCCGCAGTCCGTATCACCCACAAACCCACCGGCATAACAGTTTCGTGTCAGACGGAGCGCTCGCAGCTTCAGAACAAGGAAAACGCTATGCGTATGCTGCGTTCCAAACTGTTCGAACTTAAACAGCGCGAGAACGTTGAACGCGTAGAGGACCTCAAAGGCGTACAGATGGAGATCGCCTGGGGCAGCCAGATCCGTTCGTACGTTTTCTGCCCGTATACGCTCGTAAAAGACCACCGCACTTCTTACGAAGAAACGGTAGTGGATAAAGTTATGGACGGGCATATCGACGGCTTCATCAACGCGTACCTGGCCGCGGAGTTCAATAAAAACAAATAGAAGCAACATAAATTGAGATAATAGCAAAGCCCGGAAAGGCGTAATTATTGTTAAAAAAGGACGGTGCGATGACAATGAAATTAGGCGTTTTAACTGTTGTCCTCGGAGAGATGAAAACTGCGGAAGCTATGAAATATCTCGCCGAGAAAGGTGTTCAGTGTGTTGAGATAGGCTGCGGCGGATATCCCGGTAAGGCACACGCTGATCCGAAGGTGCTGCTTTCCGATCCGTATAAATTGGAAGAATTCAAGGAGGCGGTCTTCGGAAACGGGCTGGAGATCTCGGCGCTTTCGTGCCACGGAAACCCGGTCCATCCGGATAAAAAAGTTGCCGCCGCGTTCCACGAAGATTTCATTGACGCCATACTGCTGGCGGAAAAGCTCGGCGTGAAGCGCATCGTTGGCTTCTCCGGCTGCCCCGGCGATTCGCCTGATTCGAAATACCCGAACTGGGTCACCTGCCCCTGGCCTGACGATTTCCTGAAGATCCTTGACTGGCAATGGAACGAAGTCCTTATTCCGTACTGGAAGAAGACAGCCGAATTTGCAAAAGCGCACGGGATCGAGAAGATCGCGTTCGAGATGCACCCGGGCTTCTGCGTATATAACCCGGAGACGCTGCTGAAATTGAGAGCGGCCGTCGGAGATATCATCGGCGCGAACGTTGACCCGAGCCACCTGTTCTGGCAGGGGATGGATCCCGTTGAAGCGATCCGCAAGCTCGGAGATGCAGTCTATTATTTCCACGGAAAAGACGTTGCCCTCGATGCGGCCAACATCGCCAAAGACGGCGTGCTCGATACCAAACATTACGGCGAGGTGCTTGACCGCGCGTGGGTGTTCAGGACAATGGGCTACGGCCACGATCTGAAGGTGTGGAAAGATATCGTCAGTATGCTCAAGAAAGTGGGTTACGACGACGTCATCAGCATCGAGCATGAAGATTCGCTTATGTCTCCTAAAGAGGGGCTCGAGAAGGCGATCAATTTCCTTAAGGAAGTGCTTATTTTCGAACAGCCCGGAGAGATGTGGTGGGCGTAAGTAAGTGGCAAGTTGCAAGTGGCAAGTGATAAGTGATAAGTGGCAAGTTGCAAGTGGCAAGTGGCAGGTTGCAAGTTGAAAGTGGCAAGTGGCAAGTTGAAAGTGGCAAGTGCGCGAGCCGAGTGATGGCACATTTGAGTTCAGAGTTAAGAGTTAAGAGTTAAGAGGCGAAGCGGATGCCAGTTTTAGTGGCAAGTTGCAAGTTGAAAGTGGCAAGTGATAAGTGATAAGTGGCAAGTTGCAAGTGGCAAGTGGCAGATGAGGAGGCGCGGTCAATGTCTGGATCATGGCTTGATATTAGATTAAAGCAGGAAGAGAGTCTTTCGCCGTTGGCAATGCGCAGCGAGAAGAGCCGGGGAAGGCTTATCCCGGAGCCTGATTGCAGGGTGCGTTCGATATTCGAAAGGGACGCAAACCGTATACTGTATTCAGAGGATTTCAGGCGTCTCCGCCATAAGACGCAGGTGTTTTTCAACGCGAAGAACGACCACGTCTGCACAAGAATGGAGCACGTGCTTTACGTGAATTCGATCTCCACGACGATCGGCAGGACGCTGGGTCTTAACCAGGACCTCATATCCGCTATTGCCCTCGGACACGATATCGGACACGCACCGTTCGGACACAGCGGGGAGAGAAGGCTTGACGCGTGCGTGAACAGAGTGAACCCCGCGCTGCGCTTCAGGCACGAATACCACAGCCTGAGAGTCGTTGACCGCCTGTCAACGAGAATATCGCACGAAAAAATATTGTCCAAATGCGGCCTCAATCTGACGTACGAAGTGCGCGACGGCATTGTCAGCCACTGCGGCGAGAATTACGACGAGTACGTACTGAGGCCGGATCCGGATAAAAAACCTGAAGAAATATATACGTGTGAGCACCGCACCGCCATGCCAGCCACTCTCGAAGGCTGCGTCGTCAGGCTCGTGGATAAGATCGCGTACGTCGGGCGCGACATCGAAGACGCCATAAGAGCTAAAATGATGGATTTCGACGCGATACCCGCGGAAGTGCGCAAAACGCTCGGCGCGACGAACGGTCAGATGATCAATACGCTCGTAGAGGACCTGCTGGACAACAGCTGGGGCAGGAACGAGATCCGTCTGAGCGACGAGTGCGGCCAGGCGCTTCGCGAGATGATCATGGTGAACAACGAGAAGATATACAAAGCCCCTATGATCAAACGCTACGAGGCCAATACGAACAACGTAGTGGAGGGCCTGTTCGAGTCTGTTTTCAACCGTGTAAAAGTCATTATGGAACGCTCCGGCGGGAAGACGACAGAATACGGCGCGTTAGATCTGCACGGCCTTCCGGACGGCGATAAGCTCGACGGGCGGCTGCTTAAGTACATCGAAGAAAAAGCGTACGAGCCCGGAACTCTGCCGGAACAGATAACGGTGGATTATATCGCGGGCATGACCGACGCGTATGCGCTGTCAACATTTGAGGAGCTTTACTGGCTGTGATGCTTGAAAAATTAGCGGCGGCGGAGAACCGCTACGAGGAACTGAATATAAAACTGACGGAGCCGGACGTGATCTCGGACAGAGAGCAGTACGCGAAACTGCTTTCCGAGCATGCCGGACTCGAAGAGATCGTCAATGCGTACAGGGCGTATAAAAAAGCTGTCGGGGAGAAGGAAGAAGTACTCGCGGAGCTCGGATCCGGAGGCGTTGACCCCGAATTCAAAGAACTGCTGAAGGCGGAACTGGACGCAAAGAACGAAGAAACAGAAAAACTTGAGCGCGAGCTGAAAATATTATTGACCCCGAAAGACCCGAACGACGATAAAAACGTGTTCGTTGAGATCCGTGCGGGTGCAGGGGGAGAGGAAGCCGCGCTGTTCGGCGCCGTGCTTTACCGCATGTACGTCCATTACGCCGAGAGCAGGGGCTGGAGCTCAGAGATCGTGGATATAAATGAGACCGAGCTGGGCGGCATAAAAGAAATAGTGTTCTCAGTCTCGGGAAAAGGCGCGTATTCGCGGCTGAAATATGAAAGCGGCGATTACTGAGTACAGCGTGTGCCCTCGACGGAATCTTCCGGACGCATACATACTTCGACGGCAACGGTCGCGGTGCTTCCGGAGGCGGACGAGGCTTCGGTCACGCTCGATCCGGACGACGTGGAAATCGATATCTACCGCTCGAGCGGCGCAGGCGGGCAGCACATAAACAAGACGGATTCCGCCATACGCTTAACGCATAAGCCCACGGGCATCGTTGTAACCTGCCAGGATCAGCGCTCACAGCTTAAAAACAAAGAAAAAGCATTTAAGGTACTGTACTCAAAGCTATACGAAATGGAGGTCACCGCGAGGGAAGAAGCGGTCTCGAAAGAGCGCAGATCGCAGGTGGGCACGGGCGACAGAAGCGAACGGATACGCACGTATAATTACCCGCAGAACAGAGTGACCGACCACAGGATTGACCTCACGCTGTACAAGCTCGAGGCGGTGCTCGGCGGAGATCTTGACGAAATAATTGACGCACTGATCACAGACGATCAGGCGAAGAAACTGGCGAATTCGGAGGAGTGAATGACGGGTTAAGAGTTAAGAGTTCAGAGTTCAGAGTTGAGAGTTAAGAGTTCAGAGTTCAGAGTTAAGAGTTGAGAGTTCAGTGTTAAGAGTTAAGAGTTCAGAGTTAAGTGTGGCAGATCAGAAAAAATGAAGACTGAGATAATTGTAATTGACCCGAAAAGGCCAGAACAGGATAAGCTTCTTTATTGCGGCGCGGTCATACGGTACGGCGGGATCGTGGCGTTCCCGACGGAAACGGTATACGGGCTCGGTGCGAGCGCTTTTTCGGCAGATGCGGCATCGAAGGTGTTTGAGGCCAAAGGCAGGCCGGCGGACAATCCTCTTATAGTTCACGTGTGTGATTATGATATGGCGCAGACTGCGGCCCGGTTCGAGGATGAAGGTCAAAGCAGGCTGTTCTATTTGCTTGGCAACGAGTTCTGGCCGGGACCTCTAACGATGATCGTTAATAAGCGCGATTCTGTGCCGGACAATATCACCTGCGGTCTCGGTACTGTCGGCATCAGGATGCCTTCTAACAAAATTGCCGCCGGCCTCATTCGCGCCGCAGGCGTTCCGATCGCCGCACCGAGCGCTAATTCGTCCGGACGCCCGAGCCCCACGCGTTTTTCACACGTGCTCGAAGATATGCGCGGAAAGATCGACGTCATAATTGACGGCGGCGACTGCAGCGTCGGAGTCGAATCCACCGTGCTTTCGCTCGCGGGAAACGAGCCGATGATATTAAGACCGGGCGCGGTCACGAGGGAAGACGTTGAGCGCGTGTGCGGAAGATGCGAAGAATACGACTGGCGAAAAAACGATAAGCCCGTAGACAGGCCGCTGAGCCCCGGTATGAAGTACCGCCACTACGCGCCTAAAGCCCGTATGACAGTGTATTCGGGCGAAAAAGAAGACGTTGAAGCGCGGATACTTCAGAAGATCTTTGAAGAAAAAACATCGGGAAAACGCGTCGGAGTCCTTGCAACTGACGATCAGATTTGTTATTATAAAGGCGCTGATATCGTGCTTTCACTCGGGCCGGAAAATGCCCCGGAAGAGCACGCGAGAAGGCTGTTCGACGCGCTCAGGAAGTTTGACGAAGAAGGTGCAGATGCGATATATGCTTATTCGTTAGGGCTCGGTGGCGTGGATAATGCTGTGATGAACAGAATGTTCAGGGCGGCGGGGGGCACGATCGAAGAGATCGAACGAAAGTAAGGTGTCGGGTACACAGCTGATCGCTATGTCCCGCGACGAAAAGAAAGGAACCGGTGACACGGCGAACCGCTGTGTCACGCGGAGGATAAATAAAATTTGGGAGGTTTTTTTATGGGACAGGTTTTGGCTTTTGATCATCCGCTCATTCAGCATAAGATCGCTATGCTGAGGGACAAGGACACTAACACGAAGGATTTCAGGGATCTCGTTTCCGAAATCGCGATGCTCATGTGCTATGAAGTAACGCGCGGGCTCAAGACGGTAGACAAGGACGTTGAGACTCCGGTAGGCGTTGCGCACTGCAAAGTGCTGGCGGGGAAGGACGTATGCTTTGTGCCGGTACTGCGCGCAGGCCTCGGAATGGTCGACGGCGTACTTAAGCTGATACCGATGGCCAAAGTCGGACATATCGGTCTGTACCGCGATCCCAAAACGTTCGAACCTGTCGAATATTACTGCAAACTGCCTCAGGATATAGCAGAACGCGAAGTCGTTGTCCTCGATCCGATGCTGGCGACGGGAGGCAGCGCTTCCGCAGCCATCACGTTCATTAAACAGCGCGGCGCGACACGCATCAAACTCATGAATCTCATTGCCGCACCCGAAGGCATCCGCCGCATCCTCCAGGACCATCCGGACGTAGATATGTTCTGCGCAGCGATCGATGAAAAGCTCAACGATCACGCGTATATCATCCCCGGACTCGGCGACGCGGGCGACAGATTGTTCGGCACGAAATAAGATCTTTCAGCGATGATTTAAAATAAACGACCCCGCAGCCGCGAGTGCGAGCGCTTCGGGATATGAATAATCAGCCGCCGCTTTCGAAACGGCGAGCGTCAATAACGGACCGGAAAGCTTTGAAACGGCATTTCCGGTCTTCTTTTTTGGCTCAATGATGCAGGGACGGTCGGAAGGCAGGCCGCAGGGGGATCCGGGCAACGTGTATATCAGATGCAGCAGGCGGAGGAGTATGTTCCTTTCGGGCTGCGCAAAAGTGAATTGACCGCTCGGCCGGAGAGCTTCGGAAGAGTCGCGGGCAACGAGTTTTACGGTATCCGGAAGACCGGACCTTATCGCCGTATTGACCGCGACAGCGGCGGCATAGCCGGGGAGGTCATTGTCCGGAAGCGGGACAGAGGGCGGTTCGCTCACGGGGTAAGCGCTCAGAACGAAAAGCGCAAAAAGCGCCAGAAACGCGTCGCTGACGTTAACATTTACGATATCGTCCCGGCCTTTGCTGAGTATTTTGAAATAGTTCGTGCGAAGCGAAACGTTCCCGCGCCTTTCCGAGATAAGCAGCATGGGATAACTGTCCGTGGATGACGGACGGACCTCAGTAATATAATTCGCTCCGGAAGCATTTACAACCCGGGCGGCGGAAAGAACGCACCGGCGTGCGCAAAAGAAAAGTTCTCCCTCCCGTGTCCTTAGGGCATCAGGAAAGGCGCTTTTGTATTCTCCGGCCGCTTCGCTTAAATATCCGGCATCAAGAACAAGCTCAGTCAAATCATAACCTCCGCAGCGGCGGCAATGCTCTCCGAGGAGTTTACGCCCCGCTTTTCATTAAAAACATACCATATTTCCGCACAAAATTCAAATAACAGTACCGGAACTGGCCAACTTCCGCCGTCAATAAAATAAATGTTGTTTTTACTTCCGTGTTTGTGGTAAAATCCGTACCGTAATCTTTCATCGAAAGATATAATCTCATTCTTTAAATCGGAGAAGAAAATTGGAAGAAAAATCTAAAGAAACAACGATCGACCTGATGAAGCTTCTGCGGATCGTATGGGACAGGATACTTTGGGTCGTTCTCGCCGTGGTCGTCTTAGCGGCGGCGGGTTATCTTATAACGAGACTCACATGGAAACCTACATACTCTTCTGAAGTTCAGCTCTATACTGTAATGAGCTCCGCGGAAGAAAAACCTACTGAAGTCACGACGTCCCAGATAAGCATCAGACGAAACGTTGCCGCGCTTTACGTTAAAGCGATAAAGAAGTCCGACAGCCTTCGCGAGATGTCGGAAGAATTGAAAATGAGCGGATTCAACGTCGGACCGTCACAGCTCAATAGAATGCTGACAGTTAAAGTCGACGAAGATGCCGCGGAAGTAATACACGTCAGAGCTAAAACCTCGAATCCGGAACTTTCGTTAAAGATCTGCGAGATCGTTGGCGATAAAGCCGCAGGCCTCGTCCAAGACGCTTACATCGGATGTACCGTCGCGATATTTAACCACGCGAGCCTTCCGACGTCTCCGGATAAGTCGAATTCCATGCGGAACGGGATCATAGGCGCTCTCGTCGGACTCGTGCTGAGCGTCGGAGTCATAATCGCTATCTACATGTTTGATAAGTCGATCAAGAGCGGCGACGAGCTGGAAAAACTTACCGGTATACGTTATCTGGGAGATATTCCGGATATCAACGATTCTTTCAAAGGTTCGAAATACGAGTACGGTGCTAAATCAAAAGCGCAGACTGCATAGCATACACGTCTGCTTTGCACGGAGGAATTTTTGAAATTCTGAAAGTAACTGAGCCTCTTATAAAGGCAGTCAGGGAAATGATATGGATTTGTTTGGATTAAAAAAGAAAAAGGCTTTAGAAACGGAACAGGAGACGCAGGAATATCTTCTTAGTGAAGACACCCCGTTTAACGTGCGCGAAGCGTTCAATACTTTAAGGACCAACGTCGTTTTCGGAATGGCTCCTTCAGGCGGGAAAAGGCTTCTCGTTACTTCTGCGAACCAGTCGGAAGGAAAGAGTACCACGTCTGTAAACCTTGCCGTCGCGCTTGCACAGAACGGAGCGAAAGTACTGCTCATAGACGCTGACTTAAGAAAGCCGAAGCTTCATAAATTTTTCAACACGGATTATACGCACGGGCTTTCGAGATTTCTTATCGGACAGGAAACGCTTAACGACGCGCTTTTCCGCACGCCTGTAAAGAATCTCGACCTTATGACCTCCGGGATCATTCCTCCGAACCCTTCGGAACTTCTGGGCAGCAGCCGCATGAAATTGTTCCTTGAAAAAGCGGAGGAATACTACGACTACATAATCATTGACACGCCTCCGATAAACGTCGTTACGGACGCCGCGGTCCTTTCCAAAATCGTTTCAGGAGTTCTGATCGTTGTCCACTACGGCAGCACAGACAGGGACGATTTTCAGAAGGCGAAGAACCAGCTTCAGATGGTAGGCGCGAACATTATCGGATTCTCCGTCGTAGGCGTAAGATCAGAGCATAAAGGCTATTATAAAAAGTATTATAAATCTTACGACAGCTACGGTTACGGGTACGGCGATTCGTACAGAAAGCATAGAAAACAAAGCGAAGAGGGCGAAACGGAGTAATGATCGATTTCCACACCCACATCCTGCCGGGGATCGACGACGGCTCCCGGGACGTTGAGACGTCTGTCAGGATGATGGAGATGATGATTGAACAAAGCGTGGATACTATTGCCGCCACGCCGCATTACTATTGCCTGGACGCGACGCCTGAAGAACACAGAGCGAAAGCAGAAGCTGCATTTGCACGCTTTTCGGATGCATGGAAGGAGCGCCATCCGGAAGCGGATAAATTGCCGGAGATACGGATAGGCGGCGAGATTTATCTCGCGAACAGCCTGGATTCCGTAGAAAAACCGGAGCTCCTTAAAATATCGGGAACAGATCTTATTCTGTTCGAACTGCCTTTTTCGGGATACCACGGCTGGATGCCCAGACTCGCGGATCTCGTGGCCGGAAGGGCGGGGGCGAGGCCCGTGTTCGCACATATCGACAGGTACCTCGAAATGTACGGACGGCGCATGACGGACGAGCTGGAAGCACTTCCGCACGTGGCTTTCCAGTTTAACAGTGATTCATTTGAGAGCAGGGATGCGCTTAAATATATGTATTCACTGATAAAACGCGGATATACGGTATTCTGGGCAAGCGATTGCCACGGCGTGCACCGGCGCGCTCCTGATCTGGGAAATACACTTCCCGGACTTCGAAGAAAGATCGAAAAAAAGTTTTCTCCCAGTGTGTTCGAGGCGATCGAAGCGCGCCAGTACAGACTGATGAACAAATGATCCGGATGGAAGACAGCATATGGAAAACAAAGAAGTAAAATATCTTTTGAGCCCAAAAGGTATTATATTGACGGTTATAGCACTCATTGCCGCGGCGGCGGGGGTGTTCTTCTCGGTCAATGCTTCAAAAGCATACAGTGACGTTAGGAGTTACGGTAATTCGGTCGTTTCCGTCAGTAATTCCTCTTCCTCTAAGGAGGACGTCACGCCGGTAATGAGCTACAAAGAACTTTCGTATTCTTACAGGTCGCTTAATTCAACGTGCGTCGAATGGACGGATAAGAACGACGTTCCGGAGGGTACGCAGAGCGGTCTGTACTTTATTTCGAGGGAAAATCTCCAGTATTGTATTTATGACGCGGACAGCGCGGCACTGTGCGAGGGCGGATATAAATTGTCCGACTTCAATTATATGTGGCTGAATTCCGAAGACGACGGGTTCTACGTAATTGTGAATCTGGCGGGGAAGGATATTGACCTGTCCGGGTACTACGTGCTGGCGCGGGAAAACGGCTTTATGTACGCTTCCAGAGTGCTGATAAACTGCTATGAGGCTGAAAACGTTGACCTGAGCGGCACCATACTGACGGGCACGCTGCTCGCGCCGTACGCCAAAGTAAAATATAACGACACGTACGTATTCGGACAGGTATTGGCCGACAGCGAAGAGGGAAGCTGCACGACGTACCGCGAGATCAAATTCTCAGGCTACTACAGCGTAATGAGCAGCCAGGACGACGCCGTTTTCCTTAACGACAGCATACGCGCCGAAGCGGTCAAATATCTTATGACCCATAATGACAACGGCCTTTATGACGCGTATACGGCTGACAGCAGGGTCAGGAAGTCGGATCTCGACGCCGTTAAAGAACTCGACCTCGGAGGTACGATCTTTAAAGAAGACGTTAACCGCGATCTTGCACAGCTGCCGAATCTTGAAAAACTCAGGCTCAGCGGCACTAACGTAACTAAGCTCTTACTTGAAAATCACAATTATCTCACGGACCTTGAGGTCAATGAAGCTCCGCTGGCGGAACTGAACATCGCCGGAGCGCCTTCACTGATGCGGCTGTCAATAGAAAACACCGCGCTCAGGTCGCTTAATATCGATAACAATACTCAGCTCCGTATACTTTCTCTTTCCGGGTCTCCCGTAGGAAAATTCCCGTCGGTTTCGGAGCCGTATCTCGAATATCTTGACGTTTCCAACGCCTCGATCGACGAGGACATCATATCCGGAAAGCTTTTCCTCGCCCTTAAAACGCTGAGTATTTCCTCGAATCCGGGCATACTCGGCATTGACCTGCCATCTTTCGCGAAGATCGAAAACGTCGACGTCTCTGACACGTCTATCAGCGTGCTCGAACTTCCGGACGATCCCGCGATCAAGTATTTAAGAGCGAGCAATACGAAAATAACTGCGCTTGATCTGACTAAAATAAAGCACCTGTACGTATGCGAGTGCTACAGCGACGTTCTGACACAGCTTATCGTAAACAGGTATGCGGATAAACTTTACACTTACATTACTCCCACGGTCGTACTCAATTAACCGTAAAAGAAGTGAAGAAAATGAAACGCGATAAAAAAGAACTCAAATTGATAAAAAACGGCCCCGCCTTCAGCTCCTCCGTGCTGCGTCCCGGGCAGGAACGCGACGCGTTCGGATTTAAAGAAGAATGGCCTGAAAAGTACGGGCACGATCTCACCGGCAGCGCTCTCGGAATGAAGAAGCTTCAGAATTTCAAGGAGATCGATCCCGAAAAGCACCGTCAGAAAGTCGCGGCAAGGGAAAGGAAAAAGAGGCGGAACAAGATCGTTTATATTGCCGTGCAGTCACTGCTCGCCGCAGTAATGCTTTTCGCCGCCGCTAAAATTGGCGAGAATTATAAGAGCAACGTCGCAGGCAGGGAGCATCACCAGGCGGTGCGCGAACTCACCGGCCATTCTTCCGAGCCGGTCGTTTACATAACGCCTTCCAGGGAAGTGCCAGGCTATCCGATGGCGACGCCTAAACGTATCGAATATCCTTCCGAATCTTTCCCGAAGACCAGGGAAGACCTCCAGTTCTACAAAAATCTCAACGATGATTTCAAATTCTGGTTCTATATGCCTGATTCTCAGCTGAGTTATTACGTCCTGCAGGGTAAAACGAACGACGAATACCTGAGAATGGATATCTTCAGAGAGTATAACCACTCCGGCTGCCTGTTCCTCGATTACAGGAACAACGCGAAAACGATGGCGGGCCACACGATCATTTACGGTCACACGATGAACGATATCAGTATATTCGGCGAACTCAGAGACTTTCTCGAGAAAGATTATTACGATTCTCACAGATATTTCTACACGCTGGCGCTCGATAAGGTGACGATGTGGCGCGTATTCTCTGTATATATAACGACGATCGACGAATATTATATCGAAACGTACTTCAGGACTCCCGCGGTCTATCTTGATTACATCAACGGCTTTAAAAACTCGTCGATGTATCCCTCGGACGTCGAACTTGTTGAGACCGACGACGTATTGACGCTCTCAACTTGCTACAGGCTTTACCACGGAGCAGACGGGCGGCTCGTCGTTCACGCCGTTAAAGTCGGTTCGTCGCCGATGCTTTGATGCCCGCAAACTCATTTGACGCGCCTTAATAAATACTCATTTTGATGCTGGTTTAGGGACAATGAAAATTACGGATCAGAAAAATAAAAAATTCGGCAGCGTGAATCTGAGCGGGCTGTTCATCAGCGAATACCTGCCCGGACTGGGCGGCAATGCGCTTAAGATCTATCTTACTCTCGTATACTACGCGAAGCATGAGATAAAGTCGGACGAGCAGGCAATAGCGAACGTGCTCGGGATCGACGTGTCGTACGTCAGCGCCGGACTGATCGAGCTCGAATCAAAAGGCCTGATCTCTCGCGAAGGGAGCGAGATATTCCTGCCAGATCTGATCGAAAAGCACGTAAGAGATAACTATACGCCGCGCACCGTCCCCAGAACGGAAGCATCCGACGACCCGTCGCACGTTGACCGCACGCACCTTCTGAGAGCGATCAGCGACAGATTTTTCGGCGGCCAGATGTCACAGACGTGGTACAACGATATTGTCCTCTGGGCGGATACGTACGGCTTCTGCGACGAAGTGGTATTTATGATATTCCAGCAGAACAAGGATAAGCCGTATAACCGTCCGTATATGAAAAAAGTTATGGAATCGTTCGGCGAACGCGGCATCCGCACCGTCGAGCAGATGAACGACTGGACGCAGAAACGCGAAGTATATATGAAAGTGCGCTCGAAAATTGCCTCCAATCTCAAGATCAGCCCGCTGACCGTATACCAGGAAAAATATATAGAAAAATGGTTTTACGAATACGGGTACGGCTTTGACGTGATCGATCTCGCGCTGCGCGAGGCCGCGGGAATGAACAAGCCTTCATTCAATCTTTACGATACTATTCTGACGAACTGGCACGAGCTCGGGCTCGAGAATGCCGCTGCCGTAAAAGCACATATCGCCGAGCGCAGGAAAAACGCCGCTTCGGGTCAGGCAGGCCCGGGCGGAAACGGTTCGGGCGCTCAGGGAACTTCTTCCGGGACAAGGGATCAGAAGCAGGGAAGCGGCCAGGGGCGCAGGACGAAGCCGGGCGGCGATTTTCAGCAGCGCGATTACGATTCGGGCTTCTACGACAATATTTACGGTGACGGACAATGACAGAGAAAGAACGCATTTTAGCTTCCGCGGAAGATGAACTGGCATCGCGCGTCAGGGCCGCGCAGATATCGTTCCTGCAGAAAGAGACCGAAAGGCAGAAAAAAATCGCAGGGCTGCCGGAAGCCAGGGCGAGACTCGCATATATCGGGATGTGCCTGGACCGCAGAGCGCTCGGAATGAGTATAAACCCGCAGGTAAAAGAGATAGCGGGTGAAAGAAACGCCGCGCTGTTTACGATGTCTGTGTCCGAGCTCGAAGCGGAGCAGGAGAAGACAGAAAAGCTGATCGCCGAGCTTGAGAGCGCGGCACCTGCGGATGCTGAAGAAGGGGCCTCGGGGCGCTACTACTGCAACGTGTGCAGGGACGAGGGCTACGTGACGGACGCAAACGGAATTGCCCGCCGCTGCGTGTGCTTTAAAGATATATTCGCCGGTAAGATAAGAGAAGCATCCGGACTTCCGGAAGGGGAATATGAATTGACCGCCCCTGCGGCGGGACTGTATCCGGAAGCAGCCGAAAGATCAAGATACGGCATCCCTGACAGCCCGCGCGCCAACGCAGAAAAAGCGTACGAACTTGCCCGGGGCTTCATATCCTCCACCGGTCCTGCGGCTAAAAAGATCCTTTTTATAACCGGAGCGGTAGGCGTAGGGAAAACGCACCTGGCATGCTGCGTCGGAAACGAAGCCGCAAAAAAATCATTGTACGTGGTGTACAGCGGTATCGCAGCGGTGCTTGACGCGCTCCAGAACAGATTCTTCAATTCTGAGGAATCGCAGGAGTCGTACGAAAACAGGCGTGAATATATCGAAACGTGCGACGTGCTTATCATTGACGACCTCGGAGTCGAAAACGTTACGGATAAAAGGTACGAAAGCCTTATTTCGCTGATCGACAGGCGAACGGCCGGCTGCCTTAAGACAGTCATTACTTCGAACTACGGGCTTGCGGAGATCGGAAATGTTTACGGCGAGCGGCTCGCGTCGCGCTTTGCGGACAGAAAGAATTCGCTGAGCCTGAGACTCGCCGGGGACGACATAAGGCTTATTAAAAATATCGGAAAACATAATTTTGAAAAGCAATAAAATTCATTAGATTATTACGGGGTGAATCATGGATTTAGAAACCATCCAAAACAAAAGCATCGACGATCTTAAGACTATTGCGTCAATGCTCGGTATCGAAGTTCCGGAGAGATGCACAAAAGCGAAACTGATCAGCCTTATCGTGGGTGACGCGGAAAACGCCGCTTCGACTGAAGCAGGCGGCGCGAAGGAAGCAAAGGATCCCGCGTCTGACGTGAAGGCCGGCGATGCATCCAAGGCCGCACCTGCAGGTAAACGTTCGAGAGGCAGACCGCCTAAAAAAGCGGCTGCTCCTAAGGAGGAGACTCCGGTTTCAGACGCACAGGCTGCCGCAGCTTCCGAATCGGCGGAAAAGCCGAAAAAGGCGGGAAGCACGCGCGGAAGAAAAGCCGGAAAAACCGAAAAGCCCGTAGCTGCCGATAAAGCAGAGAAGCCTGAAAAAGCCGATAAGCCCGAAGCAGTCGAAAAGACCGAAACAGCCGGTAACGCTGATAAACCCGAAAAGCAGGAAAAATCTGAGAAGCCGGAAAAATCCGAGAAGCCCGAAGCCGTGCAGAAGACCTCTTCCAAAAGAGGAAGACCTCCGAAAGCAAAAAAAGCAGAGAACGGCGAAGATAAAAAAGCCAAGACGACAGAAGCGGATGCGGCAGTAACATCCGGAAACGGAGAAAACATTCAGCGTACTCAGGAAGAGACGGCTGCACGTGACGAAGACATGACCGGCACTAAGAAGCTGGAATTCTCCGAAAATTCCGAAGAAGTCACCGGACTTCTAGACGTCATGCAGGAAGGCTACGGATTCCTGCGCGTAAACAAATATTTCAACGGAAACAAAGACGTATTCGTTGCCCCGAACTTCATACGCAAATATGGCCTGCGCACCGGAGACGAACTGTCAGGACGCAGCCGCCCGCAGCGCGATAACGATAAGTACCAGGCGCTTTTCTACATTACCGCCATTAACGGAAAGCCCCCGGAGCAGGCGCAAAACCGCGTACCTTTTGAATCGCTCATACCGATCTATCCTGACGAACAGCTGAAACTCGAAACGACACAAAACGAACTGTCGACGAGACTTATTGACCTCATCGCACCGATCGGAAAAGGGCAGCGCGGCATGATCGTATCGCCTCCGAAAGCCGGTAAAACTGTGCTGCTTAAGAAAATTGCCAACGCGATCACTGCAAATTACCCCGAAGTGAAACTGATCGTTCTGCTTATCGACGAACGCCCCGAAGAAGTTACCGATATGCGCGAATCTATCGAAGGCGAAGTCGTATCATCGACGTTCGACGAAATGCCCGAGCGCCATATTAAAGTCGCCGAGATGGTTTTCGAACGCGCCAGAAGGCTCGTGGAATTCGGACACGACGTCGTCATCCTTATGGACAGTCTGACGCGTCTCGCACGCGCATATAATATCACGATAACACCCACGGGCAGGTCGCTTTCCGGCGGTCTCGATCCGGGCGCGATGTACAACCCCAAAAAGTTCTTCGGCGCCGCGAGAAACATACGCGGAGGAGGCAGCCTCACCATCGTTGCCACCGCCCTCATCGACACGGGCAGCAAGATGGACGACGTCATATTCGAAGAATTCAAGGGCACGGGCAATATGGAGCTTCACCTTGACCGCAAGCTTTCGGAAAAGCGCGTGTTCCCGGCCATTGATATTAACAAATCCGGCACGAGAAAAGAAGAACTGCTGCTTTCCGAAGCGGCCCTGAACGCCGTATTCTCTATCCGCAAAGCCATCGCCAACGCGGGCGGTGCGGACGTGACGGAAATGATAGTGAGCAAGATGCTTAAGACGCAAAACAATGAAGAATTTATTAAATCTGTGCGCGTCGGAATCGAGAGACCTTCCAACTGACACTGGCGGCTCTGAAGATTATTAGAAAAAACGGGGAATAATATGAGAGTAATTATCGTCGGTTCAGGCAAGATCGGCCGGTATATGGTCGAAAGCCTGCTAAAAGAAGGGCACGACGTTGTAGTAGTTGACAATTCCGAAAAAGTGGTCGATGAGATCACTAATCTGTACGACGTAATGGCGGTGTGCGGCAACGGCGTAGACTGGGAGACGCTCGTGGAAGCGGGCGCGTCTCAGGCGGAACTCGTGGCGGCAATAACCGATTCGGATGAGAAAAACATGCTCGCATGTTTCCTGGCAAGGAAAGTGGGGGCGCGCCACACTATTGCCCGGATCAGAAACCCTGAATACAACGACGCGAGCCTCGGTTTCATAAAAGAGCAGCTCCATCTTTCAATGTCGATAAATCCGGAGCAGCTGGCCGCAGAAGAAATCTACAATCTGCTGAAATTTCCGTCTGCCACGAAAGTCGAATCGTTTTCACGCCGGAATTTTGAGATGATCGAGCTGAGGCTCAGAAACGATACGCCCCTCGAAGGCATGAAACTTTCGCAAATGCGCCAGGAATACAAGGGGCAGTACCTGGTCTGCGCGGTACAGCGCGGAAGCGACGTCTTTATTCCGGATGGTAATTTTGTGCTTAAAGGCGGAGACAGAGTAGGCATCACTTCGACAAGGAGCGAGGCGTCCAGGCTTTTAAAAAGCCTCGGACTTATGCAGAAACAGGCGAGAAGCATTATGATATTAGGCGGCAGCCGCACGGCTTTCTACCTTGCAAAAATGCTGCTGGCTTCCGGAAACCAGGTCAAGATAATCGAGAAAGACAGAAATATCTGCCGCGACCTGTGCGAATCGCTGCCCAAAGCCGTTGTCCTTCAGGGAGACGGAGCGCAGCAGGAGATACTTATGGAGGAGGGCCTCGAGCAGCAGGACGCATTCGTTGCCCTCACCGGCGTTGACGAGGAAAACATGCTGATGTCGCTGTTCGCCGAATCCCATAAGGTGCCGAAAGTAATATCGAAAGTAAACCGCGAAGAAATGGCGCGCCTGGCCGAGAAGCTGTCGCTAGATACTATAATTTCCCCGGGAAAGATCGCTTCGGATATAATCGTAAGGTACGCAAGAGCGCTCCACAATTCCGAGGGCAGCAATATCGAGACGCTTTACCATCTTATGGACGGGTACGCCGAAGCGCTCGAATTTCACGTGAATGCCGGGTCGCCTGTCATCGGAAAGCCGCTCAAGGATATGAAGTTTAAAAAGAATACGCTTATCGGCGGTATCATCCGCGACCGCAGTGCGATCATTCCGTCAGGCGACGACGTTATCATGGCGGGCGATAACGTAGTGATCATTGGCAGCGAAAAGCGTTTCGCAGACGTGGCGGACATACTGGCGTCACAGTAAAGGATCCGGCATGAACAGAAAATCGGTTTTTTATACTTTAGGTCTTATACTGGATATAGAGGCGGTGCTGATGCTGGCACCGGCTTTTGTATCTTGTCTTTACCGTGAATGGAACAGCGCCCTCATGCTCCTGCTATCATCGGCAATCACCGCCGCGGCCGGTTCGATGCTGCTGTTTATCTGCCGCCGGAGAAACAGAGCAATCTACGCAAAAGAAGGTTTCCTTATCGTTTCGCTCGGCTGGCTGGCAATGACTTTGTTCGGCGCGCTGCCGTTCGTATTGACGGGGGAGCTTGGATTTGTTGACGCGGTATTCGAGATAGCGAGCGGTTTCACGACGACGGGGGCGACAATAATTGACGCGCTCGAAACGATGAGCCACGGCACTCTGTTCTGGCGCAGCGCCACGCACTGGATCGGCGGCATGGGCGTTCTTGTGCTGATGATGGCGATATTGCCGACGGATACCGAAGGCTCGGTCCACATACTGCGCGCGGAAGTCCCCGGCCCGACGTTCGGTAAATTTGTTCCGAAGCTGCGCAAGACCGCTAAAATTCTTTACCTGATCTACATCGGGATCACAGTGATCGAAGTGGTCATGCTTCTGTGCGGCGGCCTCAACCTGTACGAGAGCCTCGTGTACTCGTTCGGCACCGCGGGCACCGGAGGTTTCGGTCTCAGGGGCAACAGCCTTACAGATTACAGTCCTTACGTCCAGTGGGTGATAGGCGTCTTCATGATCCTTTTCGGCGTCAATTTCAATCTGTATTATCTGGTGATACTTGGAAAGGTCAAAACTGCCCTGAAGAGCCGCGAACTCTGGCTGTACCTCGGCATCGTCGTGTTCAGCGTGACGGTCGTGGCAATACACGTCAGCTCTTTTTACGGCAATTTCGGCGATACTCTCCGCCATTCGTTTTTCCAGGTCTCTTCGATCATAAGCACCACGGGTTACTCGACTGCGGATTTCGACGCGTGGAGCGTGCAGGCGAAGGGGATCTTGTTCATGCTGTACTTCGTGGGCGGCTGCGCGGGCTCGACTGCGGGCGGCATAAAGATCGCGCGCCTTATTCTGCTCGGAAAAACTATCCGCCGCGACCTCAGGCATATGATCCACCCGCACTCCGTTGGCGTCGTGAAATTCGAGGGCAGGCGCGTGGATGACAATACTCTTCGGGGCGTTACTTCGTTTTTCGTGCTTTACACCGCAGTGCTCGCGGGCACGTTCGTGCTCCTTACGCTGTTCGAGCCGAGCGTCGATATTATTTCGAATATAACGGCGTCAATGGCGACGCTGAATAACGTGGGGCCCGGTTTCGGCATGGTCGGACCGTACCTCAGCTACAGCTTCTATTCGCCGCTTTCAAAGATAGTGCTGACGTTGTCAATGCTTCTCGGCCGCCTCGAGATCTATCCTCTGATCCTGCTGCTTTCGCCGGGGGTGTGGAGGAGGAAGTAAGTGGCAAGTGGCAAGTTGCAAGTGATAAGTTGCAAGTGGCAAGTGGGCGAACCGGGTGATGGCACGAATTCACTCGGCTTCGCTGGCGAAAAATGAGGAATATAGTCATGAGAAGTTTTAAAGTCGTTATAGTTGGTGCGGGGCCGGCGGGCATTGCCTGCGCGCTGGAGCTTTTGCGCGGCGGACATAACGACATACTTGTCATCGAAAAATATGCTTTCCCGCGTTACAAATGCTGCGCCGGATACATCACATCAAAAACATTCGATACTTACAAAGCCCTCGGCCTCGATCCGGCGGAATGCGGCTATTCATTCATAAATGATTTCAGACTGTTCAGAAAAGGCCAGGAAAGGCAGCAGATAGAAAACAAATTCCTGTACACCAGCAAAACCATCGACAGAGTTGACCTCGACGACGCATTCTTCAGGCTGGCCCGGAGCAGCGGGATCAGGATCGAAGAAAAAACCGAGGCGGTGGCCGTTGACCCGGACAATAAATTATTGACCATCAGGGATCCGTCGGGCAACGATTCTCAGATCTCTTTCGATTTCCTTGTTTTCGCTGACGGTACGGGTGGCATCAGTGCGGCGCTTCAGAAGAAAAGAAAGGTGAAACGCAAAAATATCGCTCTTCAGCTGATTTTCAAAAGCGAGCTTCAGAACGGCATCGAGATCCATTTCGGCGCGTCCAAGCGCGGGTACGTCTGGGTCAGCAGCTACGGCGGCGTCACGAACGTGGGGATGACGGATCTGTTCAAGCCGGGCGTGAATTATATGGAACTTTTCGAAAAATTCATGCGGTCCCGGGGGCTCATCGGGGAAAACGAGGGGCTGGAGGACCTGGAACAGATAAGGAAAATGAAGGCTGCGTTCACACCGATAGGCATACGAAAGCCGGTGGTCGGGGACAATATCTATTTCGTTGGCGACGCTCTGGGCGCCTGCGATCCGCTGACTTTATCCGGACTCCGGTACGGGCTCAAGAGCGGCGGTGCGGCGGCGAGGTCAATATTGTCCGGCTCGCCTAATCCTCTTAAAAAGTATGCTTTTGCCCTGCGGGTCAAATTTGCTCTCATGGCCGCGCTCCAGCGTGTGTTTTACATACGGCCGGTGCAGTTTCTGGTTTTTAATGTTGGCTGCCGCGTTTTCGGCGGCGTGGTGCGCGGAGCGTTCAACAAGTTCCTTGTCAGCAAGTAAGGCGCTATTTATGTAAGGCTCTACTCCATAAATCGTAAATTATATGGACACATATCTCATTTTTTGATCGCAGACAGAGCCTGAGACATACCAAAAGCTTGATATTCAGAATTTGGTATGTCTTTTCGGGCGGAGCT
>JAFWQX010000076.1 GCA_017508875.1 Clostridia bacterium | reverse complement strand
CGTAGGGCTTCCTGCGTCTGCCGCTTCTGATCCGTCTGCTGAAAGCGCAGATTATAACCCGTTCCTCTCCCCCTCGGGCGCCGGTATCTCCGAAGCATTCTGGTGCTGCACGATGCGCGGCGCTGAAGGCCTTCGTTCGATCGCTCAGCATTCGCTGCTCATCGAACCTGGCGTCAACGGCGAGCCGGATATTTTATGGCTGACTTTCACGACCGACCTCAACGCGGTCGCGCGCAGATACAGGCTGTCAATACGATCCGGTCTTCCATATTCCGGCTCTTTCGCGGTCAATATCTCCGCTTTCTCCGAGCCTGTTTCCCTCGTGCTGAACATTTACACTCCCGATGGCATCATCCGCCGCACGGCAGAACTCGAGCCCGGAGAGACCGTCACAATAGACGGAGATTGTGCCCTTGAGGAGAAACGCGAGCGCTCATCCGACGGCAGAAAATTCATATATTTCAGAGGAGATCTTATACTCGCAGAAAAAGCGGGAACACACGAACTGTCCCCGCTTACAGATATGATCGATCTTACGCCCGAATCCGCCGGAAGCGACAGGCGCAGGCTCCTTTTTGATTAAAGCACTTCCTTAATCGCACTAAGCAGCTCCGAGTACCGCTCGAACGCCGGAAGGTCAGGATTATTCTTAATGATCTCCGGCGTGCTGCGGAATAAAAAGCCCGCGCTTCCGGCTCTTATCATCTCAAGATCGTTATAGCTGTCCCCTATCGCGACCGTATCGTAGCCGATAGACTGGAACGCCTTTACCGTCGTAAGCTTAGTCTTTTTAGTGCGCAGGCGGTAGCCGGTGATCATCCCGTCGGGAGCGATTTCAAGCGTGTTGCAGAATATTGACGGCCAGCCTAGCTTCTTCATGAGCGGCGACGCGAACTGGGTGAAAGTATCGCTCAGAATGACCGCCTGCGTGATCGATCTGAGTTCGTTCAGAAACTTTTTTGCGCCCCTGAGCGGATCGATTTTAGCTATTACGTCCTGTATCTCTTTAATCCCCATGCCGTGCTCGCGCAAAATATCCAGTCTGAAGCGCATAAGCTTATCGTAATCCGGCTCGTCCCGGGTCGTCCGTCTGAGCTCCGGGATCCCGCTTGTTTCGGAAAAAGCAATCCAGATCTCAGGCACGAGCACGCCCTCGAGATCGAGGCAGACTATAGTCATTTTGTTGTCCGCGCCGCACTTCGCGGCATTGTTCTTAAGCTCAGTCATTGAAAAAGTCTCCTCCGGAAATCATTGCCTGCCGTACGCCGGTGCTTCACAGCACCGTGTAGAACCATACCACGCCCGAACGCGGGTCAAGTTTATCCTCGAAACCTCCCGAGCAGAAATTGCGGCCGGACATAGTCCAGACGCGGCCCGAAACGGGATCCTCGAAGCGGTAGATGCGGTCAATATTTTCTTCGGGCACGTAGCCGCAGATCGTTACCCGGCCATCTTCCACGCGTATGTTGCGGATTATCTGCACGAACCCGTCTTTGCGCGCCGGATCGTAGAACTGCATGGCGTACCAGTCGGAGGCTTCCATGCGCGTTTCCGTAAGCGGATAATAATCTGCGCGCATCATTATTTCGGCCGCTCTGCGCCAGATCGGATGGTAGAAGCGCCCGAGCGCGTACATCTCGTCAGGATCGTTCCACTCGATCATTGACGTCAATGCCGGTGCGAATGCGTTCTGGTACGCGAATGCGTCGACCGGCCTGTTCCCGCCGTAGGTACCGTCGGGATTGTCCCAGTTAAACGTATGCGCGCGGAAGTACGGTATCCATTCGAACATCTGGCGATGCTGCTTCTGCTTGATAAGATGATGGCCGTAGCCCACGTCGGTGTAGTGAAGCGGCACAGCGCGCTTCATCGTCTCTATATCGTTCCGCCTGCCGCCGGACGCGCACGAATCCATCCACAGCCCCGGATTCCGCCTGATCAGCTCGTCCCAGTATGCATAATAGCCCTGAATATGCAGGTTTTCATGGATACCCTGCCTGTTCACGGCCTCTCCCTTAGCCCAGAGCGCGGCGGGCGCAAAGTTAAAGTCCTGCCTGTAGATTCGAATGTGCGCCTCTTTTATAATGCTGTCGATCCTGTCCGTGAGCCACTCGCGGGCCTTCGGATCACCCATATTGAACAGCGCGTTATTATCCTCCGGATCCCCGAAGATCAGGAAATCGGGGTGTTCATTCCATACTTCCGTGCCGCGCCAGATCCGCTCCGGCTCGAACCACACGAGCAGATCTATGCCGTTTTCATCGCAAAGTTCACCGATCTTATGCAGGCCGTCCGGGTAACGCTCCGGATTCGGGCGCCAGTTTCCGGTGCCCGTGGGCCAGTTGTTGTTGCACGGGTACCAGCCCGCGTCGATCCACCAGATGTCCGGCTTCAGACCGCCGCTCATATACGTATTGATCGCTTTGATCTGATTCTCCTCAGACGTACCGCAGAACTCCGGAAGCCCTTCGATCATCCACGTGTGGAGCACGAGTTTAGGCTCAAGCGGTCTGCCGTTTTCTCTGGGCAGGACGTGGTCAATATACCAGCTTCTCCAAAGGTTCCTTGCCCTGTCTTCTCCGCCGTCAACGGCTTCCAGAATGAGCGAGGGCGTTCTGACGGTCTCTCCGGGCTCGAGATACGTGTTGAAACGTTTCTGCGATACGGCGATCGAAAGCGTGCCGTCAATAAGTTTCGTCTTAAGCTGCCACGTTCCGGACCAGCCGATCGCGGCGTTAACGTTCCAGTCTCCTAAACAGAAGCGCATATAAGGGAAAGCGCCTTTGCACGGGTTTCCGTCGTTTTCGTCAGGATATATAACCGTCTCTTCCTTGCCTATCTCGTCGGTGTACCAGGAATATCCCCCGGGCTCGCACGTATCTCCGTTGCCGTGGTAAAGCTTCGCTCCGTCCGGCGCGCAGAATCCTGCAGTTATTTCAAAATCCGAGATCACCGCGGAGTTCACCGTGTCGGTATTCGTCATATAGAATACCCATTCCGTGACGGGATAGTCGGTATATTCGGTGCATTCGGCGCGCATCTCGAGGCCTTCTGGCGTCTTTCCGGTTATCACGGAAAAATACGTGTTCGCGTCAATGCGCTTCGTCAACGCTTCGGGCCGGAACTCTGCAGGTATGCCTTCGTACAGTTTTCCGTCAAGTCTGTAGCGCGCGGGGACAATTTGTTTTGCCATAAATCCCGGCAGCACGCTGCCTCTCACAAAATCATTCTTACTGCTTTTCATACAAATTACCTCTCTGTTTTATTTAAACATCAATATCGATCCGTGGATGTTGAGCCATAAGCCGAATAGTATAAGCAGCGCGCCAAGCATGATGACCGCGCCTTTCGCGCCATAAATGAAACGAGTTTCGATCCTCCGGGCTCCGGAGTCTGCATCCGCCTTTTCCGCAATTTCAGACTTCACGAAAAACGGCCTTAAGCAGTAGCCGAGCAGGAGCAGCGCGGCCGGAACGATGTCAACGGTATAGCGCATGCCGAATTGCCACCCGCCTGCCGTGCGGTGCATGAGGAGCAGAAAAAGCTCTATTGACCCTGTCACAACGAGTATCAGGGCTTCGACGATATACGTGTCGCGGAAAACAGAACGTTTGCGGGAGCTAAGCGACTGCTCAAGTTCAGGAAGCTGCATTGTCCCGGGAGCGGCCTGCCCGCCTTCGCGCCTTTCGCGAATGAGCCTGATGATCACGTACGCGGCCCCCAGCACGAGCGCCAGACCGCAAAGTATAAATATCACGTTCGACACGTAGAATGCGAAGCCGAAGCGCGTAAAATCGAGCTGTCCGTCTTTATACCACGGGAAAGTGGAGAAATAAGGCTTGATATTTCCCTTCACGTTTTCGAGGGCAAATTTGCTGTATTCGGTGCGCATAAATTCGGGCAGGTAGTTATGTCCGAACTCGAAAATACTGCCGAAACGCACGTAGTTATACCACATATAGCTGCCTCCGATGACGGCGGGGGCAATATAATACCGCCACGTTTTGAGCACTTTGAAGTCGTGCTTTTTCGCCGCGGCGTAAGCTAAAAGTATAAAATAAACGATCTGGAACGGTCTGCAGCCGACGGCAAGCGCGAGGAACGCAAAGGCCAGGTACATTCCGATCTTGCGCTTGCTGAGCATAGTATAGAACGCAGCCATCGTAAAAAGCATTGCCATCGTCTGTGCCGCGAACCACGGGCCGCCCGGATACTTATTTGCCGCAAGGAATACCGCCCCGGATGCGGCGCAGCTGAGGACCGCCCCGCAGAGAGAGGCGATGCAGCCGTAGCCCAGGCGGCGGCAGATAAGGATCGCCAGCGCAAAAGCGCCTGTGACGTAAAGGATCGAGAAGAGATTGTCCGGCGTCTTCGAGCCGGTGAAGAAGCTCACGAGCAGCATCGGTACGGACGGAACGGGCGGGAAGCTGACGTAATATTCGTTCCCCTCAACGTGCTCTATCGGGGCGTTCACGTCTCCGAACGTCTCGCGGTATGCCATATAATCGTTTTTATCGTGGGTCTCCAGCCAGGGCCTGTTTATGATGGCGAGCTCCAGATGCGGGTAGTTTTTATCAAGTTTCGCCTCTCCTCTGCGCCACGCCATAGCCTGCAGCGTGTAGCTGTCAAACGGGTTATGCTCGAGCCATGCCTTCGATCCGGCTTTATTGAAGATGCCAACGATCATCATAAAGAACAAGATCGAACTGACGGCGGTCAATATCGCGGTCTTCACACCCTCACTCACTTTTGGAAACATAAAACTCTTATCTTTCATTTGTCATTATCTACCCCGTTTAAACTGAACTCTTAACTCTGAACTCTTAACTCTGAACTCTTAACTCTT
The DNA here is from genome assembly GCA_017508875.1 of Clostridia bacterium. Classification (GTDB taxonomy): domain Bacteria; phylum Bacillota; class Clostridia; order UBA1212; family UBA1255; genus UBA1255. The sequence continues at coordinate 46,274 of JAFWQX010000076.1, read as the reverse complement.
AACTCTGAACTCTGAACTCTGAACTCTGAACTCTTAGTCTCTTCCTCTATAATCGCCCTCATCCTCTCAATATCCCCCGGCAGCGTAATTTTAAAATTAACATTGTCCGAAGGACAGATCGCGACCGCCTTTCCGGTAAGCCTCACGAGCCCCCCGTCGTCTGTAACGGCAGGCCTTTCATTTTCCGCAATGGAGCAGTAAAATGCATGCGCGTTCAAGATCACACCCAATTTAAAACTCTGAGGAGTCTGTACACACCACACCTGCGACCGGTCGGGCACACTTTCCACAGTTTTTCCGTCCTTACTCAAAACCACAGTATCAACAGCCGGAGCCGCGGTAATACACGCCCCGGCATTGCAGGCGAGCATAATGTTTTTCGAGATAATGTCAGAAGAAATGAGCGGTCTGGCTGAATCATGTATCAGGACAATACTCTCGCTGCCTTTCGCTATCTCCACTGCTGCATTGACCCCCGCCTCGGAAGAATCGCGCCTCGAATCCCCGCCCGCGACTATTTTTATGCATTTTTTTATTCCGTGCCTGGCGCAGATATCTTTTACTCGCCCTTTATACCCTCTCGGGCAAACTACGACGATCGCGTCGATTTCTTTATGCTTCTCAAACGTTTCAAGCGAGTATGACAATACTGACCGGCCGCATACGTCGGCAAACTGTTTGGGCTCCTCGCCGCCCATTCTCATGCCTTTTCCTGCCGCCAGCACGATTGCGATAACGTCTGCTTTATTATTGTTCTTCTCTTTTACAGAGCTGCTTTTCACCCGCAAAAACCTCCGCACAGCCGCAGTCAATTACATTTTTATGTGTGTAATATAGCATATTGAGAGAAATGAATCAATAGGAGCTGTGGGCGCGGAGCAACGGGCAACTATCTCTGATGAGTTAAGAGTTCAGAGTTCAGAGTTGAGACTTCAGAGTTGAGAGTTCGGAGTTAAGAGTTAAAAGTGCGTTTACATCCTAAGCTTTTATTTGCACATGATTATATTGACATATTCATGTGCCAAGGATTTTTCATTTTTCCCTGGAGGTTGAGGCGGAGTGGCACACGATCTTCGATTCTGGCGATTTGTGTGCCACGAATTGCTCATTTTCCTTCGCAGGTTTGAGGAGGTGTGGCACACGATCTTCGATTCTGGCGGTTTGTGTGCCACGAATTGTTCATTTTCCTTCGGAAGTCGAGGTAGAGTGGCACACGATCTTCAATTCCGGCAATTTGTGTGCCAAATATTTCTCATTTTATTTTGAGGATTGGCACACGATTTCCGATTTGGACAATTTGTGTGCCAAAAATTTCTCGTTTTTTCCTTCTAAAATTCCCGGAGGCAGAGCCGTCCTGGCACACAAAACCCGAAAAAGCCGATTTATGTGCCAAAATTGACCATCGCCTGAGTGAGAGACAGCGCCCGGCTGGCACACAAAACCCGAAATTTACCGATTTGTGTGCCAAGATTGACCTCTGTCGGTTGCCCTTGCAAACTGCGGGCATATATTATATTATTAGCCGGGCTAACACCGAACCGGCGCATCCTGACATTGCCGGAAAATCATCCAACCGTATCCAGGTGATCAAAATGAAACGAATAATAATCGCGGCACTGCTCACCGCACTTATATTGACCCCCGCGCTGCTTTACGGATGCGACACGATCAAAGCACCTGCGCTCTTTACAGACACGCTCGAAGAAATTGACCCGGATCCTGAAATGCACGTAAAAGCCGCCGCCCTGGGTGAACCCGATATCATTTACGCTCCGCTTGAAGGTGCATCCGGATACCGCTACGGACCGTCGATCATTTATTACGCCGACGGGTCGTGTGACGGGTGGTTCTCGACTCCGGGATACGGCGGAGAATGGGACTGGATCACGTACCGCCATTCGGAAGACGGTGTTGAATGGGGCCCCGAAAAGGTCGTTCTGACGCCGAACGCGGATTCGATGGACAAATACTCATGCTGCGATCCGGGAGTGATTTACTTCGGCGGCTGGTACTACCTCGGATACACGTCGACGATAGAAAGCGCGAACGGCGGAGTAAACAACAACGTGTACGTTGCCCGCTCAAGAAGGCCCGACGGACCTTACGAAAAATGGAACGGCAGCGGCTGGGGCGGCGATCCGGCTCCGATCGTTTATTATAACGAATATGATCTGAAGTACGGTGCAGGAGAGCCGAGCTTCGTTCTCGCCCGCGGAAAACTGTACGTATATTACTCGTGGTCGTGCTCCGAAGGCAGCTTTACGAAAGTTTCCGTTACCGACACGGAAGACGACTGGCCGGCAAGGCTCGAGTACGCCGGTACGTGCTACGCGAGGAGAAACTCTCAGGATTCGAGCGACGTGGTCTATCTCGAAGAAGCGGGCAAGTTCCTTGCCTTTTCCACGGAGCGGCGTTTCTCTGCAAACAGCGGGATCGCGATCTTCGAGTCGGAGGACGGCGTCAATTTCACTCAGACCTGCCTTTTCAAGAACGGGCTTTACACTTTCTGCCATAACATGGGCATCGCACACCGCCCGGACGGCCACATCAGGCTGATCGACGACCTGTTCGTCGGATACGCATTTTCAAACGGCGCTGAAGGGAACTGGGGCAAGTGGGCCACCGCCGTTCAGCGTATTTCTCTGGAGCTTTACAACGGTTCTGCCGACGAAGTACTCGCTTCTGCACAAAATGAGGCCGGTGTGCTCTGCGACGATTATTTTGCCGCAGCCGGAGATATGGATAATATAATAGGCATCGCCTGCTCTCCTCGCCTTCTGGAATTTCCTGAATATGCCGACGGAAACACGGTAACGATGGTCTGGCTCGACAACGCGCTCAGGTCGCACGAGATAAAGGACACGAAAAACATACGTTTCTCCGGTTACGATAAGTCTCTTATCCGCTTTAAAGGGAGTAAAATGTACGTTAAGGGAAAGCAGGGAATTACGACCGTTACCGCCACTTATAAAGGGTTACGTTTTGAATTTAAAGTATACGTACGGAAGGATTATGACGAGATCCACGGCTATTTTAACAAGCAGATAGCAGAATTCCGGCCAGTGATCGAAGAATATACGATCGATCTGGCAGATAGACACACTCCTCAGCTGCGCGGTTACGTCAGATTTACGGACAATACCTGGGGCGATGCTTTTAACGGCAGTGAGGCTTACGATCAGAAGCGGTTTCCGATTACGTACACTGTGTCGGAGCCCGGCGTCATTGACGTCAATGAACGTGGCGTCGTTTCTGCGCTCGCGGCAGGCAGCGTTGACGTGACTGTGACGATCAACGGTTCCGATAGTTCAAGCTCGTTTACGGTGAAGGTCAACGTGATCGATTCGTCCGCAGGCGGCATCGGATAAATTGCGCGGCTGAGTCCCGGGGGCTCTGCCTCGCAGCCTGGCGGAGGACAACTTTGGCGCACAAATAGCACACAAATCGCCTCATCTCACTTGAAAAAAACTTCAAAATAATATACTATAATATAGTTAACGCTCCGGGAAAGGCCGAGGGCGCTTAGCAGCGTTCATCCGAACGAAAGGGACAGATTTTTATGACGTATAAAAGCACGAGAGGCGCAGCAAAAGGAATAAGCTTCTCGGAGGCGGTGCTTAAGGGCATTGCCCCCGACGGAGGACTGTTCGTGCCTGAGCAGGACGTGAGATTCGATTCACTCGAGCTTGCCGAGATGTGCGAAATGGACTATAAAACGTTGGCCGCACACATATTCAAACGCTACGCCGGAGACTTCACCGACGCCGAAATAGAATATTGCGTTGACCGCGCGTACGGAAGCGGAAGCAGGTTTGACGCGGAAGATCCCGCGCCGGTGAGACAGCTCAGCCGGAATCTCAGCGTTATGGAACTGTGGCACGGTCCTACCGCGGCGTTTAAGGATATGGCGCTCCAGGCGCTTCCGGCATTTATGTCCGTCGCGCTGAAAAAAAGGCACAGAACGGAGGCTGTTTCCGCAGGTACAGATGCGCAAGGAGCCGAATGCGGTAATCAACTCCGCAGTTCCGACACTAAAATTGCTATCCTGACAGCCACGAGCGGTGACACCGGGAAGGCGGCAATGGAAGGTTTCAAAGACGCTCCCGGCATAGATATAATGGTTTTCTTCCCCGAAAACGGCGTGAGCGAGATGCAGCGCAGGCAGATGCAGACGCAGGAAGGCGGAAACATCCGCGTCGTTGCCGTCCGCGGAAATTTCGACGATGCCCAGACGGGTGTGAAGCGCATATTCGGCGACGATACTTTCCGCGACGCCATTCTGCGCGAGGGCTGGCAGCTTTCGAGTGCTAATTCGATCAACTTCGGTCGCCTGCTGCCTCAGATCGTCTATTATTTTCACGCATACTTCTCGCTCGTGCGTTCGGAAAGCATAAACCTCGGAGCGCCGGTAAATTTCATTGTCCCAACGGGCAATTTCGGTGATATCCTTGCCGCCTACTACGCGTATAAAAACGGTCTTCCTGTCGGTCGCCTGATCTGCGCCGCGAATTCGAATTCGGTCGTGGCAGATTTTATCAATACCGGATACTATAACGCGAACCGCGAATTCAAAGTTACGATCTCCCCCGCCATGGACATACTCATTTCGTCGAATCTCGAACGCCTTATCTACGACATGTCCGGCGAAGATGAGAAGACCACGGCGAAACTGATGATGGACCTTCGGACAAACGGATCATATAACGTTGACCGCGCCGTTCTTTCAGGCATCAGGAGCCTGTTCTGGGCGGACAAGGCTGGCGAAGATGAGACGAGGGCAACTATTTCAGATTACTGGAAGCAGTACCGCTATCTCGTTGACCCGCATACCGCCGTCGGCCTTAACGTTTACGATAAATACGTCATTTCGAGCGGTGATCTCACGCCTGCGATAGCAGTTTCCACCGCAAGTCCGTTCAAGTTTAACCGCAGCGTGGCAGAAGCGGTCTTCAGTTCCGCCGGCAGCCCCGGGAGTTTGCCTGACGGTGCGGTTCCGGATACGGATAATATTAGTGAATTTACGCTTCTTACGCTGCTTTCGGAGACTACAGGATGTCCGATACCGGCTCCCCTTCAGGGCCTTAATAAGAAGCCGCTGCTCCACACGGGAGTGTGCGATAAAGATAAGATGAAAGACGAAGTGCTCTCGTTCCTTCGGCGCGAAGCTCAAGGCGCTAAATGAGAAAGGATATGAAGTTTTATGTATAAAATTGCAGTTTGCGGCTGCGGAGTAGTTGGTTCGGGCGTGTGCGACGCTCTTATCCACCAGCGCGAAAAATTAAGCAGAAGGTTTGCCAGAGAAGTCGGTCTTGCGTACGTACTTGACATACGCGACCTTAAAGGCACTCCGTACGAGCCGTATAAGACGGACAGCCTGGAAACGATATTGTCCGACCCCGAGACCGAGGTCGTGGTCATAACCATCGGCGGGCTGGATCTGGCGGCGGATTACTGCTTCAGAGCGCTCAAGGCCGGAAAACACGTCGTGACTTCGAACAAAGCCGTTGTCGCGGCGCACGGGCCGGAGCTTGAACGTTTGGCGTTTTCGAAGAATCACAGATTTATGTACGAAGCGAGCGTCGGAGGCGGGATCCCGATCATCAGGCCGCTGAACATCTGCCTCTACGCAAATGACATTACCGAGATCCAGGGTATCCTGAACGGTACGACGAACTATATGCTCACCGGTATGTTCCGCAGGCACGCGTCGTTCGACGAGATGCTGGCCAGAGCGCAGAGAAAAGGCTACGCTGAAGCTGATCCCACGGCGGACGTGGACGGATTCGATGCGGCGAGAAAGATTGCGATCCTGTCCTCAATAGCGTACGGCGGATTCGTCGATTACCGGAAGGTACCGTGCCGCGGCATCAGAGACGTGGCGCTGGTGGATCACGAACTGGCGGATAAGGCCGGTTTTGCCATCAAACTTATTGCCGGCAGCCGTTTTGAAGGTGGAAAAGTATTCATAAGCGTAGAGCCGAAGCTTGTCCCGCGCGGACATTTGCTGTCGGATGTTAATTCGGTGTACAACGCGATATTGACGAAGGGAAATTATACGGGTGATTCGCTGTTCTACGGTCAGGGCGCGGGCAAGGAAGCTACCGCCAGCGCTGTTGTCGGCGATATAGTGGAGCTCCTGGAAGCGCCTGCGGTCGCGTCGCTGCCTGAATTTGTTGATAAAGAAGCGGAGATCGCGCGTGATGAGCGCCCCGCGAGATATTATATTCGTTTCACGTCGCTTCGCCCCGTTCCGGCCGGCGCGCTGATCGATCTGTTCGGGGACGATACTCTGTGCCTGTATTCGAAGGTCGAAAAAGACCCGTGGGAAGACATAGACGTCGACGTCACAGGCGGCGTTATCACCCCCGCCTGCACGCCTGAGGAGCTCGAAGCGAAGGTCCCGGGACTGAATCCGCTGGGGGCAACGCTTAAACTGATCCTGAAAGTGCTTGACTGACGGGCGCGTGATCTGAATTTTCCGACTGAAAAGCGCTTCTGTGAAAGCGCGTAATTGAGAGGATGCCTGACTGATATGAAAGTAATTAAATTTGGCGGAAGCTCGATGGCTGACGCAAAGCAGTTCAAAAAAGTTGCAAATATCGTGCTGTCCGATCCCGAGCGGCGCGTAGTGGTCGTTTCCGCACCGGGAAAACGCGGCGAGAACGATACGAAGGTTACCGATCTGCTGATCGACCTCGCTAAAAAAGCGTGGGAAGGCGGAGACGTAAAAGCAGGGATCGAAACGGTAGTTTCACGCTATGAATCGATCGCAAAAGACCTGAAACTCGGGAACGCGATCATTAACACGATCAGGGACGATCTTACCTCCCGCATCGATCATAAAAACGGAAACTGGCTGAAGTTCCTGGATTCGATGAAGGCCGCGGGCGAGGATAATTCCGCGAAGCTTATGGCGGCGTATCTTCAGAGCCGCAATCACAATGCGAAATACGTTAATCCGAAGGACGCCGGGTTGTTTTTAACGGAGGAGTTCGGGAACGCGCAGGTGCTGCCCAAATCGTACGAACTGCTTAAAAAGCTAAACGATATGGAAGAGATCGTCGTTTTCCCTGGCTTTTTCGGTTATTCCGAAGACGGGGACGTGGTGACGTTCTCGCGCGGCGGTTCGGACGTCACAGGCGGGATTTTAGCCGCGGCGCTCGATGCGGACGTGTATGAGAACTTCACCGACGTGGATTTCGTGTACGCGGCGAACCCGCATATCGTCGATAATCCCTTCCCCATCCCGCTGTTCACGTACGAGGAAATGCGGGAGCTTTCATACGGCGGATTCAGCGTACTGCACGAAGAAGCGCTTGCCCCAGTCTACAGCCTCGGCATCCCGGTCAATATCCGCAACACCAACAATCCGGACGCTCCCGGCACGTTTATTGTCGCCGATAATAAGGCGCCTAAGTCTACGTTCCCTGTCGTGGGTATCGCGGCGGACAAGGGCTTTATGACGATCCACGTTTACAAATATATGATGAACCGCGAGATCGGTTTCGGTCGCAGATTGCTTCAGATCCTCGAGGAAGAGGGCATCTCGTACGAACATACGCCTTCCGGTATCGACAGCATTTCGATAATCATACGCGAGGCAAACTGCCCCGAGGATAAGCTCGAGCGCGTTGTCAGCCGCATCTACGGAACTCTGGGCGTGAATTCCGTGCACGTGGTACATAATCAGGCGATCGTGATGCTTGTCGGCCGCGGCATGACCAAGTCCGTCGGTATCGCTGCGAGAGCCACAGAGGCGTTCAACCGTTCCGGTATCAATATCAATATGATCAACCAGGGTTCGAGCGAGGTAAGCATCATGTTCGGCGTGGATGGCAACGACGCTAAGCCTGCTGTGAAGGCGCTTTACGACGAGTTCTTTAATTGAACAGGCCGGATCTGTTTTTCTATATTCCAGTATATATTTTACGGCCTGATTCCATCATATCCGTTAGGAGGACGTTAGGAGGACGTTAGGAGGAGATTATTATGCCTGATAACCGGAATCTGCAACAGGTGAAACATTTTTATGTTCGGGCGGCGTTTGCACTTGCCCTGACTGTTTTGATTGCAATTGCAGCAGGCTTCTTTTCGGGCTGCGCAAAGACAAACGCTCCGAAAAAGGGGGAAAATATTATGATTGCCGAGCTTAATTGCCGCTCTCCGTTTACTCTTGTGACCGATATGTACGCTTCTTTTGATACGATCTCTGACGCAGAGGCGTTTGTAACTGCGGTTGAAAATAAACTTCATGCAAAAATAAAGCGCGCACCGTCGGATAAGCCTGAAAAATTCGGGAAATATATCCTCGCCTTCGGGTCGAACGACGTTCCCGAATGCGCTTCTCTTATGAATTCTCTTAACAAAAACGAATACGCTGTTAAAGTGACTGAGACCGACGGAGACCGTATAGTCGTTTCGGTGGCCTTTAACGGCGGTCTTGCGAGGCGCGCGGTGATAGACGTGCTTCTCGATCATTGTATGACAGGCATTGATTCTCCGGTCGGTGAATTCTCAATTCCTGCCGGTACGGATGTGAGAGGCAGCGTCAGCGCGGACGAGCTGATCATTACGACTGACGTTTCTTTAAGAGATCCCTGCATTCTGCTCGAGAACGGCGTGTATTATATGTACGGCACCGGCTGGAAGTTCTTCAAGAATTCTTCCGGAACGCTCCAGGGACCCTGGGAAGGGCCTTTTCCGTGTGTTACTGAGAAGCCGGCGGATTCTGACAGCCAATACTGGGCGCCTGAGGTGCATAAGTACGACGGTGCGTATTATATGTTTACGACGTACCACAAGATCGACAACGACCACCGCGGCTGCGTGATCTACCGTTCCGAAACACCAGAAGGCCCGTTCGAGATGTGGTCCGACGGGCACGTGACTCCGTCGGACTGGGACTGCATCGACGGCACGCTGTACGTTGACGATTCCGGCCAGCCGTGGATGGTTTTCGTGCATGAATGGACCGGGACGCCGGACAATATCGGCCGCATGTCTATCGCGAAATTGTCCCCAGACCTTAAAAAGTTTATATCTGAGCCCAAAGACATTTTTTCTGCTACTGAAGCGAAGTGGGCGACCGGAACGATCACCGACGGTCCGTGGCTTTACAGGACGAGAGGGGGCGACCTGCTTATGATCTGGTCTAATTTCGACGAGGCAGGCTACGCCGTGGGCATCGCCAGATCCTCCAACGGTAAGATCGACGGCAAATGGCAGCAGCTTGATTATCAGCTCTATTCAAACAGATTTGCGGGCAGTTTCGACGGCGGCCACGGCATGCTTTTCCGCGACGCAAATGGCTTGTTCCTTTCTATCCATTCTCCGAACAACGCTTCCGATAAGCGCAAGACGCTGGCGGTGATCGTGCCCATAAAGGAAACGGGCAATATGCTTTTCTGGGATTTCGGCCGGGAGAGGAAAAACTGAGCGACGGGCTTTTTAATTAAAGATTTTCAAGATTCCAGTTTGCAACGGCGTTGAGGTCGGAGCCGGCAGATCTGCCGTTTTTAGCGGCATAGAACGCGGCGGAAGCGATCATAGCACCGTTGTCCGTACAAAGCAGAGGTTTAGGGCAAAATACGCGAAGGCCCCTTGACTCTGCTTTTTTTCTGACCTGTGCTTTGAGCGCTGAATTTGCCGCGACTCCGCCTGCCAGGGCAATATTTTTATCGCCCGTCAGTTCTGCCGCCTCCATCAGATGCTCGCTCAGCACATCTGTAACTGCATACTGAAAAGAAGCGCAAACGTCCGGGATATTGATCTCGCCGCCTTTTGCGCGCGTATTGTTTAAATAATTCAGTACGGCAGTTTTTATGCCGCTGAAGCTGAAATCGAGGCTGTCCGGGAAAGTCGTTTCGGGGAAACGGATCGCATGCGGGTCTCCGTCCGCCGCGGTCCGGTCAATTACCGGTCCCCCCGGATATCCGAGTCCGAGCGCGCGTGCGATCTTATCGAACGCTTCGCCTGCTGCGTCGTCGCGCGTGCGGCCGATGATGCGGAACTTCCCGTAATCTGAAACGCGGACAATATGGCTGTGCCCCCCTGATACCACGAGGCACGTGAACGGCGGCTCGAGCTCCGGAGATTCAATATAGTTCGCGCTTATATGCCCTTCAAGGTGGTGCACCGGCACGAGCGGCCTGTTCCAAACGTACGCAAGCGTTTTAGCGGCCTGGACTCCCACGAGCAGCGCTCCTATAAGTCCCGGGCCGCGCGTAACGCCGATAGCGCCTATATCTTCCGGCTTAACTCCGGCGTCTTTAAGCGCCTGAAAAATGACCGAATCGATAACTTCAACGTGCTTTCTGGAAGCGATCTCAGGCACGACTCCGCCGTATAATTTATGAAAATCGAGTGAAGATGCTATCACGTCGGACAATACTTCCCTGCCGTCGGCAACGACCGCGGCCGACGTTTCATCACAGCTCGATTCTATTCCCAAAGTCAGAAGACTCATACTGCCTTTTTCTTGGCTTTCTTTGATTCGCGTGCTCCTACGGGGTCGCCGTTCTTATCAAAAAGCTCAGGCTCCGCACCCTCGGTGATCGTAGCTTTCGTAACGACGCATTTTCCCACGTTTTCAAGCGACGGAATATTGAACATAACTTCCTGCATTGCCTTCTCCACGATCGAACGAAGGCCCCTTGCGCCGGTACCTCTCTCGAGCGCGATCTTCGCGATCGCACGCACCGCCTCATCCTCAAATTCGAGCTCCACGCCGTCGAATCCGAGCAGCTTTTTATACTGTTTCACGATGGCGTTTTTAGGCTCGGTCATGATTCGGCAGAGCATATCTTCATCGAGAGCATTGAGCGTTACGATCGCGGGAACTCGGCCGATAAATTCCGGGATCAGCCCGAATTTAAGCAGATCCTGAGGCTCAACTTTCGCAAGAAGATTGTCCACGTTAAGCGTCTGCTGGCTGTGAACGGTGCCCGAGAATCCGATAGTGTTTTTACCGATCCTGCGGTCGATTATTTTAGGAAGTCCGTCGAATGCGCCTGAACAGATGAAAAGTATGTTCGTGGTATCGATCTTTATATATTCCTGCTGCGGGTGCTTTCTTCCGCCCTGCGGAGGAACCGAGGCGATAGTACCTTCAAGTATCTTAAGAAGGCTCTGCTGCACGCCTTCGCCGCTCACGTCGCGCGTGATAGAAGGGCTGTCGCTCTTCTTTGAGATCTTATCGATCTCATCCACAAATACTATACCGAGCTCGGCGCGTTCAATATCATAATCGGCGGCCTGGATCAGCCTCAGAAGGATATTTTCAACGTCTTCTCCGACGTAACCGGCTTCGGTGAGCGTCGTAGCATCGGCTATCGCGAACGGAACGTTCAGGATCTTCGCCATTGTCTGCGCAAGATACGTTTTTCCTACGCCGGTAGGTCCGATGAGAAGCACGTTCGATTTCTGGATCTCGCAGTCATTTCCCGCGTCAGCTTTATTATCCGCTTCGGAATCACCGGAAGCTTTTGAATCGGAGGCATTTGCTTTCTTTCTCGCGGAAAACTCCTTCTCGTTTTTCTCGTCAAAAAACACTATACGTTTGTAATGATTGTAAACGGCAACGGCGAGCGCTTTTTTGGCCTCATCCTGCCCTATAACGTACTCGTCAAGCGCGGCCTTGATCTCCGCCGGTTTGAGCAGCGTCAATCCTTCGGGCTTCAGTTCTTCGTTGAACAGGCCTTCCCTCTCATCCGAAGTTTCATCCTCGGAAAGGATATCGCAGCAAAGGTCAATGCAGTCGCTGCAGATATACACGCCCGGGCCGGCAATAATACGTTTAACCTGCCCCTCGCTTTTTCCGCAAAAAGAGCAGCGCACGGTTTCTTTCTTATTATTAGCCATACTTATCCCTTTCCGCCCTGGGGCAGGTTCAGGCTCTGTGAGTCATAACTTTATCGATAAGTCCGTACTCAAGTGCCTGCTCCGCAGTAAGGAAATTGTCTCTGTCCGTATCTTTTTCGATGATTTCGATAGATTTACCGGTGCAGTCGCTGAGTATCTGATTCAGTTTCCTGCGCGTACGAATAATATGATCGGTATGGATCTGCATATCGGAAGCCTGGCCCTGGAATCCTCCGAGAGGCTGGTGGATCATGATCTCGCTGTTGGGCAGCGCAAAACGTTTGCCCTTAGCGCCTGCGGCGAGCAGTACGGCGCCCATGCTGGCGGCCATACCGACGCAGATCGTTGACACGTCGCACTTTACAAACTGCATCGTGTCATATATAGCCATTCCGGCAGAAACAGAACCGCCGGGGCTGTTGATGTAAAGCTGGATGTCCTTATCCGGATTCTCGGATTCAAGGAACAGAAGCTGAGCTACGACCAGGCTCGCGGTCACGTCGTTAACTTCGTCGCTGAGCATAACGATCCGGTCGTTAAGTAATCTCGAAAAAATATCGTACGAGCGCTCTCCGCGGCTCGTCTGTTCTACTACCATAGGTATATATGCCATCTTAAACCCTCCTTTGCGGGATCTGCGGGCAATATCAGCCGCCGGTTTCCTCGTCAGTCTTTTTTCTCCGCAGCTTCTTCAGCTTTTTTAACCGGAACTGCGGAATCTGCGATCAGATCAGCGGCTTTCCTGCGCTTAATGTCTCTGACAATATTCTCTTTGCTGCCTCCGTACACTTTTTTCACTTCTTCGAGCGACATCTTCATGTATTCGGCTGCGGCGGCAAACTCTTTATCCACTTCTTCTTCGGTAGCGTCGAAGCCCTCGGCTGCGGCGATAGCGTCCATAACGAGATCACGTCTTACGTTGATCTCTGCCTGCGGTCTGATGCGTTCCTTGTAACCTGCTTCGTCAACGCCCATGTACTGAAGATACTGATTCAGTTTCATTCCGTACGATCTGAGCTGCTCTTCCATACGTCTGACTTCATTTTCCTGCTCGGCAGCGATCATCGGCTCGGGAATGTCGATCTCCGCGTTATCGAGCGCTTTTTTCATCGCTTCTTCGCGCATCTCGGACTTCGCCTGCTTCTCTTTGCGCTCTTCAAGTTTCTTGCGCAGGTCTGCCTTATATTCGTCGAGCGTATCGAATTCGCTCACGTCGGAAGCAAATTCGTCGTCGATGACAGGAATCTCCTGAACTTTGATCTCATTGACCTTGCACTTGAATACGGCGGGCTTTCCGGCGAGGGAAGCTTCCTGATACTCTTCGGGGAACGTTACGTTGACCTCGATATCTTTACCGATCTCGGCGCCAACAAGCTGTTCCTCGAAGCCGGGGATGAACTGGCCGGAGCCGAGTTTGAGCGAGTAATTCTCGCCTTTTCCGCCTTCGAACGCAACGCCGTCGACAAATCCTTCAAAGTCGAGGCTTACGGTGTCTCCGTCCTGCGCAGCTCTGTCGTCAACGGATATCATGCGCGCGTTCTTCTCTGCTTCTTTCTTTACTTCGGCGTCAACGTCTTCGTCGGTGACGGCGGTGTCAACTTCGGTCACTTCGATGTTTCTGTACTGGCCGAGTTTGACTTCGGGACGAACGTAAACTTCAAGCGTGAATACAGCTTTCTCGGGCGAAAATTCTACGAGTTTTACGTTCTGGGGGTAGGATACGACGTCGAGTTTGAGTTCGTCGAGCGCCGCTTCGTATTCTTTATTAAGTACGTAATCTGCTGCATCATTGTAGAGCACTTCTTTACCGTAGACCTGCTCTACGATGCGGCGGGGCGCTTTTCCGGGTCTGAAACCGTTTATGCGGAACTCATTTTTATGAGCGCGGAAAGCTGCCTCGAGGCCTTCTTCTATTACTTCAGGTGTGGATTCGATCTCCAGACCGATGAGGTTCGTTTTAATGTCATTCTTTTTAACTTGCATGATAGCCACTCCGTTCGATTTTTATTTTGTGTTTGTGTTTTATGTAAGCTTATTCAGGCAGAATACAGCTCCGCTCAGTTCTGTTTTGTTTCTTTCCTTCGTCAGCCGGTGCTGTACGCCTTATAAGCATATTATGTCAAATTTAGAAAAAGGCTTGCCCTGAAGGCAAGCCTCGTTCGTTTCATCCCGGCAAGGCCTGCCGGGCCGCAGAAATGAAGATCTCCGCAGCCTTTCCGGAACAACTGAATTACAGGCCGTACCTCTTGTTGAACTTATCGACGCGGCCGCCGGTATCAACGAGTTTCTGCTTTCCGGTGTAGTAAGGATGGCATTTGGAGCAAATTTCTACCGTGATGTCCTTCCTCGTCGAAAACGTGGTGAATGTTTCGCCACATGCGCACTTCGCGGTCGTCTCAAAAAACTTAGGATGAATTCCTTCTTTCATTCCTGTCACCTTCTTTCGCTCAAAGCTTCCACTTTATATGGCAAAATCAGCTTTCGCCTGCTTGGCTTTGTAATGTGCCTGATTCCGGCACGGATTTGCCGTGCGGACAGAACAGCAGATTAGATTATACCACGACCCCTCAGGGCAATGCAAGTGAAAAATACAACCGGGAACGGGCAAATAGCAAGTGGCAAGTTGAAAGTGGCAAGTTGAAAGTGGCAAGTTGAAAGTGGCAAGTGGCAAGTGGTAAGTGGCAAGTTGAAAGTGGCAAGTTTCAAGTTGAAAGTGGCAAGTGGTAAGTGGCAAGTTGAAAGTGGCAAGTGGTAAGTGGCAAGTTGAAAGTGGCAAGTGGTAAGTGGCAAGTTGAAAGTGGCAAGTGGTAAGTGGCAAGTGGTAAGTGGAACTCTGAACTCTTAACTCTGAACACTTAACTCATCGGAGACAGTTCCTCGTTGCACTTTCATTTCGTTTTATGTTACAATTGCCGCACGAACCGGGCGGGCTCGTAACTTCTCTAAAACATCCGCTCGAACTCGAAATTATTGATAAAGAGTTTTTAGGAGTTTTATTATGAAGATTCAGGTTTTCGGAGATATTCTTTGGGACGTCTTTCCGGATAAAAGGGAGATAGGAGGTGCGGCGTTCAATTTTGCTGCACATATAGCGAGGCTGGGCGCAAACGTAAAGATGTTGTCCGCCGTAGGAGCTGACGAAGACGGAGAGGCCGCACTAAAAAAAGCCGCGGAATACGGAGTTGACCTCAGCGACGTTGCGCGCATCAGCGGCGTGCCTACGGGCAGGAGCCTCATTACACTTGACGGCGGTACGCCGGATTACGAACTTCCGTTTCCGTCTGCATACGACTGCATCCCTTTGCCGGTAAGCGGCGACGCGGGACAGTTTTCGGCTGACGCGCTCTATTTCGGAACGCTGCCCGTAAGAGATCCCGGATACCCTTCCCGCGCATCTCTTATGACGCTGCTGGAAAAAGGTAATTACAAAGAGATCTTTTTCGACATCAACATCCGCAAGACGAACTATACAAAAGATTTCGTCGAATACGCGCTCGGACGCACAACGATTCTGAAACTGTCGAGAGACGAGCAGGACGCGATAGAAATCGACGCGGATAAATCTGACTACGAAGGATTCTGCCGCGTGGTATGTGAAAAATACCCGAACATAAAGCTCGTGCTTCTGACGCTCGATAAGGACGGAGCATGCGCTTACTCGGCCGAAGTCGGCGTGCTGTTCAGATCCGCAAAGCCGAGGGTAAAAGTGGTGTCAACGGTAGGCGGCGGAGACTCGTTGTCCGCGTGCTTCCTCTACAACTACTTAAGGGGTGCGAGCGTCAACGTCTCGCTCAGGCGCGCTTCGAGACTTGCAAATTACGTTGTCCGCCACCTCGGCGCGATCCCCGAATACATACCCTGCCTGTTCAGAAGAATCAAATAAGCGCCGGCAGATAATAGACATCAAATCATCGGCATCAAATCATCGGCATCAAACAATCGGCCTCGCCGCGGGTCACATCGGAGGTATCACAGAAATGGAAAGAAAAATCACGCTTATGGACGGCGCCGTCGGAACGTCGCTGTGGGGCATCGCCGAAAAAAACGGCGTAGAGAAGGTTCCGGTGTGGAGATACAATATCGAACATCCCGAATTCATCGAAGAACTGACAAAAAGGTACGTTGACGCAGGGTGCGAGATAATCCTTGCAAACACGTTCGGAGCGAACGGCCCCGCCGTGAAGCGTTCATCTTCATATACGGCGTACGACGTCGTAGCCGCCGGAGTTAAAGTCGCGAAAAAAGTGCTCGAAGGCACCGGCGTGAAGCTCTGTCTTTCGCTCGGGCCTCTGACGCAGCTGCTCGAACCGTACGGCGATATGGAAGAGGAAGAATGCGCGGCGATATATGACGAAATGCTTGACGCCGGAGTAGGAGCGGGCGCGGATATCATTCTGATCCAGACTTTCATGGATCTGGAAATGATGCGCGTGGCTACTGTGGAGGCAAAAAAGTACGGGCTCCCCGTATTCTGTTCAATGACTTTTGAAAAAAACGGAAAAACGATGTTCGGAAATTCCGTAGAAGACACTATCGAAACACTCGCGCCTCTGGGCATTGACGCGATCGGGCTCAACTGTTCGCTCGGTCCTGATCTCGCCCTGCCGATCATAAAAGAGTTCGCGGAAAAAACCGATCTGCCCGTACTGTTCAAGCCCAACGCCGGAAAACCGATCTCGAGTAAAGACGGTTCTACGGAAGTCGCGTACAGCGCAGTTCAGTTTGCCGAAGACGTGAAGCCGGCGCTCGAGTATGTGAGCTACATCGGCGGATGCTGCGGAACCGACGACGAATATATAAAGGAAATAAAAAAACTGCTGTGACGTACAGCAGCCGGTTATAATATTTTTATGCGTAATTTTTGCGCTTTAATGCGTTTTTATACGTTTTTATGCGTTTTTTACGTTCGCGGAGCCGCGCGCGGTTCCTGCACCTTCAGGCCTTATCAGAACCTTCCGGCTCCGGTGAGGCCTTTTGCTTCACGCACGTCTTTAATAGCAATAAACACGGTGGGATCGTGGCGGGCGGCGATCTCACGCAATTTAGGAAGCTGGCGGTTATAAACTACCACCCACAGCACGGGGTGATCGTGACCTGTATACGCACCGGTACCGTGAAGGATCGTTGCCCCGCGCCCCAGCTCGCTGATAATATCCGCACCGATCTCCGCAGCCTTGTCCGAAACGAGCAGCACCTCTTTCGCATAATTCACGCCGCCTTCGACCTGATCTACGACTTTAGAAGAAATAAATACTGTAATGCCGGTGTAAAGCGCGGCGCTCACGGACATATTGACCAGACCTACAACGATAAGGAATATCACGTTGAACATCAGCAGAAGCTGGCCGAGCGTCATATAATTCATCTTTTTCTGAAGCACGCGGGCGGCAATATCGGTACCTCCCGTCGTCGCGCCGGTCCTGAAAATAATGCCGTAGCCTATGCCCAGAAGCACGCCGCCCCATACCGCGGCCAATATCGGTTCGGTCTTCAGTACCCAGTATTTCGCCGTAAAGCTGAGGGAGTCAACGAATATAGATGTCATCACTGTGCCCATGATCGACCTGAATATGAACTCCTTCCCGAGCGTCTTATATCCAAGTATGAACAGCGGAACGTTCATGATGATCTGCGCGACACCTACAGGGAAACGGCCGCCGGTGATCTTGTTTACGAGCACCGCCAGACCAGTCACGCCGCCGGGAGAGAAGCCCGCAGGTTTCAGCACCTGGTTAAGTGCGAACGATACCACCAGCGAGCCGAGCATACATACAAGAACGGCGCTTATCATGCTGCCTGCGCTTTTTTTCGCCGTATTAGGTACGTTCGCCGTCTCCGCCTGACCGGCTTTCTTTTCAGTTTTTTCCTGCTTCTTTTTCACGTGGACCGTATCTCCTTCAGCGTTTAACGAGCACTCCGTCGTGCATGCGGTACACCACGTCGAGCTTATCCATGACGTCAACGTCGTGCGTTACTATTATTACGCAGTAATTGCGTTCGGCCGCAAGTCTGCGAAGTAGGTCAATTATGATCTCACTGTTTTCGCCGTCAAGGTTTCCGGTCGGTTCGTCCGCGAGCATCAGGTGCGTATCGCAGGCAAGCGCGCGGGCAATGGCCACCCTCTGCTGTTCGCCGCCCGAGAGCGTCGTCGGAAAACGGTAATACGCCGTCGCAGGTATGCCTACGTCTTCGAGATACTGCTCCGCACGCTTCTGGGCCTCTTTCCTCTTTACGCCGCGAAGCTCCATCGGGTACATGACGTTTTCCACCGCCGTCAGCAGCGGGAGCAGCCTGAAGCTCTGATAGATGACCGCGACCTTATCCCTGCGGTACTCCTGGAGATCCATTTCGGACGTCGGAACGCCTTCGAGCAGCACCTGCCCGCTCTGCGGAAGCGTTATCCCCGCCATCAGCGAAAGCACGGTGCTCTTACCGCTGCCGGACTTACCCACGATGCCGTAGACCTTACCGCGCTCAAATCCTGCATTGACGCCCTTTAATACGTCGACGCGGTTCCAGCGCGTATTATAACTGAATATAACGTCTTTAAGTTCAAGGATCATTTCCGTCACTCCTTGTCGCTAAGTACATCCAAAAGATTGTTTCTGCTCATCCGCAGCGCCGAGATCACCGTACCGATGAAGAATCCTGCAAAAAATGCCGCTGAGAGCCACATATTCGCGTTTATTCCGGCGACAGCTATCCAGATGGCTACGCACAGCAAAGTGCCCAGAACGGCCTCTGAGAGCTGTTCTGCGCAGAATATAAAGAACACGCGCGCGGACGTTTCTCCGATCGAACGCAGTGTGGCGATCTCGACCCTGCGCCTGAACATCAGCAGATACGCGGCGGCGAAACCGGCCAGCAGCACGAGCGCGGCCATCGCGGGCAGTACTTTCTCCAGGTATCCTATATTCCGCTGCAGTTTTTCGAGCGATTCGCAGTATTCCTGATCCTCCAAAATAGGATAAAGCCTGTAGAACCCGGACTCGTGAACGCGGCTGAACCCTTTGAACTTCAGCCATTCTTTCGCCTCGACTATCCGGTTCGTATCCGTGAGCCTGAAGCTTCCGCTCGAACTGGAATTGCGAGGCTTTACGACCAGCATCTCTCCGGTAGGCATACCGGGACGCACCTGCGAATAAATGATGAAGGTTTTATGAACGTTGTCCCTGCGCGTATATATGAAGTTCGTCGTTCCTACGTCGTGGAAAGCACCCACTATTTTATATTCTTCGTTGACAAGGTCTTCGGACACTAACATTCCGACGGAATCGCCGAGTTCAACTTTGTACTGCTCCAGGAAGGATTCGGGGACAACGACGCTCAGTTCTCTGTCGTCGACAGGGCATTTAAAAATATTAGTTCCAAGGCGATCGTCTCTGGTCGTATACGGGAACGGGTTTCTTTCTTCTGTGAAATACTCATATCCGTAACCGTCGAGCCAGCGTACCTCCGGCGCCTGCTTCCCTACAAATTCCGGTACCGACGTGAATTCGTCCGTATAGAACATCTTCGGCCCGTTCATGAAATTCGCGAGGAAACTGTCGAACGAGAACCCGCCCGACGGAACACTTTCGCCGTATTCCGTACGCACCTGTTCTCCTCCTTCGCCCTTCGAAAGCGTATATACGACAGCGTACGGATCGCACGCGGAGAAGTGGAAATTATCAAAATATTCGCTCTCGTTCAGCACTCCTACCATATTATCCATCAGGACGAGATCGTAGCGCCGTTTTCCGCCGTAGTCGGTGAAGTAGCAGTCGATGCGCGTGTTGTTATTGAGCTCCTCGATCTGCTTTTTGTAGGAAGAGAGCGCGTTTGCGGGGACTAGTATGAATACGACCATCAGAGAGCTTACGAGCGGGATCGCGAGCGTGCGTATCCCTCCGCGCTTTATGGATAATAATATGTATTTTCTCGCGGCGCCCGAGAGCTTCAGCGGCATCGCGTTTTTAGGCTCGGAAGATCTGCTTTTCTCTTTCTTTTCTTTTCGGACCGTATACGCTTCGGGGCTTACGGGCCTGCGGGCAATATGCAGGAATACGAGGCACGCGGCGATGCCGGCAATGCAAAGTAATACGGCGCACAATATCCCCGGCCACGCAGGCATCGTTATTTTCCCCGTGAACGGGATCGAGATGCCGAGGCTGGCGCTGCTGTAGAGCGACATTACCGACTGAGTGCCGGCTAAAGATTTATCTATCAGGCCGGTGAGGCTGCCGGAGAAGACGGAAGCAAAAATATTGCCCGCGACCGAAGCCGGGATAAAGACCGCTGCGGCTGCGCATACTACATACAGAACAAGGCCGCGCACCGGCGTGCCCATAAGGTACATTGTCACCACCGAATCAGACTGGCGTCCCACAAACACGAATGCAAAAAGCACGAGCATTGCCAGCGAAGCGATCGCCGCTGCAGCGACAACGCCCGAAGCGTCCCCGCGTAATTTCGCGAGTGATTCCGTGACCACGGAGTAGCCCTGGTCGTATACGGCGATCTCCGCTCCTTCCGGCAGCAAAGATCTGATCTCTTCCAGCTGAACTCCGGTTATTCCGTTCTTCAGGTAAAGCGTTCCGAGCGTATAGCCGCAGAATCCGTCGCCGGGCTGAATGCCGCCGAGGTCCGAAAGGTATATGAGCGGGATCTCCCTCGCCGTCGTAACTATTATCCCGGTCACGGTGCACTTTAAATTCGCGATACCGTATCCGGGACCGTCCTCTGCGTTTTCAGCCGCTTCCGTCTTGTTTCGCGTTTCCGGCCAGTACGAATCCGTCAATGAAGAAAAACCGGTCTGCATCAGTATCAGCGTTACTTCGTCGCCGGGCTTTACATTCCAGCAGTCGGCAATAACGTCCGGAAGCAGGCATTTCGTGCCGTTTACCGCGTCTTTTTCAGTGTACATGCGCCCCTCGCGCAGCGTATAATCCTTTTCTACGAACGTTTCAAGAAACGACGGATCGGGCGATATCCGCGCGTACCACGAATGATTGATCAGAGCGTAGGCGTTCGCGGCATCAAAGAAAAAGTCGTACCGCGGATCTCCGTTTTCGAGTTTCTTATCGTCCGTCACGTCGATGTACGCCGACTCCTGAACGATACCGGCACTCTTCGCTTTTTCGTTGACCTGAAAGCTCATATATACGTCGATAACGCCGGAAATATCGCCGTTCGTATATCCGGTGAACAGATAATAATGCCCTTCCTCGCCGTTGAACGGTACGCGTTTTCCGTCAGGTTCGTTTACGTAGATGTTGATCAGTCTGTCCTCGGCGAGTGCGTCGGAATACAGTACAGACGTAACCTTCGCCATCGCATTGTCGTTCGAAAGTTTCTTTGCAACTACCACCACGACGTTCTGCGACGATGAGTTTTCGGCGAGGATCCGGTTAAAATCAGGGAGCGAAACAATAGCCGTATCGCTTCTGTCAACGGCTTTTACGTATTTCAGTTCTGATAGTGCGTCAAAATCGACGCCTGCGCGAATTCGTGCGGCGTTCTTATCGCTGACGGATTTTTCGGGGAAGCGGCCGCCGCGGTATTCGACTGAGGCAACGGTAGTATAAGTCGAGTCGCACCGGCGTATCAGCGCCGAACACATGCTCACGAGCGCCGAGCCGAGCGAAAGGGCTGCTACGAGCGCCATTATCAGCAGGAAAAACAGTATGCTTTTAAGCGGTGAACGGATCACCGACTTAAGACTGTTTCGAATGATCATTTCTTCCACTGATCGGCGGCGGTGGCGTACAGATTAGTTCCTTCGGAATCGATAACTACTATTACAGGCAGGTTTTCTACGCGCAGGCGGCGGATCGCCTCGGTGCCCAGATCGTCGTAAGCCACGACTTCGGCCTCTTTAATGCATTTAGAGAGCAGCGCTCCGGCACCGCCCACGGCGGCAAAATAAACAGCTCCGTTGCGGACTATGGCGTCAATAACTTCCTGCGTCCTTTTCCCTTTTCCTACCATACCTTTAAGCCCGAGGTCGAGCAGTCTGGGAGCGTACTTATCCATACGCGAAGAGGTCGTAGGTCCGGCAGAACCGATCACGTGACCGGGGCGTGCGGGCGTAGGTCCGAGGTAATATACGACCTGTCCGTTTAAGTCTACAGGAAGCTCCTGCCCGGCGTCGAGCGCTTCATACATGCGCTTATGCGCCGCGTCTCTGGCGGTATAGAGCACGCCGGTGAGGTATACGTAATCGCCTGCGCGAAGCGAACGGGCGTCGGTATCGGTTAAAGGTAAATTTATATGTCTGTCCATTGTATCGTCCCTCCTCAGATCTCACGCACGATGTGACGGTTAACGTGGCAGCAGATATTGACCGCCACCGGAAGTCCGGCGATATGCGTCGGATACGTCTCGACCGCTACGTTGACCGCCGTCATACGGCCGCCGAGTCCGCCCGGGCCGAGGCCGAGGCAGTTGATCTTATCGAGCAGTTCCGTCTCGAGTTCGGCTACGTACGGTATTTTGGAGCGCTCGTTCACGTTTCTGGTGAGTGCTTTTTTAGCCATCAGCGCGCATTTTTCGAACGTTCCGCCGATACCCACGCCCACGACCATGGGAGGGCATGCATTCGGGCCGGCGTCGGCAACGGCTGTGAGCACCGCTTCTTTAACGCCTTCGATCCCCTGCGCGGGTTTTAACATAAACAGGCGGCTCATGTTCTCACTTCCGAATCCCTTCGGTGCGAGCGTTATCTTCACGTTTTCGCCGGGGACAATAGAATAATGGATGACCGCCGGGGTATTGTCGCCCGTATTTACGCGCTCGAGCGGGTCGCGGACAACGGATTTTCTTAAATATCCTTCCGTGTATCCTCTGCGCACGCCTTCGTTCACGGCGTCTTCGATATTTCCGCCCTCAAAGTGGACGTCCTGCCCTACTTCGATGAAAACGACCGCCATACCTGTGTCCTGGCAGATCGGTATCATTTCTTTTTGGGCAATATCCATATTCTCTATAAGCTGGCCGAGTATCTGGCGTCCGAGCGGCGATTCTTCGCGTTCTTTCGCTTCTGCCAGTTTTCCCGCCATATCCGGCGACAATTTATGGTTTACTTCGATGCACATTTCGCGTATCGCAGCCGTTACCAGTGAAACGTCAACATTTCTCATGCGTTTATCCTCCCCAAAGACGGATTAATATAAAACAGGCGGCGCAGCCTTTGCACCGTCTGTATATTATAAGCCAATCGCGGCCGTTTATCAACCTGGTTTGAGCGCAGGGCCGGTCAAGTTTGAACGCGCGGCCCGTCAGGTTCTTTTCCTTATTCCGCCTTCACTTTTTTCCTGCGCTTTTTCGAAGCGGCAATTCCGATACCTGCTCCGGCTGCCAGCACAGCGGCTCCGCCTGCGATCGCAGCGGGCACCACCCAGCGTGCGGCGCCTGTTCCGGCGTCAACGTACTTGATCGGGTCTTTCCCTTTCTGATCTGTTTCATAAGCCGCCTTGCGCTCCGAAAGCAGCACAGTCTTCATAAGCTTTTTAGGCATTGCGTCCGCGGCGTACGTGCGGTAAGTGAAGTCCGGTCTGCCCAGTGGCGCGCAGTCGCCGTCGGTATAAAACTGTTCGGCGGTATTTATAAGGCTCCTGCTGTCGATCCACTTGAACGAAAGCGAGATCTTGTTGAAATAATCGATACCGAGCGCCTCAAGCGGGACAGCGACCATCATCTTATTTCCCTTCACCTGGTACGTGATATCGGCCACTTCGGTAAGATCGTACGAACTGCCGTTAAACCTGGCAAGCGTAGCGACGTTGTCCCCCTTCGTTTTGCTGCAGGCGACGTAGTCGTACCCGAGCCAGCCCGACGTTTTGTTGTCAACGTTCAGCAGTATCTGCATCCAGCTGTCCGACCCGGAGCCGCGCTTTATATTGTCCGCACATTCCGCGTAGAAGTAGAGGTACGACGCATCGCCCGTAACTTTGATGCGGACAATATCGTTGCGCCCGGTATCGTTCGTGTAATGTGTGCCCGCCGCTCCGTTAGTGTCGCGTATTTGAGCATCTCCCGAAGGATCGGTATAATAGTGCGCCACGTTATCCCATTGCGAAAAGTCGCCGGCAATATCTATAGCGTGCCTGTCGTCTCTTATTATCTCCGGCGCCGCACCGCGTATCGAAGTGATCCCGGCCGCGAGCTGCATATAATAATTGTCGAAGTACGCGCCTTCAGTCATCTCGATGTCGCGGCTGTATTCGAGGTCGAACGAGTCCATAAAGCAGATAGGATACTCTTTCGTCATCGGATTCATGCGGTTAGCGATCCACTCGTTCCAGCCCGTGATCATGACGTAAGGAACGCCGGAATCGATCGCGCGGTTAAGCTGCTGCCTGAAATTCTCGCCCCTCTTATAAGAATCGGCAGTAGGCTCATCGGTAATGCCGTTGTACGACCTGCCGCGGTTGCCCTTATAACCGTAGAGCGCGGAAGATGAAAACTCGATATTGCCGTTGTGCTGCGCGATCGAGGCGCTGATCGCTTCATTATAATCTTTGCCGTGCTTCTTCGCAGGCTGGTCAAAATCGATCCACGGCCAGGAATTATCGCGCTGGGGCTCGTTAGGCCACTGAGGCACGCGAATCGTGAAGAAGTTGTCAATATTTGCTTTCTCCGGAGCTATGATCAGCGGTTTCCCGTCGAGCATGAACCACGTGTCCGGATAAAGATTTTTGGAATATATCAGTTTGTACGCCTGGTACACACGTTCTTCCGCTTCGGTATTGGTGTAGAAAACGATCTTAGGCACCGCATAGCCCTGTGTATTCAATTCGTGGCAGAGCTCCATTATTTTTACCGCCGTGCGGTCGTACAGATAATTATTCGTGACGTCGAAGTAGAGAAAATCAACGCCGGCGTTCGAGAGCAGTTCCAGGTGCTTCCTGATGACCCATTCGTCATTCGAATCGTAATAGCCGTAAAGCGGTTTCGCGAAATAGAACGTAGAACCGACGTTGCCCCACAGTTCAGGCATATCCTTTGCCTTATCGCCGTATTTGTCCAGCATTTCCTGTATATTTCTTGGTTCCCGGTTATCGTAATTCATCGTGCCGTGGATGAGGAAATAGAACAGTCCGACGTATTTCCGGCCGTTTTCTGCATATACTCCGACCGGGCGAGCCGCAGCCTGATATCTGACGGGATCGCCGTTTTCGTTTCTTGTCGTGTAATCGGGAGCTATTATGAAATGGCTGTCAGGAAGCTCCCTCCCGAGATCGTCAACGCCCGAAAGCGGCCCGTTGAGGAAATATGCATTGTCCGGGACAACGTACGAGCGTGCGCTTTTTCCTTTTCCGTAAGCCACGGTCAACGTGTTTGCAGAAGCATCGTGCGTGATCGATAATGTTCCTTTTTCATTGTCCGCGCCTATCACGTATCTTTCGGTCGAAGCCGGCTTTTCCCAACTGTCTGAACCTTCCTGCCCTTCATGCGGAGCTTTTGTGGGTACTGCCGAAGGCGTACTGTATTTTTCATAATCGAACGCGTTCGCATCTTCTTCAGTCTTGAAGAACGCGATGTACTCTACCTCGAGCCACTCGTCCATCACGATCTCCGCGTCTCCGTTCGCGTTCGTATACGGGTCAAACCTGACGGTAGTGATTTCTTCGTCAAGTTTATTCAACATTTTAGAGTACATGATCAGCGTCTGCCATTCTTCCGTTACTTTTCCCCATTCCGTATAGATCCTGGTCTGTTCGCTGATCTCATTTTTCTCCGTACCGAAGTAGATCTCGCCTTTTCGCCTCTCAGCGGCGGATTCTCCCCTGTAACGTATTACGACCCAGGGAGCGTCGGAGCCTGTTATGTATGTTCCTCCGATAAATACGAACGGATCGTCGCTTATGACTGTAGTAAGCAGACCGTCGTCGGTGATCTCTGCAACGCAGGCGCTTCCGAACCCGGCTGAGTATGTCGAATTGTCCTTGAAATCAAAAATGTATTCCGGATACACCATTTTCTGTTCTCCTTCTCCTCCGGGTTCTGTCGGATCTTCCGTGGGCTGCTGTTCGGGCTCCGGAGTTTTAGTATTTTCACCATATTCATATATAGCAGTATTTCTCATACGGATTCCGTCAAATCCGTTCGCGAATCCGCCGTCGAAACCCATGCACAGTATAATATCTCCGAACAGCTCATCATTTAGAGCGGCTGCAGAGACGCAGACCGGATCTGATTCAAACAGCGTCCAGCCGTCATCTACCGCCACACTTTTCGGAGAAAGGTCGCACATTACGTTTCCGCCGAAGTCGATCTTATATAGCATATCGCCTTCGTCCAGCAGGTCCCCGTAAATATCCAGCCAGGCGTCACCTTTTCCGTTCCAGTTATCTGTTTCGTCCAATGAATAAGCAAAACTGCCCGTGCGTGGATCTATCGCGCGGAACAGGAAATTTACGTCTTTGGGCTGTACTTCGCCGCTGAATACGCCGCTGAGTTCAACGCTTATATAGAAAGTTATATAGTCTTTTCCCTCTGCCATCTTTTTCAGATCGCTGAAAACACTGAGCTGGGGAGAAAACCAGGGCTCCCTCACGGAAGGCACGTACGTTGTCACCGAGGCGCCTTCTTCCTGCGTTTCGGTGATGTTGCCGGGGAAAAATACGGCTTCCCAGCTGTGCGTCAGATAGTTGGCAGCATTTTCTCCGGACACCCGTATAAACGTTGTCCAAAGTCCTGCAAGCAGGCAGAGTACGAGGATGAATGCGGTAATTTTTTTCATTTTTTCCTCCAGTCAGGCAGCAGTCTGTTTAAATCAATTAAGCCTGTTTAAGCAAATCAAGTCTGTTTAAGCAGGTCTAAGCCTGTTCGTTATAAAGTGCGTATAATTCTTCCGTTGCGAGCGCCATTTTTGTCACAGAGTAGTCGCGACCCTCCGGATGTACGTACAGTGTATCTTCAAGTGTGTTGAGGTCAACGCAATCTCCGTATTTACCAAGGTACTCGTACTCGATATGGACGGAATATTGCGTTGACGCCTTGATGATCAGCTCGTAATCTTCGCCCTTATAATGGCCGCGCACGGTAAAACCCAACATGTCGTGCGTCAGCTCGGCATTGCCCACGTCGATAAATCCGGATGCGTTTGGAAGCGCATATCCTCTTGCCTGAAGCGTTACTCCGTATTTGCCGGCGCGCACCTCGCGGCGGACGTTGCCCCTCTCCCACTCGTACCAGTCCGGGATATGCGAAAATTCGGTCTCGCCTTCAGTCGCCTTCAACGCGCCGTACTCGTCCATAAACCACGATCTTCCGCACTCGTCGCAGCGGAGCGTGGCGCCTGACGCGCTCATACGGTACTCCCGGCCGCAGTGCGGACATTGATAAAGCACCTTCTGAAGCCCCTCGGCTCGCTTCGGGTACGTAACGGCGATCTTATTTTCAGCCTGCCATGCGTAATCGTCGTACACGAATGCTGCCTCGACGCGTTTCTGGATCTCATCCGCGGACATCGTACTCATCTGCTCAGGCGTAAGGAGGCAGGTCATAGTCGCTTCGGTGCCTTTGACTTTATGATCGGGCAGGTTGAAGAACGGCGAATTTACGTGGTGGCCGTGGCAGATAAGCGTCACGACCGGGACGTCAAGCATTTTCGCCAGTTTTCCTACGGATTCGGGCAATACGGCGGTGGTTCCGCACAATGAATACCTCGCCTCGGGATAGATGGCGGCAATATCTCCGCGCTTTTTTACGAGTTTCAGCTGTTTTATGAGCGTTATGTCGCGCGTGAATTTGCGCTTGCATATGCAGCCTATAAAGCGCAGCAGCCACTCCCGCTTCAGATATCCGTCGATCGCCACAACGAAATTCACTCTCTTGAAGCGCGTTGCCTTCAGCGCCACGGAGAAATCCATAAACGCGTTGTGATTGCAAAGCAGTACGTAAGGCGGTTTTATGCCTTCCATACCGATCCTGGTGAGTTTGTTTTTGTGACTGAGAAGCGTGGGAAGTGTGAGCACCCTCATCAGAAGCCCGAGATGCATACGCATCGCAGGCCTTTTCATATCGAATCGTTTTATGGCGGGAAGCAATACGGTTTTCTCCTTTTACGGTATTAAGGGCAGAGCAAAACCATGATCCGGTTTACCTCTGATATAGTATGTCGGCAATGAAATCCATTATTTTGTCATGGCATCCGCCGCATCCGGTGGAACACTGGGTCTGTTTCTGAACGTCCTCAAACACCTTTACCACGTCAGAAATATTGTTTTCGTTCTTCACGACGTTGTCAATGTCCTCGTACGACACTTTTTTGCAGTTGCATACAAGATCTTTGTAATTCATTTGGTTTACCTCTCTTTTAATATTTGTCCGCTGTATTTTTAAGCAGGAACAAGTATAAATTATATCTGCGGCGGACCGAAGCCGTGGTCTCAGCCGAATTTCACCATTCCGCCCGCGGGTACCTCGATCTTCTGAATGCTGCCGGAAGTTACGCCTGCGCCCAGCTTATCCCCGCGCCAGTCGAAAACGGCATAGTCCTTACCTGGAGCGCACGATACAACTATATAGTTTTTGAAAGTATTGTTCCAGACGTCCTCCGCGCAGGCGGTGAGTTCGATCTCGGACGTGCTGTACAGCACAGTGATCTTTTTCCCGTCCTTTTCGGCGGACATGAGCGAGTAGTTCGCACCGGGATCCACAGCCCTGAACTTCCCGTCCAGCAGTACGTCCCTGTTTTCGGACCAGTAATCCACGAATCTTTTCACCGCCGCCTTCTGTTCCGGCGGTACTTTGGTGAGCAGCACCGATATCTGCGGCACCGAGAACATAATATTAAGCATTTGACGCATGCAATTTACCGGCGACTCCTTCTTTCCCCAAAGAAGCATATCCGAGTGGATGGCGGTAGCGCCGTTGACGATGCGCAATGAACCGATGCCTATGCGGTTTGTCACCGAATCCGCGGCGCAGTCGGCAACGCGAAGCATATTGCAGTGGTTGACGATCTCCGGCCCCACGTAGACCTGCCTGAACTCAAACAGGAAGTCCGGGTCACGCGCCGTCATTTTAGCGTATATCTCGTCCATCAACGTCCGTACCGCGTCAAAAAGGCGCTCGTGATCCATCTCGTCATTCTTCGGAGGCACGTCGGTAGTCGTTCCCCAGGCGTCAACGAAATCAAGCTTCAGTCCGTCGATCCCGAAGTCGTCAACGAATTTTTCGTACGTGCCCGCTATGTAGTCGCGCAGCTCCTTATACCTGACGTCGTATACCCCTGCCCGCATCCAGTCGATGTCGAAGGCCATTTTATCCTTGAACCGCCTGTAATCCTCCGTTGCGAAGCCTGCGAACGGCACCGGGAACCACATCATCAGCTTCATGCCGAAGCTGTGAACGTCGTCAACGAACTTTTTGAAATCCGGGAATTTGTCCTGCGTCACGTGCCAGTCGCCGCACTTATAGTAATCGCCGGTGTTTTCGCCCTCGAACTGCCACCCGTCGTCAAGGATGACCGTCCTGAATCCCATTTCCGCCGCGACCTTCAGTTCTTCCGTCAGCAGCTTCTGCTCGGGCTCCTGGTGGAAATTATACCAGCTCGAATACAGCGGCACCCTCGCGCCTTCAGGAATCGGGATCAGCTTTTTCAGAAAGCTCCGCATCCAGTCGCACGCTTCGGCCACGGCGTCGTAATACTCGAGAGGCCGCTTATCGACCCTCAGAATGATCTCGTGGTCAGGCTGCTGAAAGAGGCCGTCGTCAATGATCTCGACCTTGAGCAGTATCTCGTCCCGCTGGTTCAGGTCGTCAACGCTTGCGCTGATCTTCGTCCGTTTTACCGAGTCGGACAATGCCGCGGTGATGATGTTTTTGTTTTCGTAGTCGTAAACGCACATCACAGGAGCCCCTGCCTCGAAGACCGACTCCTGTGTATTCGGGAACCACCACTGTCTGAACGAATGGTCGCGTCCTCCCATCGGATACCACGTTCCGGCCACGCCTTTAAGTTCTTCTACCCAGGAATAATTACCGACGCCCGGTATCCTGTAATATTCGACGCCGCCTTCCTGAGCAAACGCCTCCAGCTCAGTATTGTTGTTAAGGCTCTTGATCATAATATTCTGTTCCTTTCAGTTCATGCACTTAGCGCACTTTCTTTCTAAATGATAGTTTAATTTATAAATCAGTCAAAGTCAAGGGAAAACAATATGTATTGTTTCAGAAATATGATGACAAAAAAACAAGAGCAAAACTTTTAAATTTAATAGTTCTGCTCCTTGTTTTGCTTCTTGCAACTCCGTTTAGCGTTTCTTTACATAAACCTCGCAATGCAGCGCACATTACCCGCCAATACTGTGCCGTAGTTTTCCGCCAAGATCATGCTACCATCAGCTACCGTGTGATTTTTATTAAAGCAGCAGTATCAGAAACTGCGATGCGAGGACAACGGCGATCAGGGCGATCGGGTACGTCGCGGCGTATGCGCTGGCAACGTCGTCCGTGCCGGCCACGTTGATAAGCGTGCCCAGCGCGGGTGTTGACGTCATACCGCCGGTAATTGACCCCAGATTATTGAGCAGGCTGAGTTTCAGCACGAATTTGGCAAAAATGAAACCGATGATCATAGGAACGATCGTCATTGCCACGCCGTACACAAAATAAATAGCCTTGAAATATTTGACAAAATTTGCACCGCCGGCCACTCCCGCGCCGATCAGGAACAGCATCAGCCCCGTCTCGCGGAACACTTCGAGCGTCTTTTTATCCGGCATCACTTTGAAGCGCCCGAACCTGCCGAAATGGCCGAAGATCAGCGAAACGATCAGCGCCCCGCCGGTGGTGGTAAGAGAAAACGTTGTCCCCGCAAGACCTTTGCCCGAGAGCGGGATCTTGATTGCGCCCAGAAGCACGCCCAGAGCAGCCGCAAGCGCAAAAGGACCTATGCCGAACTTATCCAGCTCGAAAAGTTTGGCCGGACCGGCCTTCTTTTTATCCGCGCCGTCGTCAACGTGTGCGAGCTTCGCGCGTTCGTCGTCCATATTCACCTTCAGCAGTTTCGGAATTAGCTGCACGAACAGCACTACTCCGACGACGCCGAACAGGTACGCGATGCCGTGTCCGACCGTAACCGCGTCTTCGTATTGAGGCAGCACCGTCGCTTTAGCCGCGGAGAACGCAGGCGTACTCGTAAGAGAGCCGGACAATATCCCAACAAGCATTGCCACAAACTCTTTCGAGTCTGCTTCGAAGCCGCGTCCGATGAAGAAGCACGCCACGCACGTAAGCGCGCCGGCAAGGATAATGACGACACCGAGCAGTATGTACGATTTGAAATTTTTCTTCAGATTCTTGAAAAAATTAGGGCCGGCAATGAATCCGACTGACGATACGAACAGTATCAGACCTAAATTTTCGACTATTTTAAGTGCATTGGAGGCGTAACTGACAGATTTTACGAAGCCCTCATCCCCCACCGTCTGCGTAACTTTCATCGTAAGCTGAGGCTCGATGAATTTAAAAAACAGTGCGCCGAACAGCAGAGCGATAATAAAAACTCCCGCCGTGCCGAGCGATACGCCTTTGATCCTGATGCGGCCCAAAGCGTACCCGAATGCAGCGATCACAAGCACGCACAGCATCAGAAATGCGATGCCGGTTACAGATAAAACGCCTCCGAACAGATTCATAATTCAGCGTGCCCCCATTTGATAGTATCTGCGAATTTAGGATTGCCATGTGTGTAAGAAGGAAGAAGCAGCGGCGATTCGACCTTCGACTGAACGCCCGCAGCCTTGAGCTCAGCCTGGAACTTTTCAACGTGCGAAAGCGTAGGAACACCGAGCTTCACGCCGGGAACGTACGCGGAAGCGAACTTGCCCGCGTTGCGTCCGAACACGATAACGTCGAGCAGAGAGTTACCCATCAGACGGTTCCTGCCGTGTACTCCGCCCGCGGCCTCTCCCGCCACGAACAGACCGGGAATATTTGTCATACTCTTATCGGTCACGTCCAGACCGCCGTTCTGGTAGTGGAGCGTGGGATAGATCAGGATAGGCGTGAGGCGCATATCCATGCCGAATTTTGAATACATACGGAGCATGCCGGGGATGCGCTTTTCGATCGTGCCCTTCCCGCCGATCTCTTCGATCATAGGCGTATCGAGCCATATCGCGCTGCCCAGAGGCGTGGGAACACCCTTACCGCGTTCTTTGCACTCGCGGATGATAGAAGCGGCGGTAACGTCGCGCGTTTCAAGCGGATTCATAAACGCCTCGCCGTCAACGTTTACCAGCTGCGCGCCGCAGGAACGTACTTTTTCCGTGACGAGCGCTCCGAGCATCTGCTCCGGGTAGGCAACGCCTGTGGGGTGGTACTGGATCGTGTCCGCGTACAGGAGTTTAGCGCCTGCGCGGTAACCTAAAATAAGGCCGTCGGCGGTAGCGCCGTAATGGTTCGACGTCGGGAAGCCCTGGTAGTGCAGTCTGCCTGCGCCGCCGGTGGCAATGATCACGGCCTTCGCTCTTGCGACTCTCAGTTCGCCCGTTTCCATGTTTCTGAGCACGGCTCCGGCGCACTGTCCGCGGTCGTCGAGCACGAGTTCTATCGCTGCCGTGAAGTCAACGATCTGTATCCCTCTGTTTATTACTTCGTCGCGGAGCACGCGCATTATCTCGGCGCCCGAGTAGTCAGCGCACGCATGCATACGTTTTCTGGAAGTGCCGCCGCCGTGAGTGGTGACCATCGTTCCGTCGGCGTCTTTATCGAACATAACTCCGAGGCGGTTCAGCCACTGGATCGCTTCGGGAGCTTCCATGACGAGCTTTCTAAGCAGCTCGGGTTTGTTGTAGAAATGTCCGCCGCCCAGAGCGTCGAGGTAGTGGATCGCGGGAGAATCGTTCGGTTTATCGGCAGCCTGGATGCCGCCCTCGGCCATCATAGTGTTAGCGTCGCCGATGCGAAGCTTTGTAACGATCATTGTCCTCGCACCGCCGTTTACCGCTTCGATCGCCGCTGAAGCACCTGCTCCGCCGCCGCCGATAATAAGTACGTCGGTGTCATAGTCGGGGTGTGCGACGTCAACGCTCACGCCGAGCACGCGGCTTTTGCCCTCTAACAGATCGGCAAGTTCGGACGGAACTTTTTCGCCCTTGTTCGGACCGACTCTCAGCACGGAGAATCCGTCTTCGCGGTAGTCGGGATGGAAGCGGCGCAGCACGTCGTCCTTCTCTTCCGCACTCATGCGGCGAAGATCGGCGCCTATTCTGGAAGGCCTGGTCGCTTCAACTTTTTTGATAGAATCGAGCATTTCCTGAGTGAAAACGTCGGGATTTACTTTAATTTCAAATGCAGCCATTTTAATCGCCCTCCCTTATTTCTCGATTTCTCTGTGGTTATACATGTCTTTAAGCTCGTCTACGGGCTTCTCGGACAGTTCTTTAACGATTGCGTCGTAATCGCCGTTAAGGATCTCCTGCACGCGCTTATCGACGTGATCGCTGTTCGGGGCAATATATTTTCCGTTGAGCCTTCTGGCCAGCAGCGATACCATCGGATGGGTTATTCCGGCAGGGCAGCGCGCGGAGCACATGCCGCAGGCAATGCAGTCGAACGATGCTTCGGCGCATTTTTTGTACTCGCCGCGCTGTGCGTAGGCAATGTACTGCATGACGGGCAGGCCCTGAGGGCAGGCTTTCGTGCATGCGTTGCACCCGATGCAGCTGTAGATTTCCGGATAGAGTTCCATCATTATCGTCTGGTTCGGGCGTATTTTTTCGATATCGTACGTCTGCTTCTGCGTCGGGAAGAACGGAAGAGACGCTATGTACATATTGTCCTCGACCTTCGTCTGGCAGGCGAGGCAGAATTTCAGCTCGGAATCGCCTTTTATCCTGTAGATCGTCGCGCAGGCGCCGCAGAATCCGGCACGGCAGCCGCAGCCTCTTATATGTTTATATCCGGCGTACTCCATAGCGTTCATAATAGTAAGGCTGGAAGGCACGGTGTACTGTTTTCCGGCGATGTAAATGTTTACCATCTGGTCCATAATAAATATATCCTCCTGTGTCGTTGACCGCGCCCTCCGCAGAGGCGAACGGTCTGCTCTGGTGACATGCACCATTATTATTGTCCGAATCAATATTCTCCCGGCAGTTCGTCGATCTCGTCGCAGCGGAACACGGGTCCGTCCTTGCACACGAATTTCGAGCCGATGTTGCAGCGCCCGCATTTGCCGATGCCGCATTTCATTTTCAGTTCGAGCGTGGTGTATACCTGCTTTTTATCGAATCCCATCTCTATGAGGGCCTGCAGCACGAATTTGATCATGATCGGAGGTCCGCAGATGATGGCAGTGCAGTCGGGCTTAAACGCGAGTTCTTTGAGGTACGAAGGTACGAAGCCCACGTGGCCGTCCCAGCCTTCCTGAGGTCTGTCGATCGTGAGGTAGACGTCCGTGTCTTTTTCTTTCATCCACTCCGTCTGGATCTGGTCGAGGTCCACCAGGTCGGCGGCCGAACGGGATCCGTAAAGAATGTCCATGTGGCCGTAAGCGTCGCGGTTTGCGCGCACGTAGTCGATGACGGAATGCAGCGGTGCGAGACCTATTCCGCCGGCAATGAACAGCAGCTTCTTTCCGCGGAATTCGGTGTCAACGGGGAACGGTTTTCCGTAGGGGCCTCGTATTCCGATCTCCTGGCCCGGCTCCATTGCGTGGAGCGCTTCGGTAAGCATGCCGCAGCGTTTTATGGAAAATTCTTTATAATCTTTATGCGTGGGCGAAGACGTGATCGAGAACATTGCCTCGCCGGAGCCGGGCAGAGTAAGCATCGCGCATTGACCGGGCATATGGTCAAACAGAGGCTGTCCGTCAAGGCTTTTTACGCGAAACGTTTTTACGTCAGGCGTGTCGGTGCGTATGTCGGTGACAACGGCCAGCTGAGGCACCAGCATGTCTTTTTTCATCCCCGGAACGCAGTTCCCGGAGCATCCGGAAGTATTATCACTCATGATCCGCACCTCCCAGCGTTTTCATAACTTTAACGATATTCATTGATACCGGGCACTTCTGGAGGCAGCGGCCGCAGCCTACGCATGAGAACGCGCCTTCATAGTTATCCGGGTAATATTTGAGTTTGTGCATGAATCTCTGGCGGAAGCGCTGGAGCTGGTCCGGTCTGGGCGAGCCGTGCGCCATCATGGTGAAATCTGAGTACATGCATGAATCCCACACGCGGAAGCG
This sequence comes from Clostridia bacterium, assembly GCA_017508875.1. Lineage (GTDB taxonomy): Bacteria > Bacillota > Clostridia > UBA1212 > UBA1255 > UBA1255. Next base: position 11,233 of record JAFWQX010000076.1, on the reverse strand, counting down.
GCGGATGTCTTTTCCTGTGTTATATTCGCGTATGTCGTAGCACTGGCACGTGGGGCAGACGTACGTACATGTGCCGCAGCCCAGGCATGAGGAGGAAAGTTCTTTCCATTCGGGCCTGTTAAACAGCGTAAGCAGATCCGCTTCGGCTCCGAATCCGTCGGTAGTAAGCCCTGCGAGCGGCAGTTTTTCCATAATCTTTTTATGCTCTTCGGCCGCTTTTGCGTACGCTTCGGAATCTTTTCCTTCATTCGTTTCGGCGACAATGCCTCCGAGCTCTTCCAGCAGCGCCTCTCCCTTTCCGGTGAGCGCTTCCATATAAAGCGTACCTTCGCAGATCCTGGCCTGCACGTCCGCTCCGGGGTTTTCGGCGTCAATTCCGAATGTTTCGCAGAAGCACGTTTCTTCGGGCTGCGGGCACATCACGGAAACCACCGTGCCGTGCTCCCTCCTGGCCTTGTAGAACGTATCGACAGGATCTGAGAGGAACACGCGGTCAAGCACTTCGAAGCCTTTTACGTCGCATGCGTGTACTCCGAATACGACGAATTCCTCATCTTCCGGAGGCACTTCCGTTATCGCCAGGCTGAGGCCGGAGCGCTTGTAACGCACCAGATCCTCGCTCTGAGGGAAGAACACGCTTTTCGCGCTTTTTACGGTATGAAGCACTTCGGGATGATACGTGATACCGGGCTCCCAGGGGGCGTAATCGTATTGACCCGCTTTTTCTACGGGCAGATATATTTTCTTTTTAAGAGCGATGGCGGAGAAAAATCTGTCCAGCTCAGTTAAAGCAATTTTCTTTAATGACACGGCTCAGTTACCTCCTTTGTCGCTGACTGAATTCGGTTCGCGGTCTTCCTGAGTGAAGGTGATGAGCGGGCCGCGCTGGCCTGCTTCCTCTCCCGCAGTGTACGTGCCGTAGAATTCGTCAATGTCTTTTATGTATTTGCGGTTGAACAGGTGAAGCGGTATTCCCTGCGGGCAGACTCTCGTGCACTCGCCGCAGTCGGTGCAGCGGCCGGCAACGTGGAACGCCCTTATTATGTGGAACATTTTTTCTTCGAAGCTGTCCGTGTTAGCCTTGGAAGCCACGCCGGAAGCTGCGTTGTCGAAAACGCATTTGCGGCACGAGCAGGCCGGGCAGGCGTTGCGGCAGGCGTTGCAGCGGATGCACTTGGAAAGTTCGCCCTGCCAGAAAGCGAAACGCTCCTCGGGAGACATTGCCTCCAGCGCACGTACGCCTTCAAAGCGGTCACCGCGAGGGCCTTCATCTTCATTGTCCGAGATCAGTTCGTCGAAGATCTTATGCGCCTTGCCCTTGCAGAACTCGCACTTGTTAACGAGCACGTCGTCAATATTGACCTCCCCGTCTCCGTACAGTGTGTGTACTACGAGCGTCTTTCCGTCGCCTTTTTCGTCGATCCCGGTGATACCCTTGAATCCGAGGGCACGTACGCGGTCAATATCGCACATTCCTTCGCATCCGGCGCCTATGATATACACCTTTTCGCGATCGATCCTGTGTTCCGTGAGCAGCTGGTTGAAGCTGTACGTGTCGCAGGGCTTTAAGATAACGAGAACCTTTCCGGCGCTTTCGAACGCGCTGTTTTTGATCATGTATTTGCTGAGGTTAGCGGCGCAGAAGCGGTTATAAACCAGTCCGTCCAGCGACTCTGCGGTCTCGAAAATATTCGGTTCCGCGTCGTAGAAGAACTCTCCGGCCTTCCAGCCTGCGACCTTGGTGACGGTGCCTTCGCGCATAAGTTCTTTTGCGCGCTCTATTATTTTCGCGCTTATTGCTTGCATCTCAGGTCACCTACTTTCACGTTTTCGCCAAGTTCATGTATTTTCGCGACGAAATCATTCATTACTTTCGAGAATCTTGCGCCTTCGGCCGCGGAGACCCATTCGACGCGCGTGCGTTCGCGCTCTACGCCGATGTAGTCGAGCATGCTGAACAGGAGCGTCATACGGCGGCGGGTGTAGTAGTTACCCGTGCTGTAATGGCAGTCGCCCGGGTGGCAGCCGCAGAGGATGACGCCGTCTGCACCGCGTTCGAATGCTTTTAGTATAAACATGGGGTTTACGCGGCAGGAGCACGGTACGCGTATTATTTTAACGTCCGCGGGGTATGACAGCCTGGACGAACCTGCCAGGTCTGCGCCGGCGTAGCTGCACCAGTTGCAGCAGAAAGCCACGATCTTCGGCTTCCACTCTTTTGCAGCGGCATTGACGGCCGTATCAACAGTATCGTTTACAGACATATCGCTTCCACCTCCGCCATGATCTGTTTGTTAGAAAAGCCCTTGAGGTCCATTGCCCCCGACGGACATACGACGGTGCACGCGCCGCAGCCCTGGCAGAGCGCTTCGTTGACCAGCGCCACGCGCCGCGTTTCTTTCACGCCGTGGTCGTTGATGAGATGCGTGTCGTACGAAATAGCGCCGTACGGGCAGACTTTTTCGCAGCAGGAGCAGCCGTTGCACAGAAGTTCGTCGGAATGCGCCACGCACGGGTTGGTAGTGAGCTTATCCTTGCACAGGAGGCCGATTACCTTCGACGCCGCGGCGCCTGCCTGAGATACGGTCTCGGGTATGTCTTTCGGTCCCTGGCACACGCCCGACAGGAAAATGCCTGCCGTGGGGCTCTCGACCGGTCTCAGCTTCGGGTGCGCTTCGGTGATGAAGTCGTTCGTGTCAATGCTCGCGGTGAGCATGTTGGCCACCTTCCGCGCCGTGGGATCGGGCTCGATAGCAGTCGCCAGCACGACCATATCGGTGTTGAGTATGATTTGTTCGTTTGCGATGAGGTCAACGCCTCTGACGACGAGGTGTCCGTCTTCTTCCCATACTTTTCCGACCTGGCCCTTGATGTAGTCAACGTCGTACTGTTCGGCTGCGCGCCTGTAGAATTCGTCGAAATTCTTTCCCGGCGTACGTACGTCGATGTAGAACACGTGTACTTCAACGTCGGGGTATTTGTCCCTGATCAGCATCGCGTGCTTCGCGGTGTACATGCAGCAGATCTTGGAGCAGTACGGTTTGCCGCGGCCCGATACGTCGCGCGAACCAACGCACTGGATGAATACTATCGAATGCGGATGTTTTCCGTCGGAAGGTCTTAAAAGCACGCCTCCCGTGGGTCCCGCCGCGTTCATGATGCGCTCGAGCTCCAGTGAAGTCACGACGTCTTTGCATGTGGAGTACGAATATTCGTCAAATTTGGATGCGTCGATCGGTCTGAATCCCGTCGCCATCACTATCGCGCCGTATTCCTCTTCGATGAATTCATCCTGCTGCGTGTAGTCGATCGCTTTCGCGGTGCAGACTTTTTCGCAGAGGCCGCACTTTCCGGTGTTAAGTTTGATGCACTGCGTGCTGTCGATTACCGCGACGTTCGGTATTGCCTGCGCGAACGGAATGTATATCGCGGGGCGGTTGTTCAGCCCCATGTTAAATTCGTTGAGTCCCTTTTTAGACGGGCACTTTGACATGCACACGCCGCAGCCCGTGCATACGTCTTCTTTAACGTAACGCGCTTTTTTGCGTATTTTCGCCTTGAAACTGCCTACGAATCCGCTCACTTCTTCAACTTCGGCGTAAGTGATGAGGCGTATGTTTTCGTTCGATTTCGCTTCGACCATCTTCGGGGTCAATATACATGACGAGCAGTCGAGCGTCGGGAACGTTTTATCCAGCTGAGCCATGCGTCCGCCGATGGTAGCGTTCTTTTCGACGATGTCAACGGGGAATCCCGCGTCGGCAATGTCGAGTGCGGTCTGTATTCCGGCGATTCCTCCGCCGATGACGAGCGCGCGCTTTACGACCTTGCTCTCTCCTGCTTTAAGAGGCGTATTGAGCGTCACTTTCGCTACGGCCGCGCGCATCAGCACGCACGCTTTCTCCGTACCCTCTTCTTTATCCTTATGGATCCACGAGCAATGTTCGCGGATGTTGGCTATCTCTACCATAAACGGGTTAAGCCCCGCCTGGGACGCGGCTTTTCTGAACGTTGCTTCGTGCATCCTGGGCGAGCAGGAGCATACGACGATCCCCGTAAGTCCGTATTCTTTTATGGCGTCTTTTATTATATTCTGGCCCGCTTCCGAGCACATATACTGGTAGTCTTTGGCAAATACCACGCCGGGCTGTACTTTCGCTTCGGCCACTACTCTGTCGATATCGACAGTTGCCGCGATATTGCTGCCGCACCAGCAGACAAATACTCCAATTTTATGCAAATTCTGACACCGCCTTTACTTTCTGTACCTGCGAAACGCACTGACGAGCGCCTGCTGGGGAATTTCATTGTCCGCGGCAATGAGCGCGGGTACTTCGTCCGGGACAAAGTTCGAGCCTCCCTGTTCGCGTTCGGCCAGTACTCTTATCGCCGCGACAACGTTTGCCGGTTCTACGCCTCTGGGGCAGCGCTCAACGCACGCAAAGCAGCTTAAGCATCTCGTTACTGTCCCGTCGCGCAGAAGTTCGTCTACTTTCCCGTGGGCAACCATCGTTACGAACTGGTGCGGGTGAAATTTCATTTCGCCGTACGCGGGACAAGTGGCTGAACATTTGCCGCATTTCATGCATTTTTTTACGTCGGAGCCGCTGATCTGTTTTATAAGTTCGGCCGTTTCTTTTTCTGTCTGATGCATTTTCCCGGCCTCCTTTATTCTGCTTTTTCCGTGCGCTTGCAGGCGCATCCCGCGGCAATGCCGTCCGCCGTTTCGCACGCTTCCGGCGCGTCTCCGAGTTCTTCGCGAAGGCCGAGAGCGTCATACAGCAGTTCAGTGATGTAGCTGATTTTTACAGTGCCGTCCGAGTGTTTCCTGAGGTTATACATACAGAGCGGGCAGGCGGTTATGAGCTCTTCCGCGCCTTTTGATGCGGCGTTTTTGATAATGCGGTTCGTGTTTTCCGCAGCCTGCGCCTCGTCTTTCAGTGTGACGTAACCGCCGCAGCATTCGTTGCGCATGCCGTATATTACAGGCGTTGCGCCGAGCGCCTTTATGAAGTCTTCGATGATGTGCGGATTTTCGGGATCGTCGAACTGCATCACTTTTGAGGGTCTGAGCAGAAGGCAGCCGTAGTAAGCGCCTATTTTGCGGCCTTTGAGCGGGTTTTTAACGGCTTTGGCTATATTATCGAAGCCGATCTTATCGCGCAGGAGCTGCAGGTAGTGGATGACTTCCGTCTCGCCGGAGTACGGCACGGGGAGTTTGAGATAGTTATTGGCCTTCGTGCGCACATTCTCGTCGCGGCGCATATCGTCGTTGACCCTGGTGAGCACGTGGTGGCAGGCGGAGCAGAGGGTGACGAGCGGAGACGCATTGTCCCTGGCGGCGGCAAGCGCGCGAACGGCGGAGAGTTTGGTGGCGATTTCGTCGCGGGCGATCGGGTATACCGCGCCGCAGCACTGCCACTCGTCCGGTTCTTCGAGCGTGATGCCCAGTGCTTTCAGGCTTTCGCGGCCGTAGTGATCCAGGTCCTGCGCTTTGGTCTTAAGCGTGCAGCCCGGATAGTATGTGTATGTCATTTTTTTATCTCCTTATGAGGGATTTGTTTTTATTTTGATAGGGAGTTTCAGCGATGCCGCAGGTGTCAGATATCGACCTGGCGGATAACGTTTTTCAGGACGTTCGCGCTGTTCTGGAGCTTGCCGATCTCGGAGCCGGTGAGGTTCGGGAGCAGATGGCCCGATACGCCGTGAGGTCCGATAATGAACGGGATGCTGAGGCATACGTCTTCGATATCGTACTCGCCGTGCATCATTGACGACACCGTGAGGGCGTTGTTCGCGCTGCCCAGGAGGCATTTCACGATGTGGCAGACGGAGATCGAAACTGCATAGAACGTTGCCCCTTTGCGCTTGATGATCTGTCCGCCGGATGTGCGGATGTAATCCTCTATTTCGTCGGTGTCAAGTTCGGGACGGAGCGAATCGTAGAAGTGGAAGTCTTTGCGGTAGTCGAACAGGTTCACGCATCCGACCTGAGCGATCGACCAGGGCACGAACGAGCTGTCGCCGTGTTCTCCCAGCACGTACGCGTGTATGTTCTGTTCGCTGATACCCACGTATTCGGCTATTCTCGAGCGCAGGCGCGACGTGTCAAGTATGGTTCCGGATCCGATGATGTGTTTTTCGGGTATTCCGGATACGCGCATGAAAACGTACGTCAGTATGTCAACGGGGTTGCTGACAACAATATAAATAGCGTCCGGGGCGTATTTTGCGATCTCCGGCGCTATCTGCTTTATGATATTCACGTTCGTCTGGGCAAGGTCGATCCTCGACTGTCCTGCTTTTCTCGCTATGCCGCACGTGATGATGACAATATCAGATCCGGCCGCGTCGCTGTAATCTCCCGCATAAATGTTCGTCGGCGAGCTGAAGGGCATTCCCTGAAGTATGTCCATGGCTTCTCCGCGAGCTTTTTCTTCGTTTACGTCGATCATTACTATTTCAGATGCGATCTTATCTACCGCAAGCGTATAAGTTATCGTGGAGCCAACGCTTCCCGCACCGATGACCGTGATTTTTCTGCCCATTTGATTTTCACCTTTCAAAAAAGAATTAGGACGGCGGTCCGGGCTGCAGGCGGAGAATTTGTGCAAAACGCCATGCCGGACGCCTTCAGGGTATTGTACCACTATGCAAATTCTTTCGCAACTTAAAAAAGCACAAAACGCAGGGCAAAATGTGGATCAAAAAGGGAATCGTTTCCGATCCCGTCCGGTCCAAAATGAATGATGGCACAAATTAAGCTCCCGCGACATCTGTGCCATCATCCGAATCATACTGCTCGTTCCTAACTACTCTAAACTCTGAACTCTGAACTCTGAACTCTTAACTCTGAACTCTTAACTCTAAACTCTTAACTCTTAACTCTTAACTCTTAACTCTACGCTCTCCTCATCCCATTCCCAGCTGTTTATCTGTATAATAGGTGTACGTGTCATGAACGCCGCCCTCTTCCCAGAATTCGAACTGTGTCTGGGATATGATCTTAAGATTATAGACTTTAAGCTCATTCGTACCTTTCATACGGAGCACCAGCATATAAATACCCTCATTGGAACCGCCGAGAAACGTTGTCACCCTCTTGATGTTACCTACAGGAAACTCTCCGCCCGAATTCCATACCGCAAACATAATTGTCGCCGATTTGGAGAACGATATGAAGTCGCTCATATTACTTGCCGTCCAGCAACCTACAAGCTGCCCGGCCAAATATGCCTCGCCAACTTCGAGTATCGCATCGTGTTCGGAAAGTAAGAACGACCGCTCGCCCTTACCGTCATTAAGATCGATCAGCATTGTTTTACCGGCCTGAATGAGCCCTACGTATCTCACGATTATTTCGCTGCTTCCGGCCTTTTTGAACGTCACCTGAAAGTCGTGGCCGAGATCGTCGCCGATAGCATTTTCGATCGTTTCATAATGAAACTCGCCGTCGCTGTTCCTTATGCCGTAAGTAACGTTTATCGAATCACTGTTGAGCTTCTCAATGTAAATAAACTCATACAAATTATCGTTCGAGATCCAGAGACCGCCGAAATTGCTGAGTATTTCATTGTCCGAAAGGGGCTCCGCAGGCTGCTGGGAAGCGATGAAATAATAGTCGCTGCTCGCGTGGCCGTCCTCCCATACCGTCATCTTTCCGGTAGAATCGTCCATCTCCATAAAGTAAACGTGTACAGATCCGTCGCCGTGCATTTTCAGCGAGATCTCATATTTCTTTTCGCCGCCTATCTGCGTTACTCTGGTGATCTGCCCTGCCGGGAAATCGCCGCCGGAATTCCAGATCGCGAACATCATATGCGCCTTCCCGTCGGAAACGGAATACTGGATAAACTCATTATCGCTGTTCGTCCACGCACCTTTGTACTGAGTCGCGAAGACGACAGGGTCAACGTCAGTCAGTTTTGTCTCTGAGTACGCTTCAAATGAAACGCTTCCTCTGCCGTCAACGAAATTGAACAGCAGTATGTTGCCCGCCTGACGGATCCCGGCCTGGGTGCTGAGCTCCTGCCCGTTCTGGCGGTTTACGAGGACAACGTCGTAGTCGTATCCAAGTTTGTCGATGACGACGGCACTCTTGAAAGTATATTCTACCGCTTCGCCCGGGGCGCTTCTGTATCCGTGCCTCAGCAATGCTTCGCCGTCAGGGCCTGCCTCGATAACGACAAATTCATCAGGATCCTTGTACCCTGTCCAGTGTCCTCCGAACTGCGCGACGATCTGTTCAGGAGAGAAAGATATCACTTCGGGCGGAAACTGTTTCGTTCCGTCGTACGTATATCTCTTTTCTCCGATGATGCTGCCGGTCTCGGAGACAATTATCGAGTTATTATCCGACACGATGATCAGTTCTGATTCTTTACCGCTGACGCGTTCACGAAGTTTAACCTGATATTTTTTCTCTGTTCCGGGATTCGTCTTTGCTTCAATGATATCATAGACAGGAAACGCACCGTCTGATGCCCATACGCCGGAAAGCACGAACGGTTTATCATCTTCAACGTCGAAATCGAGGAAGGTGTTATCGTCGGCCGTCCAGGTTCCCTTAAACGTGTTTGCAAAAGCCAGTGCAAGCACGAGGGCGTCTCCCGGATCAGCCGGATCAGGCGTCGCGTATCCGGGGCCGTCAGTAGCTCCCGCGTCCGGTGTGGCATCGCTTCCCGGAGTTTTATTATCTCCGGCATTCCCGCTGCTTTCGGGAGTCGCCCTAACGAGATCGATATTCAGCCTGCACCCGTTCAGCACCAGAGCACAGCTCAGTGCAAGTATAAGCATAACAGCGATTAATCCTGCTTTTCTTTTCATCTCAGTTACCTCCGTGTATGTTTCCGTCGCCGCAAAAAGCACGTATGTTTATATAAATAACTGCGGACTGTTTTTCACGCTGTTATTTTACACTTTTTGCGTATATAAAGCAACTGAGGAGATTTAATGATCTGCTCCCGGGAAATTATGGTAAATTTTATTCTGTTCGCAGGGCAACGACAGGATCTTTTCTTGCTGCGCTGCCCGACGGAATAAGCCCCGCGACCAATGTGAGCAGCATGCTTACGCCGATCAATATGAGCGCGGTATTCCAGGGGAGGAATGCACTCAGGCTCGCAAGTCCGGAAAGCGCATGAACTATCGCGTTGATAGGCAGAATGAGCAGCCAGCTCAGCGCCACGCCCAGCACGCCGGAAACAAAACCGATTATTACCGTTTCAGCTATAAACATACCCGAAACGTTCCGCTTTGACGCACCTAAAGCTCTCAGTATACCGATCTCTTTCGTGCGTTCCTGCACGGAAATCAAAGTAATAACGCCTATCATGATCGATGACACTATGAGCGAGATAGCGACGAAAGAAATCAGAACGTATGAGATGCTGTTTACGATCGTCGTAACAGAGCTCATCAGAATACCGACGTAGTCCGTATATGCGATCGACGTAAATTCGTCTTTATCCGCATTGTACGCATCGATCATCTTTTTGATATTGTCCTTGTCTGCAAAAGTCGCAGTGTAAATGTTTATACTTTCCGGATCGTCAATATCCGCGCTGCCGAGCAGGCGGAGATTGTCCTCGTACGTGCTGTCTGAAAATTCAAGCGCCGTGTCGTACAGGACCGCACACTGTTCATCCGTTATCGCCGCCATCTGCACGTCAAACATTGCCGCCAGTTCCGCGTCGCTCTTACCCGCATACTGTGCCCTGACCTCCTGAGCGTACTGGTTTTTGAACTGCTCCTTAACGAGCGTCGTAACAAGTTCTCTCAGGTCTTCGTCCGACATATCTTTAATATATTCACGGATATCGGCTTCCGAGATATATCCCTGCGCCACCGCGCCGCTGACAAGCATTTCGATCATATCGTCCCGTGAGATTCCGTCGAGCATCATATTTACGGATTGGGCAATAAGTTCATCAGACGGCGACGTAACTATTCTCAGGAATGTAGCTGCTTTACCGGCAGTATTCAGGCCGTCAATATAGTTCTTGAATATCTGCGCTTTTACCGAATCGTCGAGTGTGCTTATATTACTCTTAAACGGCAGCCCTGTGAATATATCCGTATCCGTCTTCTCTCTTTGCTCCAGCACGGCCGGAGACGTTGAGATGTTTTCTATAACGTATTCCGTAAGTTTGTAGGTGTAACCCAGCGTTCCGCCTCTTAACATCGGCGAGATTGCATCATCCTTTGCCCTGATTATACCGGAGATCTCCACGGCCACACCGTTGTTGTAAAGATATTTCATCCCGGCATCAGTTTTGCGAAGATCACTGTACGTACCTGCTGCCTCGTCCTTTGTGAAGCAGTCGGAATTAAGGACAAGTCTGAATTCTCTTCCGCAGATCTCTTCGTAGGACCATCTCTCGTCAGGTACGTCAAGCTCCCGGCCTGACATTGCCGCGTCAATAATTGCATCAATATCTTCCGCGGTCTTAAGCCCTATTGCATATAGCACCATGTCCGATACTTCGTTGTTCTTATCCACGACCAGAACGGCCTGATTGTACGCCGTAGGCCATTCACCGTACACAACGTCGTACTGGCTTTTAACTATGTTGCTTACCGTTTCTCCGTTGATGCCCGGCAGCATCTCCTGCCACGTATTTCTTGAAGAGTTAGAAGATGACGACGACATAAGAGACATCAGCGTCGAATTCGAAGTGCCCGAAGTCCTGGAATATGCCGTGACGTCTGTTCCGAATATCTTGGAAACGAGCCTCGAAGTAATTTCGGAAGTGTCTGATAATACGACGTCTCCGTTGACGTTCTTAGTGTAAATAAGAATATCCAGGGCGTACGTATAACTCAGTCCGGTAATGCTGCTTCCGAATTTGCTGTCCTTACTGGACGTCTGTTCGTTCAGATACTTTTTAAACGATTTAAGGTCGTTTTCAATAAGTGAAGTGCTGTTTATTGAATTGACCATATTGTACATCGATATGCGCTGGTATATTCCGTCTTTTGCATGCTCACGTCCGGAATCCCTGTTGCCCGCCAGATTAATCAGCAGTTCGTTCAGATCCATATGCGTGCTTTCGATTGTGATCGGATAAGATGCGAGCGTTTCCTCCTGGACCTGTTCGATAAATCTGTTTGTGCCCGCGGAAACAGAATAAATAAGCGCAATTCCGATTATTCCGATGCTGCCTGCGAACGAGGTAAGGATCGTTCTGCCTTTCTTTGAAAGCAGGTTTTTAACAGAAAGCATCATAGACGT
>JAFWQX010000075.1 GCA_017508875.1 Clostridia bacterium | reverse complement strand
AGCATCCGGAATTTGAGGCGCTGGCGCTGGTCGAAGTAAAGGCTGAGGGCTGCGAACCCGGCGGAACTGTCAGCATCGCGCTCCCCGCAGGGCATGAATATTTTATTGACGACGGAAAAGTGAAGCTCGCGGAAGACGGGAAGGCAGTTTCGGCAAAGGCGGACAGCGAAGGTGTTGCCCGCGCGTATGCCGCGAAGCGCCTCTACGAAGGCACGCACGCGGAGCACAACGTTTGCGAGTGCAGAAGGTATATAAACGTGCTTGACCCCGGTGCGGTAAAGGCTTTTATTGACAACACGTACGAGGCGTACAGGCGGAATCTCGGCGATCTGTTCAGTGAGATCGAGGCAATATTCACGGACGAGCCTTCGATCATGGCGGCGTACCTCAACGCCGGACTTTACCCGCGCTCCGTGCTGGATCAGTACGACGATACGCTCCCGCTGCTTCCGCTCGTTGTGTGGGACAGGCGTCTTCCGGAGAAATATGAGGCGAAATGGGGCGAAGCGCTCCTTCCCAGACTTTCCGATCTGTTCGGGCCTAAAACAGATGAAAATGCGCAGACGCGCTGCAGATTTTTCGCGACAACGTCCGAGATGTACGAGAATGCTTATTTTAAGCAGCTCGGCGACTGGTGCGAGAATGCCGGCCTCAGCTTCTCGGGCCACGTGCTGCTGGAGGAGGAGATCCTTCATCATCCGCTGTTCGAGGGCAATATTTTCCGCTTCGTTCAGCATATGGGCGTTCCGGGGATCGATATGCTTACCACGATGCCTGACGGCGTGCTGCGGCAGGCTCCTACGCCGAAGCTGATTTCTTCCGCGGCGCACTGGCAGGGGAAGACCGAGGTCATGTCGGAGGTTTCCGCGCATATGCAAGGCGCGTTCGGTCAAAAGTACGGTTTGAAAGAGATCAAGGGTGCGATCGCGCTTCAGCGTGCGCTCGGCGTTACGATCTTCCCGTCATATTATATCGATTCAACGGCGCCGGAAGAGGAGTTCAGGACCGTGAATGAGTTTGCGGGCAATCTCTGCCGCGTGCTTGACAGCGCTGCGCTGTCTTCTGCGTCCTGGTTTAATATGATGCATCGTACGCTGCTTGTTTATCCGATCGAAGCTGCTTTTGCGTCGTCGTTCGGTTCGGGCGCGCAGCTCGGGGCGAGGGAGCATTCGGAGGATGAGCGGAGGCTTGAGGCTTCGTGGCAGAGGCTGAACAGGAAGCTGTTGCTTTCGGGTATAGAGTATGAGATCGTTGATACGCGCGCGCTGCTTGAGGAGGCGCATATTGAGAACGGACGCGTTATTGACCGCTTCGGTCGCAGCTACATGGGCGTGGTGATGCCTTTTATGAATTATGAGACGGATGAGCTCCGGGAGCTCGTGCGGAGGCTGAACGGCGCCGGTGCGTTGCTCGTGCGTGATGAAGAGGGGACGGAGGATTCGGCTGATGAGGTTATTCGGCTGCTCGGGTCGGGGCTGGCGCGGAAGGATGTGCTGCCGGCGGGTGAGTTCAGTGTGCGCCGTGATGACGTTGACAGCGCGGTCGGAAATGAAAGCGAATTCAGCGTCGGCGGTGCGGGCAACGGCGAATCACCCGTCATAATATCATCATTTATTGACACCCGCTGCTTCAGGCTGGCGTTTCTGGTCGTAAATTACACCGATTCGGAATTGTCCGGCGTGCTGAAACTGAACATTCCTTCCTGGGCGGGTGTCGATGCCGAAGCGCACGCGATCATCATTGACCCGGACAACGGAATATTTACGAAATGCAACGGGTCGTTCGCTTCGTGCGAAAGGGCGGCGTGCGGTGTTCCGGCGCCGGGATGCCGCGGGGATCTTTCGTTTTCGTTTGGCGTCAATATCCGGCCGATGGGTGCGCTGGTGGTCGGGTTCAATTGAGTCCGGATGCGGAGGGCTTTGAGTTTTTTTGAGATTATTTTGAGATCGGTTTGAGAATTTGAGGTTTTAAGGTGAGGGTGCGGACAATGGCTGGTTTGGATTTTTCTGATATTGCGGGTAAGGTCAAGGCGGTTATTTTTGATATGGACGGAGTGCTGGTGGATTCGGAGCCGGCAATGTACAAGGCTTCGATCGCGGGGCTTCGGGAGTTCGGGATCGAGGCGAAGGCGGAGGATTTTAAGCCGTTTGTCGGGACGGGGGAGAAGAGTTTCATCGGCAATGTTGTCCGCCTCCACGGCGGGGTGTACCGCGATGAGATGAAAAACCGCGTGTACGAGATCTATTGCCGCGATATTGACCGTGAGATAGTGCGGTTTCCGGCGGTGCTTCCGACTGTCAAGGCTTTGCGTGGTGCGGGTATCCTGCTGGCGATCGCTTCGGCTGCCGATGCTGTTAAGGTCAATGCGAATATTCGCGCGGCGGGGCTTGATCCTGCGGATTTCGGGGCGGTCGTGAAGGCGGGGGACGTCGAGCGCCTTAAACCTGCGCCTGATATTTTTCTTAAGGCGGCCGCGCTTCTGGGTGTCGACCCATGCGAATGCATCGTGTGCGAGGATGCCGAAAACGGTGTGCGTGCGGCCAAGGCGGGCGGGATGTTCTGCCTGGGGGTAACAAGTTCTTTTTCTGACGAAAGGCTCCGCGAGCTTGGCGCCGATTGGACCGCTCCTGATATCGGGGCGCTTGGAGCGCTGGTCAATTAATTCGTGCCCGGCGCCAATTTTTGAATAGTGTTCTTCAAAAAACTGCGGCCGAAGCTCAGGATCAAGGGCTTCGGCCGCTTTTTTTGAGCAGTTTGAACGGGGGACAGAGACCGGTTTTCCACAGGGCTGAACGGGGGACAGAGACCGGTTTTCCACAGAGCGGAGCTGATGACGGGGACCGGTTTCGGCATGAAACATGGCTTTTCCGCGATTTTCCGCGGTTTGTAATAACGGGAAATAATCGGGAAAAAACCGGAAATAATCGGTAAAACCGCGTAAAATCGCCTTCAGCAGGTTCCTCGCAGCATTGCCATAATATGGCGAGGAACAAATTCTCCGCCCAAACCGGTCTCTGTCCCCCGTTCCACCGCCAGAACCGGTCTCTGTCCCCCGTTCCGCCCTGTGGAAAACCGGTCTCTGGCACCCCCTTGAACCCGGTCGCACCCTGCGCAGATTGACATACTGATGCAGAATACGCTATACTCTCTACCAATACTAACCTTTTATCGGAAAAAGGAGTGAAAACAATGAAAAAAATAATCGCAATGATGATTGCCCTCGCACTGGTCGCATGCTTCGCGGCATGCGAAACAGCAGGAGGCGACTCAAACGCCACCGAGAAACCGGCGGCAACAGATGAACAAAAAACAACCAACGCACCTGTTGTCACCGACGAACCGGCAGGAAATCCGACGGACGTTGTCACAGACGCTCCTACCGACGTTCCGGAGCCGACGGCAACGAAAGAGCCCGCGCCCGGCGCCGATATTGACGCGGTCCTGATCGACTTGGAGGTTGAGGAAAACTATACCTGCAATGCCGGCGCAGAAGCATCAGTGAACGCGGGCGAGCCCTGGCTCACGATCGTCTCCGGCCCTTCCGGCGGCGACAACATCGTTCTGCATTTTGATGAAGGTGCAGGATTTGACAGCGAAGAATACCCGTTCATCGCTTTCAAGTACCGCGTAGGATACGGTCACAGCGTGCGCGGCGCAAACCACCTGTACGCCATCACCGGCGGCGGCGGACCGACACCGAACAACGGCTGGTGGTACCACCTCGATTACGTTGCCGACCTCGACTGGCACACCGTCATTCTTGAAATTGCCGAAGCGTTCCCGGAGACCGACTCCGCATGGCGTTCGCTCCGCACACCCACGGTTGACGCCGCGGGCGGCGATCTTGCATACGCATGGATGGGCGCGTTCAAGAGTGCCGAGGATGCTGAAAAATACGACGCTGCTTTCAACGAAAAATACGGCGATAAGCTGGTGAAGGCTGAACCTCCGAAGATCGAAAAGACGGAAGTCGTTCCGGAACTTGTTGACGCTTTCGAAGAGACCGTTATCGATTTCGAAGATATGGAAGAGGGCACAAACGTTGCCGGCACCGAGCTCCTGCAGTATGTCGGAGGCCTCAACAACTCTGTTTACGTAGAGCATGACGGAGGTATTGCCGCACAGATGCAGTTTGACTCGCTCGCTTACTATGACCTTATTAAGAGCGGATCGGCTTACTCGATCAGTTTCGATCTAATGAACGCAAGCGGCGGACTGTTCGGCGGTTTCATCTTCAACTGGGGCGACGAGGGCAATACCTCCCGCAACTTCTTTGAGGACAACGGTCTCGTTTCTCCTCCCGGCCTGACGTCGGCAAGCTCCAGCGGCTGCGGCTTCTCGTTCGCGGGCGGCAATCAGGTCGTTATCTACGTTCCGTTCTGGGATTCCGAGGCGATCAAGCTTTCTGTGGCTTCCGTTACTGTTGAGGCTCCGGTCGATTTCAATGCGGGTTACAATAATTTCCGCCTCGAGGACGACGGTACTTCGAAGGTCGAGGTTTATCTGAATGATGCGCTGTTTGTGACGGTCGCTTATGCAGACGAGGGTTTCTGCGATGC
Source organism: Clostridia bacterium (assembly GCA_017508875.1). Taxonomy (GTDB): domain Bacteria; phylum Bacillota; class Clostridia; order UBA1212; family UBA1255; genus UBA1255. The sequence continues at coordinate 31,216 of JAFWQX010000075.1, read as the reverse complement.
GCCGACAATGTATGAGCATTATTACAGGTCTGTTACGATTACCGGAAGCGACGGCACCGAGCTGCTCAAGACTGACAAAGCGGCGTTCTCTATCTACAAGAGCATCGCGTTTGCCGGCCGTGCTCACTCGGTCTGCTTCGACAATATTTCCTTCAAAAATAAGTGATCGGGCTGTTCTGAACCTATGAAATGGTGCGGCAGGGCTCAAAAAGCCCCGCTTCGCTCGCAAAAATGGCCGAAAAGCGCAAAAAACCACCGCTTTTCGGCTATTTTTATGCATTCCGCTTAAAAACGGAACGGGGGACAGAGACCGGTTTTTGCTTATTCTTGCTGTTCTTATTTAGGCATAGCAAGAAAAAACAACTATAAGCGAAACCGGTCTCTGTCCCCCGTTCAATTTCCTTTATTCAATTTCCTTTGTTAAATTTATCGTCATTTCAGAGTATAGCTGCCCGAGGAGAGGCCCGACGCCCAGATCCAGCCGCCGGAGACGCCGGACTTAAGCGTAAACGAAACGTTGACGTCACCGAATGAAAACGTGTGCGAGCCGGCATTAAGCGAGCCGTTGTACGTAACGTAACCCGAAGGAAGCGAACTGCCGGAACCCATACCGCCGATCCCGAACCGACCGCCGCGCATATTGCCGCCGCCCATGTTGCCGCCGCTGGGAACTGTACCGAGGGCTACGATGATCCCGCCCGTGACCGACACCGAGCTGTCAACGTCAACGGCAGAAGTATTGCCGCTCGAATCCGCATTCGGGTTACTGACGATCACGATTCCGCCCGTCTGAACGTAGTTGCCGTTGGAATCGACGCCGTCAACATCTCTCCCTCCGACTTCAACGATCATCAGTCCGCCATTGACCGTGATCACCCCGTCCGCACTACGGCTGCCTGAAGATGATGTGGCGTTCAGGCCGTCATCGGTAGCGTACACGTGGATCTCGCCGTCGTTCACCGTAATGCAATGCCCCTCAAGCCCCTCATGGGAATTCACCACATCGACGTACCCGCCCTCAATAAGGATCGTTCCGTCCGCATGTATTCCGTCATCCGCACACTCAATCGAGACCAGCCCCCCGGAAATCGATATATTGCCGGTCGACTTTGAACCGTTTTCGAGCGCTACGCCCCCGTTCGCATGAATTCCGTCATCCATGCACCTTATCGTAACACTGCCGCCTGAAATCACGACCTGATTGTCAGCCTTGATACCCTTCGAACTTTCGGCACTCTTTGTCACGCCGCTCGAAGCCGCGGTCTTTTTCGCCGACGATAACGTATATGAAGAACAGGAGTGCGTGTTGATGACGATCGCAGCGTCGCCGGAAATGATCACGTCGTATGCCGCGTCAATACCGTCGCCGGCGGAGTAGATGTTGACCGTGCCTCCCGAAACAGTCACGGAGCCGCGCTGGTTGCCCTTCGACGAAACGTCGGAATTAACCGTTTTGATCCCGTCGCCCGCGGTGGATATCACCGTTACCGAACCCGATTCGATCGTCACAGAATCGTTAACCTTAAGCGCATTGTTCGGCGCCGTTACAGTTAATGTCAGATTTTTGATCTTCAGATCGTCTTTACTATGGATCCCGTTGTTATATCCGGCCGTGACGGCGAGCGTGCCCTTTCCGGCGAGGTTCAGGTCGCACTCCGCGTAAATAGCCGCACTGCCCGCAGTCTCAGCTTCACTCACGTTAGCCGTTCTTGTGTCGCTGACAACGTTGACCGTTCCTTCGACTGCTTTGATCTTCAGTTCTCCGGCGTTTTTTGCGAAGATAGGGGAGTCGTACGAGCAGGTGATCGATGCGCCGCTGAGGTCGAGCTCTACCTCGTCTTCTTCGCCGGCGTCAATTATGATTTGTCCGTCTGAGAGTGTTCCGGTGACAACGTACGTGCCCCCGGAGGTTATGGTGTACGTGCTGCCGCTTAAGGTTACGGTCCCGTCTTCGGTGGCAATTTCGAAATCGCTGCTGTTTTGAGTTTTGGCCGCGGCAATAACTTCAGCCGGTGTCGTTGGCTCTGCCTGTGTCTGTGCCTGTGCCATGCTTTCGGCCTGCGTCTGGGCTTCCGTTCCGGTGTCCGCGCTCTCCGCGTTTTGCGGAAGCGTCGCTTTTTCGATGATTATTATGTCGCTGTCCGAATCTGAATTTCCCGTGAAGGAGCATCCTGCAAGGACAAGCACGATCAGCATGGAAATTATCACTGCCGCTGCGCGCCTGAAGTTGATTCCTTTTTTGCGTTGTCCGCGCTTGGCGCTTTCTGGTATTTGTAAATCGTGTGATGAATGGTCAATTATGTTTTTCATGACTGTGGCCCTCCTTCTGGTCCGTTTGTCGTGCCGCCGGCCTGATGTTTCGGCGGCTTCTGTCAATTATTATACGGATCAAAATGTTGATTGTTTGAAACATTTGTGTTGAAATTGGGGCAAAACGGGCAATTATTTGTGATTGCTTTGCATGGGTGGAACGGGTGCCAGAGACCGGTTTTCCACAGGGTTGAACGGGTGCCAGAGACCGGGTTTCCAAAGGGTGGAACGGGGGACAGAGACTGGTTTTTTGAAATCTTGCTTTCCTTTTTTAGGGGCAGCAAAGAAGAGCAAAAAAGCGCCGGACCAGTCTCTGGCCCCCGTTCAACCCCAGGTCTACCACGCTTGCGAAACCGGTCTCTGGCACCCGTTCAATCCCCGGTTCACTACGCCTGCGAAGCCGGTCTCTGGCACCCGTCTCCGGCACCCGCTTATTGACGCCGATCCGGCAAAAGCGGGGACCGCCGCCAAAAACGGGGCGGAAATCCTTTTTACTTGTTTTTGCCCCGGCGAGATGCTAAAATTACAAAAAAGCACGGCCGAAAAACTGAAGATTGACGCCGTATGCGGACTCGGAAAACAGAAAGGCTTGATTTTATGTTCGGAACAAAACACATCATAATCATGGCAGCATGTGTTGCCGCCTGCGTCCTGATTTGCATTTTTCTCAGAAAACTCAACATAAAAAAATGGTTCAGACTGCTGCTCTACGTAGGGATCGTATCGGAAACCATAAAAGTGTTCTACTATATACTTGACAACGAAAAAATATACGGAGGGTATCTGCCGAAGACCGACCTCCCGTTTCACCTCTGTTCGGTGCAGATCATCTTTATTGCCCTTCTCAACTTCACGAAGAGCGAAAAACTGCACCGGACGCTGATGGCATTTATGTTGCCCACGTGCCTTGTCGGAGGAATTGCGGCGATCCTGATCCCCACGTCGTCCTCGCTGAACGCGCCAGTCATAACGTTCCAGTATTTTATGTACCATACGGTGATCGTGGCGTACGCGGTCTGCCTCCTGCTGAAGAGCAGGGAGATCGGCTGGACGGTCAGGGATTATACGACCGCGCTCAAGATGCTGGCATTTATGGGGCTGCTGGCAATCTACGTGAACAGTATGGTTTATGACGTGGTCGAGTACACGGTGGAGAACGGTGAGAAGACGGTGTCGTTCGTGAGCAGGGTCAATTTTATGTACGTTGCTGATCCGCCGAAGGAGGGGCTTCCGTTTTTGAACAAGGATCACGGCTGGTTCGTCTATTTTGCGCACCTGGCGTCAACGGGTGTGATTGCCGTTACGCTTTGTTATATTAAGCCGATCGTTGCCGCCATCAAAGGGGCGTGCAGGAAGAAGGCGCCTGACGCGCAGAACTGACTTTATTAAATCAACGCCTATTGCCGCGAATCACTGCTTTGCACTGCAAACTCGCCTGCAAACTCGCCGCTTTGCGCGGGCTTGACAGAGCATGCTATAATTATATTGGTTCATTATCTTTTGGTATTACTGTGTGCCGTTTGGTCAAATAGATAAAGTGGACTAAAGAAAAAATTGTTGGACTACACAAGATAAAGCTCTGCGCGGGGAAAAAATAACTGATGAAAAAAGGTATAAAGAAGGACAATATCTTTTTACGCCGTTGCCCTCGTCTAAATAATGGAGGAGGGAAGTTTCTTTATGCCCTGGCAGTATGCCTTTTGCTCACCGTTTTTCTTTTTGTCAACGCTGCAACCCCCGTTTTAACTCAAGCCTCCGGAAGTGCGCCGGACAATACCTCCGGTAAAGCGATAGAAAGTGCGTCGGACAATACCTCCGCCAGTGCCGCTGTGTTTCCGCAGCTTTTTTGTTCCGATCCGATCTATTACGCCCAAACTGACAATATCATATCAGCCTCCGATGCTGCCGCGGCCAATTATTTCTGCTTTTCCCGCCGTTTGTACGGCTTGAATAATCCGGAAATGTCCGACGGCCTTTCCCGTGCCGCCCTGTACGGAGCCTTCGCGGCTTTATGCGCTGAACGGGGGACAGAGACCGGTTTCGCAGCTGTTGAACGGGGGACAGAGACCGGTTCGGCAGGGGATGGTTTTGCGTCGGATGATGGCTGCGACGGGACTTTTCCGGATATTTCCGGAATATTTTCAGAAATTGACGCAATCGACGGATTTGCCTGCGTGGTATTTGATGATTTCACGTGCCTAAACGCCGAAAAAAGCGCTAAATTGACCGTGGATTCTTTACTTGATTTTTCGCCGCTTTCCCGGGATTTACCGAAAATAAAAATTTCGGAAATAAAAGCATTCGGCCTGGCTTCCGCTATCAGGCAGACTGCTTCGGGCTGTATTTATTGCGCTGTTATCTGCGTATCATATGATTCGATCGGCGGGTCTGAGGACGATTATCTGCAGGACCTGTTTCCGGATATTTTGTGTATTTCCGGAGAATTTAACGAATTTCCGAAAAACGGCTCAACTTTTCCGGATATTTCCGAAAACCTGAACGAGTCTCTGTCCCCCGTTTCATGCGCGGCTAGTGACAATCAAATTCTTTATTTTGACGATATCAGCGCCATTAATCCGGATACTATCGCAGAAGCATCGGGAATCGTCAATTTGCGAGGCGAACCGGTGGGTGTCAATCTGAACCGGGCTGATATTGACCGGTTGCGGGCGGACAATTCGCAGCTGAATATCTCAATGACTTTCGGCGGAAGAATCGCCGGAAACACAGTTGACGTAGCGATATCGAGCCCGTCGTCGGTTAGCGCAGGAGGCAAAACGATTGTGCTGCCTTCGATTCCGGAAAGCGAACTATGGAATGTAATCAGATATATCGACTTTCCGGCGTTGACAACTTCAAAGCCCATATTATGTTCGCCGCTTGCAATAGGGATCAATGATATGGCTGAACCGGTCTCTGGCCCCCGTTTCACGCAGGCTACCATAATAGAGGAGGGCAGTGACGGCAATTATTCTCAGACTACGGTGGCGATAGAATATGCCGGGATCGAGTTAACACCTGTGAGGCCTATGTATACCGATAATAAAGGGCTAAACGTCCATATCGGGCAGGGAAGTGCGTTGTCCGAAGACGGCCATGCGATAATAGCCTGGCTCGGAAACGAAACAGGGGTTACAGACATCGAATTGCCCGTGATCAAAGCACCTGAAAACGGCGAGAACGGGTCTCTGGCCCCCGTTCAAACTGTGGAAAACGGGTCTCTGGCCCCCGTTTCACAGGCGGAGCCATATTATGTATTCGTGATCGAATCGCCGGACGGCACGGTGCAGGCAGTAAAGAAAAACGACCCGTACGCCGTCTGGAACCCGGCAAAAGAAGGAACAACGACGTTGACCGCGGAGCGTTATGATGCGCTCGGAAGGCTGGCCGGGAGCGCGACCATAATAATAAATGTGGCAAAAAAAGCAGAAATGGTATATAGTGAGCCCGTACTGGAATTGACGGCCGGAGAATTGCCGGGGTCGATCAGTATCACGGAAACAGGCGACGGAAACAAACTGATCCGCGGAATACACGCCGGAACAACGGCAGAAGCATTGACTGCTATATTTGTTGTCAGCGGCGGAGCCGACCCGGAACTGACGGTCACTAAGCCGGACGGAACGGCGATCGCAGGCGACGCGAAAGTTGGCACCGGGGCGGTGATCAGAGTCTCGGACCAGGGCAAAGTTTATCATGAACTCTACGCGGTGATAACAGGCGACGTCAACGGCGACGGCGCGGTGGGTATTGCCGATTTTGCAAAACTCAGACAGCACCTGCTGAACGGGGACGTTGTCAACGGATTTTACGTTTACGCGGCGGATCTTAACCGCGACGACGCTATAGGCGTGGCAGATTTTGCCAAGTTGAGGCAGTATCTGCTGGGCGCGCTTGAACTTGACTAAGCAAGCGGCCGGACAATCAGGCGGCCGGACAATCAGACGGCCGGACGATCGGACGATCGGATGTTCGGATGATTTATAAAAATGTTTTCGGCAGAAACAGGAGAATGAATGATGCGGAAAATAAGCGAGATGAAACGGGGGACAGAGAACAGTTTCGAGGCCGTGAGGAACGATCACGGTCGCGGGTCCGGCACGGCAAAGGCCGCCGGGACAAAACGAACTCCCGAGCCCCGTATAAATAAAACAACAGCAGCGGTCATTGCCGCGGTCGTCGCGGTCGTCGCCATCGCGATAGCCGTCGCATGCATTGCCGTCCGGACCGGAAACGGCAGAGCGGTAAAAGCCCAGGGACGCCCCGTCCTGAAACTCTCAAAAGACGAACCCGCGCCCGGCGAAACCATTGTCCTCACGATCGGGTACGAAGCCGACGAAGTGATCACCGGCTCGAAAATAATTGTCGAATTCGGCAGCAAACTGGAATACGTTTCATCAGATAAGGACAAAATGCTCGCCGACACGGTCAGCTGGAAAGAAAGCAGCCCGAACACCGTGACGATCCTGCAGGCCGAGGGCAACGGCACTAACAAAGGCACGCTGTGCACGATCACGCTTAAAGTCGCCGACAATGCCCCGCGCGACGTTGACGAGGAGATCGTGCTGAGAATGGCTGAATATTCCGATGAAAATTATGAGAATTTCTATCCGGATACAACGTTCAGGAAGAAGATCTACATACCCGCCACGCCCAGACCGACCGCGACGAGCACGCCTACTCCCACGCCTACCCCTGTGCCCACGGCAACTGCGACGCCTACAGTCACGCCGACTAAAACGCCAACTTCCACTCCCGATCCCACTAAAACGCCTACTCCCACCGTCACTGCGACGAAGACCCCGACTCCGACGGCGAACCCGACAAAGACGCCCGAACCTACGCGGACACCGGAACCCACGGGCACAAATATCCCTACACCCTCCGAACCTGCGGAAACACAAACACCGACCTCGGACGCTTCGCCCGACTACACGAATGATCCGAACGCCCCCGCGACAGATACGGGTACTCCCGGCCCCGGCGAAACGCCTTTAATTTCCGGCGAATTCCCGAGCGGCGCGACGCCTGACGTGCAGGGTACTCCCGGCCCGGGCGAAACACCGGACGCGTCTCTGTCACCCGTTCCACCGTCTGGCAGCGGCACTTCTGACCCCGGTTCCGACGTTCCGACGGCGGAGACCCAGCCTACAGCGGGCCCGGGCACAGAACCTCCCGAAAAAACAGTTCCGACGCTTCCGGGCGGTGATCCCGGTCCGGACGGCGGGAGCTTCCTGATCACAAGAAGAAATATGATGCTGTGGGTGTTTGCCGCGTCGATCGCGGGTATATGGATCGGCGTTGCGGTCGGATTTTTAGTTTGGGGAAGAAAAGGCAGGAAAGGGCGCAAAAACGATTACGAAAAGAGCAGAGGCAGGGACGTGTTTATTGTCATTCTGGCGGCGGCAATGCTGTTCGGCCTCGGCAGAATGGGATCGTTACTTATCGGCAACAATATTGGCTCCGCAGTGAAGGCCGCGACGGATCAGGATGCGCTCAAGGAAACCGCGGATCCTGCCGCTGAAACACCGTTCGAAGATCCCGAAGCCACGGCTCCGTCCACCGCCCCCGAGACGGCGGACAATACGGACGACCCTGCACACACGCCTTCCGACGCTACGCCCGGCAGCACAAATACAGAAGACACTCCGACGCCGGACAATTCGACTCCGACCGAGCCTGCGACTACGCCCGGGCAGGAGGAAACGCCCACACCCGGAACAGATGAGACTCCGACAGAGCCGGCGGACAAAACTCCTACGCAAGGGGAGGCGACCGGTGCGACTCCTGATGACCGGGACACTCCCGGCCCGGACGAGACGCCGGACGTCAATGATACTGAAGGACCCGCCACCGAATCGCCCACGCCAGATATAACCGCCGTGCCGACAGAGGTGCCCACCCGCACGCCTTACCCCACGCGCACTCCAACCGCCGTGCCTGAAGCGACAACGCCGCCGACGCTCGCCAGATTAACGCCCCCTCCGCTCAATGACGCCACGCGTATTCCTTCTACGGACGAAAAGGGCAATATTATAACCGTGACAGATGCTCCTGTGACAACAGCAAAGACGGAGCACGTCGGAATGAACGAGGAGAACACGACGTACAGGCTCTCGGACTTCATACAGACGCTTTGCTATATCGCGTACGGCCTGGCGGCAATTCTCCTGCTCATCGGTGTTATAAGGATCATATGGCTGCTCGTATTCAAAAAAGATATTGTCCCGCCCGCGCCGCAAGAGGATGAGGGCAAGAAGAAAAAGCGCCGCCTTAATAAGAATGTTAATACGGACGACGTCGAAGTCAGCCACAATAACTGGAATTGATTGAAGCAAAACGGGTGGAACGGGTCTCTGGCACCCGTTCCACCGGCACCAAACGGGTCTCTGGCACCCGTTCCACCGGCACCAAACGGGTCTCCGGCACCCGTTCCACAGGCAGTAAACGGGTCTCTGGCACCCGTTCCGCACGCTTTACCACAGGAAAAATATGTTTTGGTACATCTTTATAATCATAATATGCGCACTGGTCATTGCCGCCTCGTTCCTGGTAAGGGCGATGAGCAGGCGCGCGTCAGAACTAAACGTTGTCGAAACAGTATTTAAAACCTCGCAGGAGGCCGAAATTGACGCCTCCGGCAGCGCAAAAACAGAACCTGTCCGCCCGGAAAAGAGCCGGTTCTGCTTTATTTCAGACGTACACATATCGATGATGCCGGTAAAATGGGGAGACATATTGACCGCGGTAAAAGAGGCGGAGCCGGAATTCCTGCTGATCACGGGCGATCTGGTAAACAAACCGGGCGACATCGAACGCGCAAAACAATTCATATTCACGTTGTCCGTCGGAGCGGAGATCCCCGTAATAATAACACTCGGAAATCACGACAACGACGTTGCCGCCGGACTTCCGGGCGGAAAAGCGGAATTCAGGCAGGAGTTCACCTCGCTCAAAGGAGACGTAAGAGTGCTTGACGACGAATGTACCGTCGTGGGCAACGTCCTTATAGGCGGTCTTAATGATGCGAGTGCAAGGGAGAGGCCTTGTGCGCCGCTGATAGGCGAGTGGGAAAAGGTAGCGAAAGAAAAGGGCCTTTCGTTCGTGCTGGCAACGCATAACGCGGATCTTTTGCTCGAAGCCGGTGAGAGCTCCGGACAGGAAAAACCTGTCTCCGGCACGCGCCCGATCCCTCCGGAGGAGGACAAAACTGTCTCCGGCACGCGCCCGATACATCCGGAGGAGGAAAAACCGGTCTGCAGCTCCCGTTTCGCTTTTTGCGGGCATACGCACGGCGGCCAGATCCGGCTCGTACGCGGCATCGAATTCTCGCTGCTGAAAAAAGACAAATTGCCTAAACAGGGCATATTTTACGGGCGGCACAGCGTAAACGGCTTTGACGTTTATATCACCTCGGGAGTAGGCTGCGCAATGTTTCCCCTCAGGTACGGAACAAATCCGGAAGTTGTGGTTGTAATTCTCTCCCGAATGTGATAAAGTATAGTCACCAAAAATTGGGAGGCGATTGCAATGATAAAGGTATTTTACGGAAAAAAGGGTACCGGCAAAACCAAACATATGCTCGAAGCAGCTAACGCCGCTTCAAAAGAAACAAACGGCTCTGTCGTTTATATCGACGACAGCAACGAATTACTTGTTAAACTGTCTCATAAGATAAGATTCATCAACATTCTTGACTATCCGGTATTCGGTTCCGATGCATTTCTGGGATTCATCTGCGGCGTCGTATCGCAGAACTATGACATTGAAACAATATTCATTGACGGATTAACATATATAGTACATCAGGACGTTGACTCGCTGAAAAAATTCTTCGACGGCATCGCGAAGATCTCCGCGGAACACAACGTCGGCTTTTACATCAGCATTAACGGCGACGAAGAGACCATGCCTTCGTTCATAAAGCCTTACACCTGATCCTGCCCGGGCGGGGACAGGGTCCGGCCCGCGCGCATCAGACCGAACGCCGGGCATAATTCAGCATTGCCATTACAGATCATATGACGGTAACTCTGAAAGTATATCTTTTAGACAGCACGCTTGCGTTTGACAGGCTTTACACTTACCTCGCCGACGAGGAAACGTCCGGAAAAGGGCGCACGACCAGGCGGGGTATGTTTGTCGTTGTCCCGTTCGGGTTCGGAAATACCAGGCGTGAAGCTGTAGTCTGGGAGGTCGAACGCGGGGGCAATGCTTTTACCGGCTGCCCGGATCCCTCGGTCAATGTTGCCCGGGGCGCGCTTCCGGAGGCCGTCGGCGGGATACCGGAAAACGGCGGAAAAAAACAGATCGTTCTGAAACATATCTTCGAAGTGTATGACGACGAACCGCTCTCGGATGAAGAATTTGAGCTCTGTGCCGGACTATGCCGCCTGTACGCATGTACACCCGGGACCGCGATCCGCTGCATAAGGCCGTTCAGATCGCAGAAAAAGCCGAGAGCCGAAACGGTCGAGACCGTAACGCTCTCCATTTCAAAAGAAGAAGCGAGGCGCCTGACGTCCGAAACTGCGGTCAAAAATATCTTTCAACTGAAAATGCTCGAAGAACTCAGTTCGGGGAATTCTTCCGGAACGGTCGACACCGACGTGCTGCTGCTGAGGACGGGCGCGAAAAGGCCGCAGCTGAAGGCACTCGAGAAAAAAGGGTACGTAAGGCTCGGAAGCCGGGAAGCCGGCGGGGAAGATATTGCCGCAGGGCTGAACGGGAGCAGTGCAGGCGGACTTTCGACGTACTCCGAGCACGAATTAAATGAAGGACAGCGCGAAGCGTACGAAGCGGTCAGAGCGGCGGTCGACAGCTCGAAGCCGGAAGTGTTTCTGCTTCACGGCATCACAGGGAGCGGAAAGACCGAAGTATACATGCACCTTATATCTCACGTGCTCGCGCAGGGCGGCGACGTGATAATGATGGTGCCGGAGATCGCACTCACGCCGCAGATGATATCGCATTTCACGTCGCGGTTCGGCGAAAACGTAGCGCTGTGGCACTCCGCATTGACCGACGCAATGCGCAGGCGCGAATGGTACAGGATGAAAAAAGGGCTCGCACGCATCGCCGTATGCACGAGGTCAGGTATATTTGTCCCACTTAAAAACGTAAAACTGGTCATCGTTGACGAAGCACACGACGGCTCGTACCGCTCGGAAGAAACGGGGCTCAGGTATAATACGTGCGAAGTGGCAGAGCTGCGTTTCGGGGAAAAAGCGTCTGTCATATACGGCTCAGCCACGCCGGACGTTACGATGTACTACAGGGCGCAAAGCGGCGAAATACGGCTGCTGGAATTACGTGAGCGCGCAGGAGCGGGAACGCTTCCGGATATGCACGTCGTCGACATGCGCGAAGAACGGGCCGCGCTCGCAAACGGCAGCCTGTTTTCATCCGAACTGAAAAAAGCGCTTTCGGACAATTATTCAAAAGGCGGTCAGGCGATGCTGTTCGTCGGACGGCGCGGGTACAGTTCGCGCCTGTTCTGCAGAGAATGCGGGCGGACAATGATCTGCGGCGCCTGCGGTCTTCCTATGACGTTTCACAGAAGCGTTAAAAGGCTGCTTTGCAGCTATTGCGGAAAAGCGGCTCCTGCGCCCGAAAAATGTCCCGCCTGCGGTTCTGCGACTCTGGGCTTCGGAAGCGCGGGAACGGAACGCGTCGAAGCGGAGATATGCCAGCTTTTCCCCGATGCAGCTGTGCTCCGGATGGATTCGGATACTGTAAAGGGCAGAGACGGACACGGCGCGATCCTTAAAAAGTTTCAAAAAGAAAAGGTGCCGTTCCTTGTAGGCACGCAGATGATCACTAAGGGGCACGATTTTCCGGGAGTGACGCTCGTCGGAATAATCGACGCTGACGGACAGATAAACCAGCCTGAATATTACGCGGGAGAAAAAGCGTATCAGATAATCGCGCAGGTTGCGGGAAGAGCAGGGAGAGGCAGCGAGCGCGGCCAGGTGATAATACAAACGTACAGCGTTGACGACATGTCTATCAGGGCAGCCGTGAACGGAAATTACAAAGAGTTTTATGAGAAGGAGCTTTCGTTCAGACGCACGATGCTCTACCCGCCGTTCTGCTCGCTCTGCAGCATCCGCGTCTCCGGGACGGACGACAGAGGAACGTACGATTATCTTTCCGCTCTGGCGTCGGCAATGCGCGCTGAAGCCGGTAATGATACGTTTATCCTCGGGCCTTCGCGCGAGAGCATTCCGAAGATAGGAGACCGCTACCGCTGGCAGCTGACAATAAAGTCCCGCGGCCGCGATCAGATTATTGCACTTTTTTTGCGTCAATATGATAAAATAAAGGTGCCGCCGGGCGCAAGGCTCGCTACGGTATTTGAAAATTAGAAAAATGATAAAATAAGAAATTATCAGACGTACCTGCGCGGCACGGAAAAAGCGGCGCGGGGAAACAGTTTCGGGAGGTATTAATATGGCGATCAGAAGAATCAGGACCGAAGGCGAAGATATACTCAGAATGAAGTGCAAGCCGGTTAAGGAAGTTACCGACAGCACGAGAAAACTGATCGAAGATATGTTCGATACAATGTACGACTCGAACGGCGTCGGTCTGGCCGCGCCGCAGATAGGCATATTAAGGCGCATCGCGGTGATCGACGACACGCTGGGCAACAAGATCGCGCTTATTAACCCTGTCATTACCTCAAAGGAAGGGGAGCAGACATGTACGGAAGGCTGCCTGAGCCTGCCGGGATACCAGGGAGAGGTCGTAAGGGCAAAGAAAATACACGTTGACGCCACGGACGTAAACGGGGAGCCGCTGTCTTTCGACGCCGAGGATTTCTTCGCAGTCGTCTGCCAGCATGAAATTGACCACCTCGACGGCGTGCTCTATAAAGACAAGGCGGAGAACTACCGCAAGCAGGAGGCGCAGAAATGAGAGTGATCTTTCTCGGAACGCCTGAATTTGCGCTGCAGACGTTCGAAATGCTCATAAAAGAACACGAAGTCGTGCTTTGCGTTACAAAACCTGACGCACCTAAAGGCAGGGGCGGGAAGCTCGCCATGCCGCCGGTAAAGGAAATGGCTCTCGCGAACGGGATCGAGGTCTGCCAGCCTGCGTCGTGCAAAACGGACGAGTTCTATGAGAAGATCGTAAGCGCCGGGGCAGACGTGATGGTGACGTGCGCTTTCGGAAAGATCCTTCCGGCGCGGGTGCTGAGCGTTCCGCGCTACGGCTGCGTGAACGTACACGCGAGCCTGCTTCCGGAGTACAGGGGCGCCGCTCCTATATGGCACACGGTCATAGACGGAAAGAAAGAGAGCGGTATCACCACCATGCAGACTGACGCCGGAATGGATACGGGCGACATTCTGCTCTGCGATAAAACTCCGGTCGGACCGGATATGACGATGGGAGAACTGCACGATATATTGGCCGCGATGGGGCCGCTGACTTTAAGAAAAACGCTCGAAGGACTCGAACGGGGATGCATTGTCCCGGTAAAGCAGGACGGTTCTAAGGCGACGTACGCGCCGATGGTAGACCGCGAGACCGGTCATATTGACTGGAACGCGGGCGCCAGGAAGATCCACGACCTTGTGAGAGGCACGAATCCTTTCCCGACGGCGTATTCGATACTCGACGGAAGGCGCGTGAAGATCTGGAAGACGGAAGTCTCCTGTGAACGTTCATGCGATTTTTCGTGCGAAGCGCCGTCCGGAACGCCGGGCAAATGCTGCGTTAAAGACGGCAGGCTGTTCGTTTCGTGCGGCGAAGGAATTATTGAGATCAAAGAGATCCAGGGCGAAGGGAGCCGCAGGATGACTGCGGGAGAGTATCTTAATGGACACGGCGCGTCTCAATTTGAATGAACTGTCTCCGGAAGAGCTGCATACCGAACTTTCACGATTTAACCTCCCCGGGTTCAGGGTGAGGCAGGTCGAAAAATGGCTGCGTGAAGGCGCCGCGTTCGATGAAATGACAGACCTGCCGCTTCAGCTTCGCTCACAGCTCAAAGAGTATTATTCAGACAGAACGCTGAAAATAATTAACAAACTGACTTCAAAGATCGACGGCACCGCAAAATACCTGCTCGATCTGGGCGACGGGAACATCATCGAGTGCGTATTGATGAAATACAAATACGGGTACAGCGCGTGCGTTTCCACTCAGGCAGGCTGCAGGATGGGCTGCACGTTCTGCGCTTCCGCTAAGGCCGGATTCGGACGTAATCTAACCGCGGCCGAGATCGAGGGAGAAATAAAAGTAATGAGCCGCGACGCGGGGGTCAATATCGGGCACGTCGTGATGATGGGCGTAGGCGAACCGCTCGATAATTATGACAACGTAGTGGCGTTTATGCGCTCTGCACACGATCCCGAGGGCCTCAACATAAGCTACCGTAAGATGTCGCTGTCAACGTGCGGCCTTATCCCCGGGATCGAAAAACTTATGAAAGAGGATCTCCCGGTCACGCTGAGCGTGTCGCTCCATTCTCCTTTTCAGGAAGAAAGGGCGCGGATGATGCCTGTCGCAAAGAAATACAGCCTTGACAAATTGCTTGAAATATGTAAAACTTTTAGTTTGGAGACCGGCAGGCGCGTGACGTACGAGTATGCTATGATCTCCGGCGTAAACGACACTGACGGCCATGCTGCGGAGCTCGTAAAGCTCCTGGGCGGGACGCTCTGTCATATTAACCTTATACCTGTTAACACTGTAAGCGGCACCGGGTACAGGCGCGCGGACAGGGAGCGGATCGACAGGTTCAGAGGTCTGCTTGAAAAAGGCGGTCTCGCTGCCACTGTCAGAAGGGCAATGGGCAGGGATATAGAGGCGGCCTGCGGTCAGCTTAGGCGTAAGGCGATGGAGGATAATTCCGGAAAGAACTGAACGGAGCGGGATCTATGAGATACGGCGCGAAGACAGATAAAGGAATGATGCGTCAGCAAAACGAGGACAATTTCTGCATGGCTAACCTGCCGGATATGCCCTTTTCGTTGTTCGCGGTCGCGGACGGCGTAGGAGGACATAAGGCGGGAGAAGTTGCCAGCGAGATCGCCGCCGAAGTTTTTGCGCGCAAATATCAGGCGTGCCATGAATCTCAGAATAAGCCCGAAGCCGTCGAATTCCTCCGGCACACCTCGCAGGAAGCGAACGAGGAAATAATCAGGCAGGCGTACGGCTCGGAGCACACGGATATGGGAACCACGCTTGTTGCCAGCGCCGTCACCGACCGGGAAATAATAACTATAAATTTCGGCGACAGCAGAGCGTACCTCTTTTCGCAGGGAAAAATGAGGCAGCTCACCGTTGACCATACGATATACGCGGAATTTGTCCGCAGCGGAAGGTTCACCGCCGATGAGGCAAAAAAACTGTACGGCAGTAACAGGATCACGAACGGACTCGGCTTTTTCGCCTGCCCGTCCGGCGACGTATTTACCGATCCGTACCTGCGCGGCGACAGACTTATGCTGTGCTCGGACGGCCTGTCCGGTATGCTCAGCTTTGAAGAAATAAGAGCCTGCCTTTCGGAAGAAACAGACCCGTCTTCGATGGCGGATAAAATGGTCGAAATGGCGAACGCCAAAGGCGGCAGGGATAATATTACAGTTGTTATCGTCCAGCTGTAAAGAGGCTAACGGAGCAGAAGAACAATGCAGACAGATGCGGCAGACAGAATAATATTGGGAGGCCGGTACAGGCTTGAGAGTAAAGTGGGTACGGGCGGCATGTCGGTGGTATACCGTGCGACCGATCTTCAGGAGGAACGCACCGTTGCCGTAAAGATGCTCAGGGAGGAATATGCGGAAGACGAGGAGTTTTTGCAGCATTTCAGGAATGAGATCAACGCCGCGAAGGACCTTCATCATCCCAATATCGTAGAGATATACGATTTTTCCCAGGAGGACGATCTACCTTACATAGTGATGGAGTACGTTTCCGGCATAACGCTGAAGGCGTATATAAACGTTATTCAGTCAATGGGCTGGAGGGACGCGCTTAACATATGCGCCCAGATATTGTCCGCGATCGACTGCGCCCACAGCCACGGTATCGTACACAGAGACATAAAACCTCAGAATATACTTATAACCGACGAGGGCAGGGTAAAACTCACAGACTTCGGAATTGCCCGCGCCGTGACGGAAGGGACGAGAAAAGCCGGAGGAGACAGCGCCGGTTCGGTGCATTATCTGTCGCCCGAGCAGGCGAGAGGCGGCTTTACCGACGAGCGCTCGGACATTTATTCCATCGGGATCACGCTCTACGAAATGGTCACGGGCGTCGTGCCGTTCGACGGAGAGTCGCACGTAAGCATCGCGCTTAAACATATAGACGGAAACATCGTGCCGCCGCATACCGTCGATCCGGACATACCGTACGGCGTCAGCGATCTCGTAATGATGGCCACTAAGAAAGATCCGGCTGAGCGTTTCCAGACTGCGCGGGATATGTACGCAAGGCTCAAGATGGTCTCGGCAAATCCCGGCTATTCGTTCCTTACTCCCGAGAATAACCTCGACGACGGAGCCGCGGACATACAGAACCTCGAAGCGACCGAATTTTCTGCGCCGCTGATCATACGCCGTGAAGATATCAATGAATACGAGAACGGAGACGGTAATTCATCGAACTCCGCTCCGGGCCGCAGGGCTGCGGATTACACCGACAGAGAACTTGAAATAAACCGCGCCGAGATCGTGCGAAACGTCACGATGACGACTTTCGCGTACGTACTTGCCATCATTCTCGGAATTGTTGGCATCATCTTTATGGTGAACCGGTTCAGGAACCTCAATTCAAACATGGGTAAATTCACTTCCGTTTCCTATAAAGTCGCAGATTACCACGCGATGAAGGCACAGGACGTGATCAACGAACTCACCGCGAAGGGAATAAACGTCGCACAGGAACCGGCGCTCAGTGAAGACTACCCGCTCGGATACGTGGTAGGGCAAAGCGTTGCCGCCGGAGAGACGATCACCCTCAAAGACGTGCTCACGTTGAAAGTGTCCAGCCTCAGCAACTCTTTTATTCTGGAAGATATGGTGGATAAGGATTACCGCCAGGCGCTTGCGGACCTGACTTCCGCCGGTCTGAGCGTTAATTTCCATACAGTTTCAAGCGCTTCGCATAAGAAAGACATGGTCGTGCGTACGTCGCCTGCGGCAGGATCTATCGTTACGCCGGGCGATACGGTCACGATCTATTACAGCACGGGTCAGATGGCAGAAAAAGTGCGCGTGCCGAACCTTATAGGAATGACCGCGCAGGAAGCTGAGATGCAGCTTACACTGGCAGGGCTCACGCTCAGAAGAGCATATCCGGAACCGGGCTCAGATATAACCGACCTTGTTGCCACCCCGACTCCCACGCCGGAGCCTACTGCGGATCCGCTCCTCATACCGACTCCCACGGAAGAACCCACGCTCGAACCCACCGAAGAACCCACGCAGGAATTGCCCCCCGATTCTTCGGCCGAAGCGATTAATACCGTTACCCCGGAAATCACGCAGACCCCGTCAATTACCACCGCTCCGACCGTTCCGCCTACGGCCACCCCGTCTCCCACGCCTGTTCTTGCGTCAATGACGGTAGTGGCGCAGTATCCTCAGGCCGGGACCGAGATATACGTCGGAGAATCTGTGGAGATTTATTTCTTTACCGTGCGCATGCTTCAGACAGATAAAGAACTCACGCTCGATTATCCGTCCGACGTCACTTCGGCGGAAGAAGTTGACGTCCGCATCGAATCGATACCGCTCGTCGGATCCGGTTCATTTTCGGATATCATTTACAGCGGCTCACTTAAAAGGACCGAATTCCCGTTCAAGTATCATCTGAACATTCCTGTTAGCGGGATGCCTGTAAAAGTGACTATCTACATTAACCGCTCGATCTACAAACAGATCCTTGTTACTTACGATTACGTGGAGAAAAGGTAATGGCGGCCGATCGCACCGGAATCATTCTTAAGGGTGTGGGCGGGCTTTATACCGTTTATTCTGAAAATGCGCAATATGAATGCAGACTTCGCGGCAGCCTGAGGCTCGGCGGTATTACGCCGGTGACAGGCGACAGTGTCATGATTGAGAATGACGCTAACACCGGAACGCCGGCAGTAATTTCGTCGGTACTTCCGAGAAAAAACGTGCTCATCCGGCCGAAGGCGGCCAATATCGATAAGCTCGTGCTCGTGATCGCCTCGCTTTCGCCCGCTCCGGACCTGATGCTCGTCGATAAACTGCTCGTATGCGCAGAAAGGGAAGGGATCGATTCCGTTCTCGTTGTCAATAAAGCGGATCAGGACGAAAAGGCGGCGTCGGAGATTGCAGGGCAATACCGCTTCGCCGCCAAATGCTTTGTCACTAAGGCTTTCGACCCGGAAAAACACGGTCTGGACGGCCTGTTCCCGCTGCTGGAAGGGTCAACGTGCGTGCTCGCCGGCCAGTCGGGCGTCGGGAAGTCTACCATCCTTAATCTGCTTACGGACGGCGCTTTTATGGCAACGGGAGACATTAGCGAAAAGACGCTTCGGGGCAGACATACTACGCGGCACGCCGAACTGTTCCCCGTCTCTTCCAGATACGTGTCCCGCCCGTCTTTCGTGATAGATTCGCCGGGTTTCAGCCTGTTCGAACTCGAGAATACGGCGCCGCGGGACTTGCCCGGATACTATCCGGAGGTATATAATCATCAGGGCGAATGCCGCTTTCAGGACTGCAGCCACACCGGGGAGCCGGGATGCTTCGTACCGGGGCTCGTTCACGGCGGACTGTTCCATCCGGAGCGGTATGAACGGTACAAAAAACTGTACCGCGAGCTCGAACTCAAAGAAAAGAACAAATACAGAAAAAGCAATAAAAACGGAGGATAAAAGGAATGAAAACATTGGTTGCCCCGTCTATTCTGTCGGCGGATTTTGCGAGACTGGGAGAGGAAATAATCGACGTTGAACGCGCCGGCGCGGACTGGATCCACGTTGACGTAATGGACGGCCATTTTGTGCCGAACATTTCATTCGGAATGCCTGTCATTAAAAAAGCGCGGCCCGTGACGAAACTTCCGTTCGACGTTCACCTTATGATCGAAAATCCGGACAAATATATCGAAGAATTTGCCAAAGCCGGCGCGGACATGATCACCGTCCATCAGGAGGCCTGCACGCATCTGCACCGCACGGTACAGCTCATAAAAAAGCAGGGCGTAATGGCGGGAGTGGCGCTTAATCCCGCGACGCCGGAAGAGACGCTTAAATATATCCTCCCGGACATCGATATGATACTGCTGATGTCGGTGAACCCCGGCTTCGGCGGGCAGTCGTACATCCCTCAGGTCACGCAGAAGATAAAAGCGGTGCGAAAGATGTGCGAAAGCGCGGGATTCCCGGAAATGCATATCGAGGTCGACGGCGGAGTCGATACAGTGACGTATGAGCAGGTAGTCTCGGCCGGTGCAGACGTGCTGGTAGCAGGAAGCGCTGTCTACGGCGCGAAAGACCGCAAAAAGGTAATAAGTATTCTCAAAGGGGAAGGATGAGGTCAATGTTCTCAAAAGCAGTTACCGAAAGCCTCGCTTCCGGCTCGATGATACGGGCGATGTTCGAGCAGGGCAATATTTTAAAGGCGAAATACGGCGCTGAAAACGTGTATGATTTTGCTCTCGGAAACCCGGATCCGGAACCGGACAAGGATATTATTGACGACATTCGCCTTCTGGCGGATGAGCCGAACATCCATAAATACATGTCGAACGCCGGCTTTACCGACGTGCGCAAGACCGTTGCCTCATATATGTCCGAGGAGAGCGGAAGATTCTTTACCGCCGATGAGATCGTCATGGTGACGGGCGCGGCCGCAGGCCTTTCCGTCACGTTCCATTCGCTGCTGGATCCGGGCGACGAGGTGATAACGCTGGCCCCGTACTTTATGGAGTATAATTCGTACGTCGGGAATCAGGGCGGCATCGTAAAACCTGTAAGAACGCTCCCCGGCTCTTTCAGACCGGACGTAGACGCCATAGCCAAAGCGATCGGGCCGAAGACAAAGGCCATAATACTGAATTCTCCGAACAATCCTTCCGGGGCAGTATATCCGGAGGAGGATCTGATCGCGATCCGCGACGTTCTTAACGAAGCGGAAAAGAAATTCGGACAGCCCGTGTACGTTGTCTCTGACGAACCCTACGCGAAAATAATTTACGACGGCGTAAGAGTACCGAGCGTTTCCCGCATATTCACGAACAGTATAGTTGTCAATTCTTTCAGCAAATCTCTTGCCCTTCCCGGAGAGCGGATAGGGTACGTCGCTGTGAACCCCGATCTGCCGGGAAAAGACGTGCTCGAAGCCGCGATCGTATACTCGAACCGCACTCTGGGCTTCGTCAACGCCCCTGCGCTTTTCCAGAAGGTTGCCGCAAGACACCTTTACAGCGCCGTCGGGCTTTCCGATTACAAAGAACGCAGAGATATGCTTTATAACATTCTTATCAACACCGGGTTCGAATGCACTCTCCCCAAAGGAGCGTTCTATCTGTTCCCGAAGAGCCCGATCCCGGACGATAAGAAGTTCGCGGAGATCGCGCTCAGGCACCGCACTATCGTAGTGGCAGGCAGCGGTTTTTCGTATCCCGGCTATTTCCGCCTGTCCTACTGCGTAAGCCGTGAAACGATACGCGGCAGCGAAAAGGCGTTTGCGGAGATAATGGAGGAGTTAAAGAGTTAAAAGTTAAGAGTTAAGAGTTAAGAGTTAAGAGTTAAGAGTTCAGAGTTCAGAGTTAAGAGTTAAGAGGCGAACCGGATGATGACACGTATTTGAGTTTAGAGTTAGGTGCCTGCGGCGGTCGCGGGGAAGAGTAGGTCATGGGAACTGATAAGGTGAAGAATAATAAGAAAAAGCGTATCCCTAAGCTGCCGGTCATACTGGGAGTTTTCGTTCTGCTGTTCATGATCGCCCTCGCAGTTGTGTTCAACGCCCCGTTCTTCTCGATCAAAACGATCGAAGTTGACGAACTTCGCCATTATTCGCACGACGATATTGCCGGCTATCTCGACAGTTACGTCGGGACAAACGGCTTCAAGGCTGTTTTTAAGAATTCTTCTCTGAAGCAGACGAGGGGCATTTTCAGCCTGGAACTCGTTGAAGAAGAGAAGCGGATAATGTTCGACTGCACGTATCTTGAGAACGTACGCGTGAAATACGTTCCGGGCGGGAAGCTGAAAGTCACGGCCGAAGAACGACGCGAATCGTTTCTTACCGAATATTACGACACGTACCTGCTGTGCGACACGCACGGGATCGTACTTGAAACGTTCTCGAAAGAAAATCTGCCTGAAGGGATGCCGCTCGTAAAGGGGATAACGCCCGGCGGATATAAGCTCGGTTCGGGCATTTCAGACGGAAAAAACAAGAATATCGACACCGCCATACGCATTTGTGCGCTGATGACGCAGCTTCAGATGGAAGGGTATATTGATATTGCCGACGTTTCGGATTATAATAATATATACCTGTATTGCGCCCCGAGCCTGACGATAAAAATAGGAGGGCCGGACGATTTAGGAATTAAATTGTCGATGTTAAAGGGCGTAATGGATAAAGGCGTAAACGGGGAATCCAACGGCACTTTAACTGTCGCGGACGGTAAACAGGCGACTTTTGTTAAGAACGGAGAAAGGGAGGAATAGCCGTATGATACCCATACTGGGCATGGTCATCGGAATACTGATAGGTATCTTCCTTCCTTTTGATATTCCGGAAGGGATCACGGTGTACGTTGCCGTCGGAATACTGGCGGGCCTCGATACTGTGTTCGGAGGCGCCGTGGCGGATATGCAGAAACGTTTTGACATCCGCGTCTTCATAACGGGATTTATCGGTAATCTGCTGCTTGCGCTGCTTCTTACGTTTATAGGCGAAAAACTGGGGCTCAGCCTTTATCTTGTTCCGATGTTCGCATTCGGCGTAAGACTGTTTGAAAATTTTGCAATACTTAGGAGACTCTTCTTCAGCAAGTTTATGAAGAAAGACGTCAGGAAGAAATAGGAGCGGTGATCATTATGAATGAATACATTGCGGTAATGGATATAGGTACCACCGGTGTGAGGCTGCTGGTCGCGAAAGTCGGGACCAACGGAAAACCGCATATCGTTGCCAGAGATTATTCCGTCTGCCACGGCATCAGAAAGTTTAAGATCGAAAATGCGGCGGAGGTCACGGAGAGTATCCGCAAAGTGCTGAGACGCATCAGAGAAAAGACCGAAATAATTGTCCGCTCCGCATACGTCAGTATTTCCGGGGCTCACGTGAAGTATGTGAAAAACGTCGATTCGATAAATATTGCCCCCGTTTATTCTGAAGACGGCGACTTCGGACCGGGCACCGAACCGGGCGTGGTCACGGGAAACGACGTTGCCGCGCTGCTCGATAAAGTCGAAGGTACTGAACTTTACGATAACGAATACCTGCTCGGGGCTGTTCCTATCCGCTTTACTCTGGATGACGGGCTCCAGACGACTTCTCCTATCGGTATAAAGGCTTCGAATCTGCGCGTGGATGCACAGCTTCTGATCGCGGAAAATACTTACGTAGAGGCTGTGAGCGAATGCGTCAGAGCTGCCGGACTCGAGATCGACGGTTTTATTCCGCTTTCTGTCGCGGTAAGAGCGCTGCTGACAGCATGTCCGGATCCCGATGCGAGCACGCTGTTCATCGATATGGGCGGCTTCGCGACCGAGTTCTGCGTGTTCTATAAGGGCAATATTTATTATGCTTCCGCGCTTCCTGTCGGCGGCGGTACGATCACCGGCGATATCGCGCAGGTGCTCAACGTGCGCAGGGAAGAGGCTGAACTGCTCAAGTGCGATTACCAGATCGCAGACGCTTCTTTAGTTACGAACGACGTTGACGTCGCCATCGGTTCGCTCGCGGACGGTAAGTCGCGCGTCGTTAAATGCTCCGAGATCGTCGGGATCATGCAGGCGAGGATCGAGGATATTTTCGGCATTATCAGGGAGAGGCTCGACGTAGACGAGATCGATACGTCGTTCATTGACCGCGTAGTACTTTCCGGCGACGGCATCGTGGGCTTTTCCGGCCTCGATATAGTTTGCGAGCGCGTGTTCAGGACGAAGCTTGCCGACATCGACTTTACGCGCAATACCGCGATGAAGGCGATATTTACGTACACCAGCGGTATGATCATGTATATCGCGTCAATGCTTCCTTACGGCATGAAGCGTTCGGATATCGAGCGCGAGGAGCCGGAAGGGGCTCAGGAGGACAATAAACCGGGAGTTTTCGGTTCGATAAAGGACAAGTTCCGCAATCTTATCGGAAAACTTCGCGATTAACGCCTCGATTTACGAAAAAAGCATAAAAATAGTTCTTGCGAAAAAGAAAAAATTGTTGTAATATATAATGTGCAAAACGTTTTGTTGAACTAAGGGGGTTTTACCTTGAGCATTGAATATGATAGCGAAGCAGGGAAAGACGCAAAGATCGTCGTAATAGGAATTGGCGGAGGCGGAAACAACGCAGTTGACCGTATGATCGAGTCCGGTATGAGAGGCGTTGAGTTCATCGCCATGAATACCGATAAAGCTGTTCTGCTTAAGAACCGCGCAGAGACCAAGATCGTTCTTGGCGAGAAGCTTACGCGCGGACTTGGAGCTGGAGCTAATCCCGAGATCGGTGAGAAGGCCGCTGAAGAGTCGAGAGATGAGATCAATAAGCATCTGCAGGGTGTCGATATGGTATTCATCACTGCCGGTATGGGCGGCGGAACCGGTACGGGTGCCGCACCGGTCGTTGCTGAGATGGCTAAGTCGATGGGTATCCTTACGGTCGCGGTAGTTACGAAGCCGTTCGGTTTTGAAGGTCGCCGTAAGATGCAGGCTGCTACCACCGGTATCGAGAAACTCCGTCAGGGAGTTGATTCGCTGGTAGTTATACCTAACGATAATATTATGAAGGTCGTCGACGAGAAGGTTACGATCTCCAATGCGTTCAGGCTTGTGGATCAGGTCCTGAGCAATTCCGTGCAGGGTATCTGCGATATCATCACCGACGTGGCTGAGATCAACGTTGACTTTAATGACGTTAAGACCACGATGAAGGATAAAGGCGTCGTTCACATGGGTGTCGGCCGTGCTTCCGGTAAGGACAGGGCTGAGGATGCTCTGAAGATCGCTACTCAGAATCCGCTGCTTGAGACTTCTATAAAGGGCGCAAATTCTGTTCTCGTTTATTACTACGGTGATAACATCAATATGTTCGAGCTTGCGCAGGTTACCGATATCGTTCATGATCAGGTTAATAAAGATGCCCAGATCATTTTCGGCGCTAAAGAGGCGAGCCCTGACGATGAGCTTAATGACGAGATGGTCGTTACGATCATTGCCGCCGGTTTCGAAGATGACGACGACGGTGAAGTTATGATCTCGTCCGAGCCTGTTTTTGAGCCCAAGCAGCCCAAGATTGCTGCTCCGGATCAGAATCCTCCCGAGAAGAAGAAAGTAGTCGTTGATGACGACGAGTTCTCCGTTCCTCCGTTCCTCAGAACGCCCAGGAGATAATTTGTTTAAGAATCGAAGAACCAATATTTGACCGCCGGCGACGGCGGTCTTTTTTTACGCCGCTGCCGTCCTGATGATGTCGCGGCACTTGATTTGTCCCCGCCCCGTATGCTATACTGAATGCACCGAAAAAACACCGGACGTGAGTACCCGGAAAGAACGGAGGAACTTAATATGAAACTGAACTGCAAGTGGCATGCCGAAAAGGCCAATAATACCATATGCTTTAAAAATGTGCGCTTTGACGAGGCTGTCAGAGGCATAAAACTTGTCTATAAGACGTTCAGCGGGGGAACGTTCGAGAACACACTCAGCGTCGACGGCGTTCCCGTTTCTAAATTTATGCTGAACGGGACGGCGTACTTCCACGAATTCGAGGACACGTGGGCGGAAGTGCCGGAAATCAAAGCCGGAACGCACGATATCGCATTCAGGTCGGAAGACATAGGAAACGCGTTTATTGACACCGTCGAATTCACTCCCGACAGTCCGTTCGATCAGGCGAACGTACCTCCCGTTCCGGAGCGCACGTTCAGAGAAACGAACAACGACCTGCTCGTTGCCACCGACATGCTCGGCCGCAAGCTTCCGGATGCATCTGAAGCCCCTGCACCGCGCGATAAATTCGTGGGTATTTTCTACTGGACGTGGCGAAACGGCAACGGAAACGGAGGCACCCCGCGCAACCTCACCGAGATCCTCTCAAAATATCCCGAAGCCGAATACGACATGAACCACCCCGCCTGGACGAAACACGATATCGTCCACTGGAACAAACCGTTCTACGGCTTCTACCGCAACGACGATCCGTACGTGATCCGCAAGCACGCTCAGTACTTTGCCGACGCCGGAGTGGACGTCCTCGTATTTGACACGACGAACGGCTCGCTCGTTTGGCGCGACGCCTTCATGCCGCTGCTGATCGAACTTGATAAAGCGCGCAAAGACGGAATCCACACCCCGCAGGTGGCGTTCATGATGAACTTCGGGATCGATCCGAACTCGCTCAGGATGCTGCGCGGCCTCTATCAGGATCTCTATAAACCCGGCAAATTCCGCGACCTCTGGTTCATGTGGAAGGGTAAGCCGATGGTCATGGCGTACCCGGAATGCATACCTGAAAAAGGCATTTCAGATTACGACACGGCAGTTCTGAACGAGATCCGCGATTTCTTCACTTTCCGCCCCGGACAGCCTCTATATGCCGGCGGCCCGAAGCGCGACGATCAGTGGGGCTGGCTCGAAATGGCGCCTCAGAACGGGTACGTGAAGCAGGCGGACGGCACGTACGAAATGTGCACGGTGGGCGTGGCGCAGAACTGCAGCGCAGAACGCATCTGCACACATTTCAACGCTAAAGACACGTTCGGACGCAGCTACACGCATAAGGACGGGCATAAAAAGCTCACGAAAGATTCGTACAAATACGGCTACAACGTGCAGGAGCAGTGGGAGAATGCTCTTGCGATCGACCCCGAATACGTATTCGTTACCGGCTGGAACGAGTGGATAATGGGCAAGTTCCCCGGCAAACCCTGGGTGCGAGAGGAAGGCAGCACACAGATAGCGTTCGTTGACCAGTACGACCGCGAACATTCGCGCGACATCGAGCCGGACTGCGACGGATATCTCGATACGTACTACCTCCAGCTGTGCGCAAATATAAGGCGGTTCAAGGGACTCAGACATATTGACCGCGACGTGCCGGCGGCAGAAATTAAAGCGGGTGATTTCGACGCCCTCCTTGCCGCTAAGCCCGAATACGTTTCACATAAAGGCACGCAGGCGATCCGCAATTTCGAGGCGCTCGGCGTTGCCCCCAGATACACGAACTATTCCGGCCGCAATAATATTACCGGCGCGCGCGTGGCGTGGGACAAAGATAAGCTGAGCTTTATGGCGATCTGCGCTGACAATATCCTTCCTGATACCGAGCACAGCGTGAATTATATGACGCTGCTGATCGATTCTGACCGCGACAAGGCGACGGGCTGGGAGGGCTACGATTATAAGATCACTTCCGGAAAAGTTTATGCATGGAAGGACGGTTCGTGGCAGGAGATCGGTCAGGCTGCGTGGGAGATCCGCGGCGACAAACTCATGCTTCAGGCAGACCGTGCGCTTATCGGGCTTTGCGGTGAAGGGAAGCCGGAATTCGAATTTAAGTGGATCGACAATATCGCTCTTAATGACGTTATGAATTTCTACCGTGACGGCGACTGCGCTCCGTTCGGAAGGTTTAATTTTATATTCTAAGAACGAGGAATGAGTTCAGAGTTAAGAGTTAAGAGTTAAGAGGCGAAGCGAGTGATGGCACGAATTTTGGGTCTCATGCGTTCCCTTCATTAATTCGCATTTCGGTCAAACAAAATTCTTAGCCATTCACTCGGCTTCGCAGAAGTTCAAATGGAGTTTAGGGAGTTAAGAGTTAAGAGTTGAGGTTTTATTTGGAAAGGTGGTCCTTTGTTTGAATTCTTTTAAAGACCGTTTCGAGGCAAGGGCGAAGGCGCTTGGCTCGGAGGAAATATATGATCCCGGGGCGAAGATAGTTGACGTCCCGCAGAACGTAAGAGAAAAATATAAAAGCGCCGGAGCTGCGGCCTTCGCGTGGGGCAGAGCACTCATTGACAGCGCGAAAACGAAATATGCCGGGATCGTGCTTTCAAGCATCTGGTTCGGTCAATACGGCGTGAGCGGCACGGTGGCTTTTTCGGCATTGATCAATTACGCCCGCGGGGCCGGGATGATCGTAATATGCGACGAACGTCTTACAATTACGGAGGACAACGCGAAGTACGCGGCGCTGGCTTTCCTGACAGACCCTGCCGGCTCCGACCTCTCGGAAACCGGGCAGATGCCCATAGAAGAACACGGATTCAACGTTGACGCCGTCACGGTGAGCGCTGAAAGCTCCAAAAACGGCCTTGAGATGCTCTGTAAGGCCGCTTCGGAAGCCGGAAGGGAAATTATGACTCCGGACACGAACGGCGCTTTAAAGGGCATTTTAAGCGGCCTCAGCCTGATGCTGCGGTAAAGGCGAACTTGTAAGGGCCATATGACATTAAATACGACGTAACACAGGAGGGAAAAAAGATGTTAACGCAAAACGGTGTTATTGTTATTCAGGGAGACAGCATTACAGACGCGGGGCGGTTTTCCGACCCGGAACAGCTTGGCTGCGGCTATTCAAGAATGGTGGCGAAGTATATCGAGAACTTTTACCCCGATCTCGGGATAAAGGTGTTCAATAAAGGCATTTCCGGAAACCGCTCTAAGGATCTGGTGGCGAGGTGGAAGGAGGATACGCTCGATCTGAACCCCATGGTCGTGACGATCCTTATCGGCATAAACGACACGTGGCGCGCGTTTGACTCCGCCGATCCCACGACCGTCGAAGAGTATGCGGCGAACTGCGAGCTCATAATGAAGCAGACGAAAGACGCCGGCGCGAAACTTATAATACTCGAACCTTTCGCGATCCCGACCGGCGTTGTCACCGACGCCTGGAGAGCCGATATCGGGCCTAAGATCGACGCCCTTCGCAAGCTTTCGCTCAAATACGCCGATGCGTATATACCGCTTGACGGGCTCTTCTACGACCTTTCTGTAAAGTGTGCTCCCGAAGTTTGGACGGGCGACGGCGTTCATCCGTCTTTCGCAGGGCACAGGATCATCGCGAAAGAACTCATTAAAGTGCTAGAAGCGTGATTAAACGGCTTAAAAATATTTTGGCGAAAACAAAATATTCTCGAAAATAATGAAGAGGAGTGATTTGATTGGTAACGTTCTATATTGTTATGATCGTTCTGAGCGGAATTGCTTTTTTTGCGGCGATCGCAGCTTTCGTTCTGCTTTTAGCCGTTTCTTCAGGTTCAGACAGACGCTCAAAACGAGGAATGCTCATAAGCGCCGCTGCGGTCGTTATGCTGCTGCTCCCGATCCTGATTTCTATTATTGCCGGATTTATTGATCTGTACGCAGATGCGGAAGCGAGAGCAAGGCATCGTATGCCGGAAGACATGCTGGGAGCGGCTCCTTTGACGGAGGAACAGGAAGTATTTTGCTTTGAGGGAGACGGGACAGACTCCGCTTTCGAATACGAAGCGGACTGCCGCTGAAGGAGGTGCTGAAATGTTTGAAGATATCTTGTGGGAAATAACCGGTTATCTTGCCATAGCGTTTGCTGCATCTCTGGTCTTTTTCTCCGTTTTCTGCGAATATGCGGCAATAAAGAGTTCGTCGCGATTAAAAAGAGCGGCCTGTATCGTTACGGGGATCGCTTCGCTGTCGTCCGGAGCGGTCATACTCACTTTCATTGTCAACTGGTTGATCAGAGTTGACGGTACAGGTATGCGCGGTTTGTTTACCGCATTTAATTTGAATTATTCTACTTTCTTCAAGCTCGGTTACGTTGCCGTATCCGTATTGCTGCTGGCGGCTTCAGTCGCGATGTTCATATTCGGGATAAGAGCGGCAAAAAAGACAGGTGCCGATGAGAAGCCTTTAAAGAAGCTGCTGATATGCGGGACAGTCGTGGCGGCGATACTTGCGTTGACCTCGCTCGCTTTGTGTACAGATTATTTTCTTTTGATCCGCAAAAACGGATTGGTCCCCAAAATACAGGTCGGAAAGCCGGTCGTTTACTTCTATCCTGAAGAAGAAACAGAAGTCAGCGCGGTTCTTGGCGATCCTGATGCAATCACTGTTTCGTATCCTGAATATGATGGGGAGAAGACCGGGAGCGGCTGGCGGTTCAGGGCCTGTCCCGATGGCACGCTTGTCCTGGACGGCAGGGAGTACCCTTATATGTACTACGAATTCGACTCGAGCAAGGTAAATTTCAGCGACAGAGGATTCGTTGTTCCGGGCCGGGCTTCAGCTGCTTTTCTTGAAGAGCAGCTGGGGGCAATGGGCTTTACCGATAAGGAGCAGGCTGAGTTTATAACGTACTGGCTGCCGCGTATGGCGGTCAATGAATATAACCGCGTTGAATTTCTGACAGGCGGGCAGGTCGATGCGCTTATGCCTCTGAATATCGTTCCGGAACCGGACAACGTCCTGCGCGTGTACATGCTGTTTGCGCCGTGCTCTTCGGAGCTTGCTTTAATGCTGAAGCCTCAGGAATTGCCCGTGCTTACCCGCGAAGGCTTTACGGTACTTGAATGGGGAGGAAGCGACCTGGGCAGCAGATGAGACCGCGGATAAGGGCAGAAAAAGGACCGAAAAAGGGCAATGCCCACGGTCTGCTGATTGCGATATTGATATTGACGGCACTCGTTCCGGTCGCCGTTATGGTCGTGCTTGGGCTTTTGGGGCTTCCGGTGTGGCTGCTTATATTGCTCGCCGCGCTCTTCACTCCTGCCGGAGGAACCTCGCTTCAATTTACCGTCAGCATCTTGAGCTACCTCGGAATAGCCGCCGCTTCGCTGTTTAGCAAAACCGTCCGAAGCGATATGGCGAGGATCAGATGGAATCCGTTCAATTGCGACGCGGGAAAAGCGACCGCATCCGAAAAAGTCTCGTTCTATAAAGGCGTGCCGGTATTCAGGCCCGTCATAAACCGTTCCGGTTCATTTGCTCTGATCTTGTTCTCCAAAAGGGACGGTGTCAATGATCTTAAGCATGAGCGCGGACATAACTGGCAGCTGATGCTCATGGGAATCGCGACGTACGCGTTTGCTGTGGCGATCCCTTCGCCTGCGATGCTCGGGCGGTGGTCGAAGCGGGGCAATTATTACGGTGCCCCCTGGGAGGCGATCGCGGATTTTCTGGGAGGCGCGGAGCGCACGCATAATAAGGTCGAGGCGGTCAATACCGGCTTTTATTTTGCTGCCGGTCTGCTGCTTGTTCCCGCTGCTTTCTGGTGGATAAGGCGCCGGAATACGGTACGTAAATAAATACGGTGCGAAAATAAAAAACAGGCGAACAGCCCAGGGATCATATAATTCCGGGGCTGTTTACATTTAGTGAGTCCGGGCTTCCGCATGCACCTTTTGCCGAAGGGTTGGCGCGTGAGCGGCAGGCCAAATACGATGCTCGCCCTTAATGCTAAACCACCGATTCAGGGAATTTAAAACTAAAAAACATTTCGTTTTTGTGGCAAAAAAAGTTTTTTGGATATTGTATAATATTGCCGGGGGTTAGAGGCGCCAAAATGACCTCGGGCACGCGCGTTAGAAACATTGGAGATTTAGAGGAATGGCCGGTGTATCTGAGACAATTGTCAAACTGAGGACAGAAAAAGGATGGACGCAGCAGGAACTTGCCGACCGTCTGATCGTGTCGCGTTCTTTAGTATCGATGTGGGAACTCGGGATCAGAGAACCGGATCTTCTTTCGGTT